>NZ_JBAKFQ010000007.1:0-194764 GCF_053484255.1 Martelella sp. FLE1502
ACGAAGGGTCGATGGCACACGATGGTCAAAGCTTGGGGCTTTGTCAGCAGTCTGATAAGAACTTTGTTCTTACACGATTCCGGACGGTATCCACTTCACCTGGAATTGCTCTACCGTGGCCCGGCCATCAGCGCCCGGGCCACGGCTTCGTTGGTGGCGAGCCGGTTGACATAGCCGCCGCGCAGGATCGCCCGGATGATCTGCACCTTCTCGATCCCGCCGGAGACCAGCATCGACATCGGCTTCAGCTTCATCTTCTCAGGGGCGAGCGCCATGATCGAGTCATTGAGAAAATGATCAACCGGCTGTCCCTGCGCATCCAGGAAACAGCCCAGGAATTCGCCGACCGCGCCGCGTTTCAGGATCTCGTCCAGATTGTCCTTCACCACCCTGATCTGCGTCAGCGTCGTGTCCTCGGCAAGCCAGCCGCAGGAGGCGATGCCGAGATCGGCGATTTCGGTGCGCGCCAGCACATCCGTCAACTCGTCGATCAGGAGCAGCGCCTCGCGACTTTCGGGCGAGGCGCAATAGAGCGGCGCTGTGAGATAATGGCATTCGACGCCGAGCTTGCGGGCAAGGCTCGTCGCCACTTCGAATGTGTTGGTGCCGGAAGAGCGCGTCGCGCCTCCCGTCAGACCGACGACCCAGCTATTGGCATGCGGTCGCGCGTTCAGCCGTCGCACGGCGAAACTCAGCGTGCGGCCGGTCGCGATGCCGATGCCGAGATCCCGCCGCTCGATCAGACCGCCGGCCATCGCGCCGGCCGCCTCCCCGATCACCCGTTTCTGTTCCAGGAAGTCCTGCACATCGGGCACCACGGTGGCTTCGGCAAGGCCGTAGCGCTCGGCAACCGCTTCGGCGAGCGCAATGCAGCCGGTGAGCGGCAGCTTGACATCGATCTGGACGGCTCCGTCCTCGCGCACCTGGCCGATGATCTTGTTCACCCTGAGCCGGGTCATGTTCATCCGGGCCGCGATTTCCTGCTGCGTCAACCCGCCGACAAAGTAGAACCAGGCGACGCGCGCGCGCTCAAGCTGTTCCGGAAGGCTTTCGTTCAGATCATCCACGCTCGCTTCACCCATCATTCTGGTCGGCTATCGGGCCATCGAGACCAAGCCGAGGCTTGGCCCATATAGGCCGGGCAACATCTAAAGAACAACAGAAGATATCGGTATGACATACAATCACCAAACTCGGACCGTTCCGCTCGGCATGGCCCTGTTCTATCTCAAAATGCGATGAAGGACGTCCGGATTCGCGACATCTATTTGGCTGTGATCCCCTTCGTCGCGATCCAGCTCGCAACGTTCCTGCTCGTCGCGCTGTGGCGGGCGCTGGTGCTCTGACAATTCGATTGACGCAGCGCGTGGCGCGGGGCCCCATGCCTGGCGAACCGGGATGCCGGCCTGGTTCATTCCTGCAACAGGAACGCGGTCAGCGCCTCGTTAAACGCCGTTGCCGATTCCACGTTCACGATGTGACGGCCGGGCAGTACGCAGAGCTTTCCGTCCTGCACCCTATCGGCGATCATTGCGAGATCCGCGGGCGGACAGACGGCGTCATCGGCGCCTGCGACAGCGAGAACGGGATTGGAAATATCGCCCAGCGCATCCCGGAAATCCGCGCGCGCGAGAGCGGCGCAGCAGCCGGCATAGCCTTCGGCGTCTGTTGCGGCAAACCGATCGAGGATCGCATCGACGGCGGCAGGGTTCTGCGCCGCAAATTCCGGCGAAAACCACCGCTCCCTCGTCGCCCCGGTCATGCTGGCAAGGCCGCTGGACCGGACGGCTTCAATACGGTCTCTCCAGCTTTCCGCGCTGCCGATCCGGGCGGCTGTTGCGCACAAGACCATGCGATCGAAACGCTCCGGCGCGTTCAGCGCCAGCCATTGCCCGGTCAGTCCGCCGATGGAAAGACCGCAGAAATGCGCGCGGTCGATCTCGAGCGTATCCATCAGCGTCAGAACATCGCCGCCGAGATCATCTATCGTGTAAGGCCCGGCCGGCGCGCCCGATCCGCCATGGCCGCGCCGGTCATAGCGCAGAATGCGGAAACGGTCGCTCAGATCGGCCTCCTGCGCATCCCACATCGTCAGGTCCGCGCCCAGAGAGTTACAGAACACCAGCCACGGTCCGGCATGACCGTCGATACGGTAATGCAGACGGTGGGAGGGCAGATCGATATGCGGCATGGACAGGCTCCAGCTGTTTTCAGGCAAGGCATCCCGCGCTTGAAACACAACCCCGCCTTCGCTTCGGCGAGGCTGACGCCGGTGCCTTTAAAGGCATGGTAACAGATTCTCATCCGCGCCGCCCGGCCTGAAGCCGGGCGGCGCAAAGGCCAAGATCAGCCTTCGGCGCGCTTGCGCATCTCGTTGACCTGATTGTCAACGCCGTCGACCAGAGCGGTCAGGTAGATGTCGAACGTGATCTCGGCAAACGGTCCGTTCAGGTTGTTGGCGTGGATGCTCTCCTCGTCAGTTCTCTCGACGATGCGGGGCACGAGGCCGTCGCGGGTCGCATAGGCGAAATCGTCGTTGATCAGCGGATCGCCTTCGATATTGATCTGGGTCGTCAGCTTGCGGTGTTCCGGCGCGCTGATGAAGAAGTGAATATGGGCCGGACGCTGACCATGGCGGCCAAGCGCGGACAGCAGCTTCTCGGTCGGGCTGCCGGGAGGCACGCCATAGCCGCTCGGCAGGATGCTCTGGAACTTGTAGCGGCCATTCTCGTCGGCGATGATGGTGCGGCGCATGTTGAACGGCGCCTGCTTGCCGGTCGGGTCGAAGTGGGAATAGAAGCCGCGCGTATCACAGTGCCAGACTTCCACCTTTGCGCCCGGCAGCGGCTTCTTGTCCGCGCCATGGACCACGCCATGCATGATCAGCGTCTGACCATCGGTGTCTGTGCCATCGTCGAGACGGGCAAAGCCGGTCGATTCCGGCGCGCCGGCGACGTAAAGCGGACCCTCGATGGTGCGCGGCGTCGGGTTTTCGATGCCCAGCGCCTCGTCGATGGCATCCAGGCGCTCGTCGATGAAGTGGTCGAGACCGAGGCCAGGCGAAATCAGGCCAGCCTGCCCCGCGGCACCCAGATCGTTCAGCCAGGCAATGCCGGTCCAGTATTCGTCGGGCGTGATGTTCAGGTCATCGATCGCCTTGAACAGGTCCGACATCAGCCGGTGAACGATTTCCTTCATCCGCGGATTGCCGTCCGCCTTGTCCAGTCCGCTCACGACATTCAGGAATTCCTGCACATCGGGACGGTCGAAGATTTTTACGGTCATGATTTCTCCTCCTTGCGTTACATGATTTTCCGGGCGGTGCGCCCATCTTGAGTTCAGCTGTCGTCCTCGCGGATGGCAGAGGGATGACGCAGCAGCGGCGCGACTTCGATCCGCATGAAGCGGAACAGCGGCAAACCCGAAATAAGAACGTGCAGCTCGTCATTGTCGGCCACGTCGAAAATGCTGACGTTCGAGTATTGCCCGGCGATCCGCCAGATATGGCGCCATTTGCCCTGCCGCTGCAGATCCTGGGAATAGGCCTTCTCGCGCGCGAGGATATCGGCCACCTCGTCGCTCGGCAGGTCGCGGGGGATGTTTACATCCATACGCACATGAAACAGCATTTCTATCTCCTGAACGTTGTGTCGCGGTGAAACCCGTCGCGGGCGAAGAAGGCCACGCGATCATGATCAAGCGTGATGCCAAGCCCGGGGCCATCCGGAACGGTCAGCGAGAAATCGCTGTATTCCAGCGGCGTAGCCAGGATTTCTTCGGTCAGGAGCAACGGTCCGAACAGTTCGGTGCCCCATTGCAGGTTCGCGAATGTGGCAAAGGCATGGGCCGCGATGATGGTGCCGACCGCACCTTCCAGCATGGTGCCGCCATAGAGCCCTATGCCCGCGGCATCGGCGACGGCGGCCACCCTGAGCGCATTGAACGCGCCGCCGCTCTGCTCCAGCTTGACGGCAAAGACATCCGCGCCATGCACACGGGCGAGCTCAAATGCCGATTCCGGCCCGGTGAGCGTCTCGTCCGCCATCAGCGCGATCGGGAAACGGCGAACCAGCCGCGCGAGCCCCGAGGCCGTGGCGACCGGCTGCTCCACCAGTTCACAGCCTGCATCGGCGAGCGCCGCCATGCCGCGCGCAGCCTCGATCTCGTCCCAGGCCATGTTCACATCGACCCGGACCGCGCCGCGATCGCCGAGGGCCGCCTTGATGCGGGCGACATGCGCGATGTCCTCGGCGAGCGGCCGGGCGCCGATCTTCAGCTTGAAAATATTGTGGCGGCGCAGGTCCAGCATCCGCTCGGCCTCGGCGATGTCGCGCCCGGTATCGCCAGAGGCCAGCGTCCAGGCGACCGGCAGACGGTCGCGCCGGCGTCCGCCCAGAAGCTCGCTGACGGGCAGGCCGAGGCGCTTGCCATGCGCATCCAGGAGCGCGGTCTCCACCGCGCATTTGGCGAAGCGGTTCCCCTTTACCATCTTGCCGATCCGCGCCATCAGCGCCTGAATGCGCGTGGCGTCCTGCCCGGTCATCAGCGGCGCGAAATAGGTATCGATCGCGAGCTTCATGCTTTCGGGGCTTTCGCCGCCATAGGCGAGCCCGCCGATTGTCGTGCCTTCACCGATGCCGGTAATGCCGTCCCTGCAATGCACCTTCACGAGCATCAGGGTCTGGCCGTCCATGGTCGCGACGGACAGTCTGTGCGGCCGGATCGTGGGCAGATCGACCAGCACGGTTTCAATGCGTTCGACGACGGGGCCGGACGCTGCGGACGGAACGGTATTGTAATCTGGATAGCTCTTCATGCTCGAATACTGGCGCGCATTCATCCGCCGCGTCCAACACTATTTCTGTTGGTTTCGATACCTATTGGGCATAGTATGGCGAAAAATCTGCGAAACAGGCCTCTTTCGTTCCTCAGAATACCGAATACCTTGATTTGCGAGAGAAGACATGGAACTCCGACAGCTGCGCTATTTCGTCGCCGTGGCGCAGCAGCGCAACTTCACCCGCGCCGCCGAGATCCTGAACATCACGCAACCGCCGCTCAGCCGGCAGATTCAGTTGCTCGAGGAGGAACTGGGGGTGGCTCTGTTCCACCGGTCAAGCCGTCCCGTCCGCCTGACCGATGGCGGCCGTCTGTTCTACGAGCAGGCGCTTCAGGTTCTGGGGCGGATTGACCAGATGGTGGCCTCCACCCGCCGGGCGGGGCTGAGGGAGAAGCAGGTTCTATCCATCGGATTCGTAGCCTCGATGCTCTATGCCGGCCTGCCGGCGCTCATCGGCCGGCTGCGGCAATCGGCGCCGGAGCTCGACATCCAGCTTGTCGAGCTTCTCTCCATACAGCAGATTCCGGCGCTGAAGGAGGGGCGTATCGATCTCGGTTTCGGCCGGCTGCGCCAGACCGATCCAAACATCGTCAGCACAGTGCTTTACGAGGAGAGGCTGGTTCTGGCCGTCCCTCCGGGCTCCAAACTCGCAGAGTCGGACGGGCCTTTGCCTCTCGCCGAGCTGGGCGAGCATAGGCTGATCGTCTACCCGAAGGAACCGCGGCCGAGCTACGCTGATCAGGTCTTGAACCTCCTGCTTCAGTCCGACGCGCGCGCCGGCGAGGTCCAGGAGGTGCGTGAACTGCAGACGGCGCTCGGCCTGGTCGCGGCCGGCGCCGGGGTCTGCGTGATCCCGGCTTCGGCCCGGCAGATGCGCTCGGATGTGCACTATCGCCCGCTCGCCGATGCCCAAGCAACCTCGCCGGTGATCCTGTACCGCCGCCAAGGCGAGAAATCGCGCTGGCTGACGCTGATTGACAGCCTGACTGCGGACCTCGCCACCAAGGCGCCGGGTTATCAGGATCAATGAGAGAGCAGACAAGGCAGCCGCATGAGGATCAGTCGTCGGCGCTCCCTGTTGCTCTGTCGAGCAGAGACATTGCCGCCTGATGCCGGCGTCTTTCGCGATAGGCGGAAAATTGCGTGTCGGCGATCACCCCGGCCAGGATGACGCTGCCCATGACCGCGAAGTTCAGGGATGAGGGAATGCCGAGAAGGTTGACGAGGTTCTGCAGCACCTGAAGCAGGATGACGCCAAGCACCACGCCGATGATCGAGCCCTCGCCGCCGCGTAGCGAAAACCCGCCAAGCACGGCGGCGGCAATCCCGTACAACTCGTAGAAATTGCCGTGCGATGCCGGCTGCACCGAGCGGGTATACATCGCGAAGAACACCGCCGAAAGGCCGGTCAGCAGCATGCACAGCACATAGGCCGAGACGATTACCCTTCGCGTATTGATGCCGGAATAGCGTGCCGCCTCCTCGTTCTTGCCGACGGCGAACAGATGCCGCCCGAACACCGTGCGATGCAGGACGAACCAGGAGACGACGGCGACGAGGGCGAAGGCGATCACCGCGTGCGGGATGCCGAAGCTGCGCCCGGCGACGAGATATTCGAGCGCCGGAAAATCTGTTCCAAAGGTGAAGCCGGCCGTGCCGTCGCGGGTGTAGAAACGGGCAATGCCGCGATAGATCAGCAGCCCGCACAGGGTCACAACGAAGGGCTGGAGCTTCAGCCTGGTCACCAAGAGGCCGTGCAGCAGGGCGATGAAAACGGCGAGCACAAGAACGATCGCGAGGGCAACCGGCCATGCCACGCCATGGGTCGCAATCAGATCGATGAAGATGACCCCAAGAAGCGCGATGACGGAGCCGACCGAAAGCTCGATCCCGCCGGTCACGATGACGAAGGCTTCGGCGATGGAAAACAGGCCGAAAAGCCCGATCAGGTTGGCCGTGTTCGCAAGATTGATCGGCGACAGAAAGCGCGGATTGACCAGCGCCACGATCGCCCCGACGCAGATCACCAGAACCGCAAGCCCGATATCTTTTCTATGCATTATCGTAACCTTCTATCCGACGGCCAGCCGCAGGATGTTCTCCTCCGACAGTTCCTCATGTTCCAGAATTCCGGCGATGCGGCCTTGGCTCATCACGGCGACGCGGCTCGACACGCCGAGCACCTCCTCCATGTCGGAGGAAATCATCAGAAGCGCCGTGCCGTTCGCGGCGAGTTCGCGCATCAGGCGATAGACCTCCGCCTTGGCGCCGACATCGATCCCCCGCGTCGGCTCGTCCAGGATGATGACCTTCGGCCGTGTCGCCAGCCACTTCGCCAGCACGATCTTCTGCTGGTTGCCGCCCGAAAGCTCCGCAACCGGCCGGTCGAGCCGGCTCGCCTTGATCGCGAGATTGTCGCGCGCGGCGACCGCCAGAGCGAGCTCGGCCCGCCGGTCGACGAAACCGCGTCGCGACAATGCGGCAAGGCTCGGCATCGCAATATTCCCGGCAATCGCGAAGTCGAGAAACAGACCTTCGGACTTGCGGTCCTCCGGCACCAGACATATCCCGGCCCTGATCGCGTCCGGCACCGAGCCGGGCGCAACCGGCTCTTGCGCCACGGTCACCGTTCCGGCTTCGATCGGGTCGATGCCGAAAATGGCGCGGGCGAGCTCTGTGCGCCCCGCGCCCACAAGCCCCGCAAGCCCGAGAATCTCGCCCCCGCGCAACACAAGATCGACGCTTTCATGCGGATCGGCGGCGGTGCGCAGGCCCCGCGCCTCGAGCACGATGTCTCCGCGCTTGTCGGCGGGCTTTTCGTAGAATTCCGAAACCGGACGGCCAATCATGAGGCGCACCATGGCATCCTTGCGGATATCGACGCCGACGAGGTCGCCGGCATTGCGGCCATCGCGCAGACCGACGACCCGGTCGGCGACCGCCTCTATCTCGCCAAGACGATGGGTAATGAACAGGACGGCGACGCCTTGGCCGCGCAGAAGCCGGATGACGTCCAGCAGGCGCTGCGTCTCCGAAACCGTCAGGCTCGATGTCGGCTCGTCCAGGATCAGCAGGCGAACATTGGTCGAAAGCGCCCGGGCGATTTCCAGCAATTGCTGGTCGGCAAGCGAAAGCTCGGCCACGGGATCGGACGGGCCGAAGCGTGTGCCGAGCATGGCGAGCAAGGGCCGGACGCGATCTTCCATCGCCGCGCGGTCGATGAAGCCGAACAGGCTCTTGCGCAATTCCCGACCCAGCATCACGTTTCCGGTCACATCGAGATTTGAGAACGGGTTCAGTTCCTGGTGCACGAAGGCTATGCCATGCGACAGTGCGCGGGCGGGGGTCAGGCTTTCCATGCGATGACCGTCAATGATGATTGCGCCGTTGTCCGGCCGGATTGCGCCGCCGAGCACCTTCATCAGCGTGGACTTGCCGGCACCGTTCTCGCCGATCAGGCCGACGACCTCGCCGCCGGCGATCTCCAGCGAAACATCGTTGAGGGCAATGGCGCTGGAATAGACCTTGGTGATGCCGCTCAACGTCAGGGAAATGGGTGTGCCGATCGGTGCCATCGTTTCCTCAAACCGTCCGATTGACCCGTGCGGACAATGATGTCCGCACGGGCGGGAAATGCCTGTGGCGACAGGAGGGACGCCGCATTTCCCGGGCTAGCCGTTGATGCGCTTCTTGAGCTCGGCCTCGAAGGCATCGACATTGTCCTTGTCGATGATCTTGGTGGGCACGATGATCAGCCCGTCCGCCGGAATTTCCGACCTGTCGCCTTCCAGGTAGGACGCCATCAGCTTCATGCCCTGATAGCCCCACTGGTATGGGTCCTGCACGACGGTGCCGGCGAACGAGCCTTCGCGAACAGCGCCGAGCGTGATCGGGTCCTCGTCGAAGGCGATGACGGTGATGTCGCCCAGCTTTCCGGCCGCCTGAAGGGCTTCGTAGATCTTCGGCGGATTATAGGAATAAAAACCCACCATGCAGTTGATATCCGGGCTTGCGGCCAGCACGTCATCGACATTGGAGCGGGCGCGGGCGAAATCGACGTCGTCGCCGCGCACATCCACCAGTTCGATGCCCTTGCCTTCGACCGCCTGACGGAAGCCGGCGATGCGTTCCTTGGCATTGTCCGCGCCGAGAAAGCCGACAAAGCCCATGCACTTGCCGCCATCCGGCATCGCGCCGACGGCGATTTCACCAGCCTGAACGCCAGCGGCGGTGTTCGACGAGCCGAGATAGGCGATCCGGTCGGATTGCGGCGCGTCGCTGTCGGTGGTGAACAGCGGCACCTGCGCGGCAATCCGGTTGAAGGCGTCGATCGAGTTCTTCGGATCGGCCGACGAAATCATGATCGCGTCCGTGCCGGCGGCGACCAGATCGTCCATCAGCGCGTTTTGCAGAGCGGCGGTGCCCTGGGCCGGATAGCGAAACTGCAGCTCGTAGCCCGGCAGCTCGGCCTGGGCTGCGGTGACACCCGCCTCGGCCAATTTCCAGAAGTCCGATGCGGCATTGACGACGAAGGCAAGCTGAGGCTTGTCGTCGGCCATTGCGGCGGTTGCGGTTACAGCGAAGCCCGCTGCAGCCAGGAATAGGGATGTCTTGTTCATGATGTCCTCCCGCGACCCTCTCCTCCAGGATCGCTCTTACCGGGTTGAAAATGGCGCACGGCAACGCCGCAGCGGGCCTTGCCCGACGCCGTGGCATGCGCTGGCGCGGACGGGCGACCGCCTGAAGGGCAAGCCGCCCGCCGGGGTCTCAGTTGTTCTCGCAGAAGCCAGGTTCGTCCGCGGTGCAGACGTCGAGCCCGGTGAACAGCGGATCGTCGACGCTTTCGCCTTTGATAAGCTGGATCATGACGTCGGGCGCGCGGTAGCCCATCTCGAACGGACGCTGGCCGACCTGCACATGGCTGCGCCCCTCGCGGAAGGCCTTGGTCTGCGGCGGCAGCGTGTCGCCGGCGATGATGATCAGATCCTTGGATTTCAGCCTGTCCATCACCTGATCCGTCACCTGGGTGTAGGCCTGCGGGGCGAACTGCGCCCAGCCGCCGATCAGGATAAAGGCATCGAGATCCGGATTGGCGGTAAACACATCAGACATCTGCTGGTTGGCGAGGTCGGCCTGGTCGTTGGTGAAGACCGGGCAACCCTCGATCTCGGTCCAACCGTTCTGGCCGGTGAGCCGGTCGACTTTCTTTTCGCCCGCGATCGTGTCGCGGAAGCCCTGGGCGCGGGCATTGATGTTGTCGGCGGCGACATTGCCGAGCTGGAGGCAGACCGTGCCGCCGTCAGCGCGAAGCTTTTTCGCCTCTTCCGCCATCTTGACGCCCATCAGATAGTTGTCCGTGCCGAGATAGGTCTTGCGCAGATCGCGATCCTGCTCAAGGAAATCGGCATCGATGGTCATGACCGGAACGTCCGGCGCGATCTCGCGAATGCGGTTGGCCATGGCCGGCGCGTTCGACGGCGAAATCGCGATCGCCGCAACGCCGCGGGTCAAGAGGTCATCAACGATCTGCACCTCGCCGGCTTCGTCGGACGACGAGGCGGGCCCGGTGTAGAGGCACTCGTATTCGCTGTCCTTGTTTTCCGAAAGCCACTTCTTGCAGCCGAGATTGATCTGCTCGAAGAACGGGTTATCGAGTCCCTTGACCACGATGGCCAGCGTCTTCTTGTCCTGCGCTCCCGCCTGACCGGCAAGAAGCATGGCCGCCGACGGGGCGGTTATAGCCAGATACTTGATATTCATTGCAATTCTCCTCCTCTTCGCAATCGCCGGCAAAGGCTCCTTCCTCAGCCGGGATACCAGACAATGCGCGGGTCGTTTTCGCCGCGCCTGTAGTTCCATGCACGTTCAATGAGCTCCTCGAGGCCGACAGACGGCGTCCAGCCCAGCACCTTGCGGGCCTTGGCATTGTCCAGCCAATTGCTGTGAAACGGCGTCGTTATCTCGGCCCGGTCTCTGCCGTTGGTCTCCACCATCGCCGCGACCGCGCCGTAATCGACGGGTTCGTTCATGGCGATATTGAAGAGCTCGCCATGGGCCTCAGGATTGTCGATCGCAAGCAGGATCGCGCTCACCAAATCGTCGACATGAATAAAGTTGCGCTTCAGAAAACGGCCTTCGGCATCGCGCATGGTGGGAAAGACGTCGCCATTGCGCATTTTCGCAAGATCATCTGCTTCGACGAGCGTTTCCCAAGGCGGGCCACCGAACTGGGTGTCGTCGAGGGCAAAAGCATATCTGAAATCATCCTTTTCCATGATCCACGGCGCGCGCAGGATCGTGTAGCCAAGGTCATACTGGATGCCGAACTGTTCCAGCATCACCTCTTCCATCACCTTGGTCAGCGCATAGACGCCCGGATAGGCGCGGCGCGGCGACGTTTCGGTGATTGGCGCGGCGTAGCCCTGAAAAATATGGCCGACGACGCAATCGCCGCTGAGCAGCAGGAACTGGCGACCTGTAGCAGACCGGCGGAACCGGTCGAGCAAAAGGTAAAGTCCCTTCAACGCGACATCGATGGCGAGATCGGGCGATTCCTTCACCGCGGCCAGATGAACGACATGGCTGACGCCATTGAGCGCCCGCTCGACCACCTGTTCATCGGCCATCGAGCCGCGGATCACGGTGACCCGGCGATCATCCGTTTCGATGAGGCGATTGTTGCAAAGCGCCACCACCTCGAAATCCGAAAAACGCTGCTCGGCCAGAAAGGCGGGCAAGAACGCCTGTCCCACTTTTCCGGCCGCGCCGGTCACCAGCAGCTTCATCCGCACCCCTCGATATTTCCTTGTGTCGGTCGTGATAATTATTTACTAATAATATTAAGTCAAGTTATTATCGATTTAGTTATGGTGCCGGAGGAGGCAGCCGATTAAGCTCTCGGCTCTCAGGAGCGGCGCTGAACAACAAGGAGGGGACCTGTGTCGAGACTTGTTTTGTCGGGAATATCGAAGAATTTCGGGGCCATTCAGGCCCTGTCATCCGTGTCGCTGGAAATCGCGCCGGGGGAGGTGCTGGGCCTGATGGGCGATAACGGCGCGGGCAAGAGCACGCTGGTGAAGATCATCGCCGGCAATTTTCCGCCGTCTGCGGGCGAAATGAGCATCGACGGCAAGCCCGTGACCTTCCACCGACCGCGCGATGCGCAGGAGCAAGGCATCGAGGTCGTCTATCAGGACCTGGCGCTCTGCGACAACCTGTCGGCCGCCTCGAATGTCTTTCTCGGCCGCGAGGCCATGCGCCGGGTCGGGCTGGTGAAATATCTGAACTATCGCCAGATGAACGAGACCGCGGCAGACCTCTTCCGCCAACTCAAATCCGAAACCCATCCGCGTGATCTCGTCAGGAAAATGTCCGGTGGCCAGCGCCAAGCGGTCGCCATTGCGCGCACGCTGCTCTCGAAGCCGAAGATCGTGATGATGGACGAGCCGACGGCGGCGATCTCGGTTCGTCAGGTCAAGGAGGTGCTCGACCTGATCCTGAGGCTCAAGGACCAGGGCATCAGCGTCATCCTGATCAGCCACCGGATGCCCGATGTCTTCGGCGTCGCCGACAGGATCGCCGTCTTGCGGCGGGGCGAGCTTGTCGCCAGCAAGCCTGCGGCAGGCTCCTCTCCCGAAGAAGTCACCGGTCTCATCACCGGCGCAATCGAAGCGGCATAGAAAGGCGAACCGATGACCACCATGGACAACGTTATATCAAGAAGCCAGCACCGCAACTGGGCATCGAAGCTCGCCACCCAGCAGCTTTTCTGGGTGTTCGTCGCCGCGGTCGCGGCCTGCCTGGCGCTGAGCCTCATGACCGATACTTTCGCAAGCGAGAGAAACCTGTTCAACGTCGCCCGCAACTTCGCCTTCGTCGGCATCATCGCGATCGGCATGACGGTGGTGATCGCCTCGGGCGGGATCGATCTGTCGGTGGGCTCAAGCGTGGTTTTGAGCGCGATGGTGATCAGTGTGCTGATGGCCGGCGGCATGTCTTTCTGGCTCGCCGCCCCCATGGCGATCGGCGCAGCACTTCTGGTGGGGCTGGTGAACGGCGTGCTGATCGCCTATGGCGGGATGCCGCCCTTCGTGATCACGCTTGGCACGCTTTCCGCCGCACGCTCGCTCGCCATGGTGCTTTCCGACAACAAGATGATCTGGGAATTCGGGCCCGACCATGATCTCCTGCTGTGGATTGGCGGCGGCTCGACACTCGGCATTCCGCACCCGCTCTACGCGCTGGCATTCCTGACGCTCATCATGTCGCTCGCGCTCAAATGGACGCGCTGGGGCCAGCATGTCTATGCCATTGGCAGCAATGAGAGCGCCGTGCGGCTGACCGGCATTCCGGTCAAGCGACTGAAGGTCAGCATCTACATGTTCTCCGCCTTCACCGCGGGCGTGGCGGGAATCCTGATGGCCGGATGGCTCGGCAGCGTGACCACCAATCTCGGCCAGGCGCTGGAGCTGACCGTAATCGCAGCCGCGGTGATCGGCGGCGCCAACCTTGCCGGCGGCGAGGGCACGGCAATCGGCGCGGTCGTCGGCGCGCTTCTGATCGAGGTCATTCGAAACTCCCTGATCCTTCTCGGCATCTCGACATTCTGGCAAGGAATGTTCATAGGTACCTTCATAATTATCGCGGTGGCCTTCGACCGAATCAGGCATTTCAGATCATGAGGCCTGCCAGTGGCGACTGCGCCGATCGTCTTGGAGAATGCATTGAAACCGACAATGATGGATGTCGCCGCCCGCGCCGGCGTATCCCAGGCCACCGTCTCCCTCATTCTCAACGGCAGTTCCGGCGCCCGCTTCAGCGAAGCGACGCGCAAAAGAGTGTTCGATGCCGCCGAGGCGCTGGGCTATCGGCTGTCCAACAAGACGGCGACCGCCAGCCACGCGGCCGCCAAGGTCATCGTCTTCCTCGTCGATGAGCTCACCACCGACCCCTGGATGGCGCTCGCCTTCGAGGGCGCGCGGGAAAAGGCGCTGGAGAACGGGATCATCGTGACGCTTGGCGTGTTCCGCAAGGGCGAGGATCCGGATGATGGGGTATTGTCCATCTGCGAAAGCCAGACGTTGGTGGGCTATATCTTCGGCACGATCCTGACCCGCAAGGTCGATCCGCCGCAGGCGCTTCTCGATGCACCCTCCGTGCTCGTCAACTGCTACGACCAGCAACGCCGCCTACCCTCGATTGTGCCCGGCGATGTGGCCGGCGGACGCGCCGCGACCGAGCGCCTGATTGCCGGCGGGCGCAGGCGGGTCGCGCTGATCAACGGCCAGGAAGGGCTCGACAACCCGCGCGACCGGCTGCGCGGCTACAAGCAGGCGCTCGCCAGCAACGACCTCGCCTATGATCCGAAGCTCGTGCATTACGGCAACTGGGAGCCGTCATCCGGCTATGAAAAGACCCACGAACTGATGAAGCTTCCCGACCCGCCCGACGGCATTTTCTGCGCCAACGACCTGATGGCGATCGGTTGCCTTGAGGCGCTGAAGGAGCTCGGAAAATCCATCCCCGCCGACGTCGCCGTCGTCGGCTTCGACAATCGCGATATCGCCCAGTTCACCATGCCCCCGCTTACCACCTACCATCTCCCCATGTTCGAAATGGGCGCGATGGCCGTCGAATTGCTCGAGGACATGATGGGCGGGCTGACCAGCGCCCATGACCAACTCAAGGTCGAGTGCACTCTGATCGAGCGGGTTTCGGGTTAGCCGAGCGGCCTGCCATGTGCCGGCTGAAGGGATATGGCTTCGCGTTTGGCCCGGGTGTCCTGTGGGACCGAGCCAGGTCACGTCACGAATAGCCGTAAATCTCCGCGCCCTCGCTTGCTGTCAGCAGACCTTCGGCGATCTCGCGCTCTATTGCCGCGCGGTCGCGCTTTTTCGGATCGCCATAGCCGCCGCCGCCGGCTGTCTCGATGATCAGGCGGTCGCCCTTGAGGAGTTCGGTGTTGCCCTTGGAGGGGAGCTCGATGCGTTCGCCGTTGCGCTCGACCGCGAAGCGTGAGTGCTGGCCCTCCCTGCCGCCGAACAGCCCCCAGGGCGCGACCTTGAAACGGTCGGAGTAGGAATTGAAGGTGACGCCGTCGGCGAGGATCCGATAGACCCGGCGGGCGCCCAGTCCGCCGCGCCGCTCGCCCGCGCCGGCAGAGCCGCGCCGCAGCGAATATTCCTCGACCCGCATGAACGGATAGTCGGTCTCCAGCGATTCCACCGGGACATTCGAGCAATTGCCGACATAGCCGTCGACGACATCGGCCCCGTCCGCCCCAGCTGAAGCGCCCCATCCGCCGCCGACGACCTCCATGTAGACCCGATAGCGATCCGGCGCGATGTGGCCCATGCCGATCGCATTGGTGGTATCGTGACCGGAGGCCAGCACCTGATTCGGGACCACTTCGGACATCGCCAGCATGATGACGTTGTAGACGCGATGGCAGGCATTGTTGCGCGCCCGCACGGCCCGCGGCTCGCTCGGGTTGAGGAAGCTGCCATAGGGCACATGGACGGCGCGGATCGGGCGATAGAGGCCGTCATTGACGGGAATGCGGCCGCCGCCCAGCAGGATGCCGATGGCGCCATAGGCCGCGGAGATCGTCGCGGCCAGCGGGGAGTTGATGATGCCCTTGGTCTGGGCAGCGCTTCCGGAGAAATCCAGTTCGAGGGAATCGCCCTCCACCGTGATTTTGACCGCCACGCGAAGGGGGTCGGACGTGAACCCGTTGTCATCGACGAAGTCCTCGGCCTGGTAGACGCCGTCCGGGATCGCGCGGATCGCTTCGCGGGCCAGGCGTTCCGAGTAATCCTGCAATTCGGCCGCGCCGGCCAGCACCGTGTCTTCGCCGAACCGCTCGAGCATTTCGATGAAACGCGCCTCGCCGGTGCGGTTTGCGGCAAACTGGGCGTAGATATCGCCCATGACCTCATTGGGCGGGCGAACGTTGATGCGGATAAACTGTTCAAGCAGGCCGTCGCCGAGATCCCGGTGGACGTTGAAGCGGGAGAGCGGAATCCGAAGCCCTTCGGAATAGACGTCGTTCGCGCCTGCATTCGGGCCGGCCGCGCCGCCTCCGGTATCGATATGGTGGCCGAGCGAGGCGCTGAACGCTACCAGCTTTTCGCGATAGAATACCGGCGTGAACAGGATGATGTCGTTGAGATGCTGTGCGCCGCTATAAGGGTCATTGGTGATCAGTCCCTCGTCCGGCTGGATGGTCGACAGATCGAACTTGTTTGCAAAGGCCTCGAAGACCTTGCCGAAGGAATTCATGTGGATCGGGCAGAACTGCGCCTGGGCGATGATCCTGCCATTCCGGTCGAGAAATGACGTCGAGCAGTCCCGCGCCTCGCGGATGATCGTGGAATAGGCGGAGCGAACGAGCTTTTCGCCCATTTCCTGCGCGATGCCGTGAAGCCCGTTGCTGATGATGTTGAATGTCGCTGGCGTGAGTTTGTCGGACATTGTTTAGGCCTCGCTTGTCAGGATAAGGGCGCCGGTAGGATCGACCGTCGCGGTCCAGTCCGGTGGAACCAGCGTTGTGGCGGTCGGCTCCTCAATCACCGCCGCGCCTTTGATCACCGTTCCGGGAAGAAGATCGCCGCGCCAGAAATACTGGCAGCCAACCGGCGAACCGCCGAATGTGATTTCGCCGGTGGTGGTCGGCTGAGGCGCCTCGGTCGAGACGACCGGTCGGGTGAGCGACGACATGACTTCGGTGGCCGCGGCAACCGCCGCCGTCAGCCTGAAGGTCACGATTTCCACGTCCCCCATGGATGCCACAGCGCCATAGCGCTTTTCATGCGTGGATTTGAAGAGCTCGAGAATATAGGCCTTGCCCTCGCGCTCGACCCGGTCGAGATCGACATCCGAGAGCAATTCATAACCCTGGCCGACGAAGCGCATTTCCAGCTCGTATTCGAAGGCAATCTCCTCGGGCTTGCAGCCGAAGGCTGCAAATTCCTCCTCCGCCTGCTTCCGGATGCGTTCGAACGTGGCGCGCACATCGCCGGCGACATCGTCAGTCACCCTAATCAGATTGGTTTCGCGATAAATGCGCTTGAGGTCGGCAACCAGAAGGCCGAGCGCGGAGAACAGGCCGGGATAGGGCGGCACCACAACGCGGTTCACCTTGAGTTCGGTGGCGGCAAGCGCACCGATCATCGGCCCCATGCCGCCATAGGCGTAGATCGCATAGCCTTTCGGATCATGACCGCGCTGCACCGAGACGAGCCGGATGCCCTGGCTGACATGGGCGACGCCAATATCGACCATCGCCTGCGCCATCGAAGCGGCCGTCTCGCCCTCGCCCACCGCAAGCGTCTGCAATGCCGCCGTGGCGCGCTCCGGATAGAGCGGCATGCGCCCGCCGAGAAACCGTTCCGGACGGATCCAGCCCAGTTCCACCAGGGCGTCGGTCAACGCCGGCACCTCGCCGCCATGACCATAGCACGCCGGGCCAGGGCGAGCGCCCGCCGAACGCGGGCCGACCTGCAGCATGCCGCCGGCATCGATATGGCCAAGACTGCCGCCGCCAGCCCCGATATTGGCGATATCGATGCTGGGAAGGCCGACGGGCAGGCCATCCACTTCCGTTTCGGAAGTGATGCCGGGCGCGCCGCCTGCGATCAGGCAGATGTCGGCGCTGGTCCCGCCGACATCGAGCGTGATGACATCCTTGTCGCCGATCGCGCCGGCCATGCTGACCGCGCCGATGACGCCGGCCGCCGGGCCGGAATTGAGCATTTCCACGCCGCGCGCATGCGAGCCGGTGCTTGGGAGGACGCCGCCGGAGGACTGCATGACAAACAGATTGCTTCCGGGCGATCCGGCATGAAGATGCTGCTCGAGCCTTTCGAGATAGCGACCGACCAGCGGGACGAGATAGGCGGCCATGGCCGTCGTCGAGGCCCGTTCATATTCGCGGAACGTCGGCAGCACGTCCGAGGACAGGACAACAGGCAGATCCGGCTTCAGCCTGCCGATGATTTCACGGATACGCTGCTCGTTCTCGGGATTGCGATAGGCATGCATCAGGCAGACGGCGAGCGCTTCAGGCTTTTCCGTTTCAAGCAGGCCCTCAACCGTAGCGACAAGCGCGTCTTCATCAAGCGGCGTGACAACCTGGCCGTCCGCGTCGACGCGCTCCTCAGCCTCGATGGTCAGATTGAGCGGAACGAGGGGCTCGGGCTTGCGGCAGGCAATAGCGTAGACGTTGGGCCGCAACTGTCTCTGCAGACGCAGCAGGTCCTTGAAGCCGGACGTGGTCAGCAATGCGGTCCGGCATCCCTTCCGCTCGATGACGGCGTTTGTCGCCACGGTTGATCCGTGAAACAACTGCTCCAGCCCCGACAGGTCGCCCTCGAGCGCGGAGTTGAGGCCATCCAGAACGCCAATCGATGCATCGTGCGGCGTGGAAGGAACCTTATGGCTGTGCACCACGCCGTCTTCGATCCAGATGAGATCCGTGAAGGTGCCACCGACCTCGATTGCCATTTTCACCATAGTATCCGTCCTGTGCGCCTCAAGGGCGATACGTTTTTCAATACATTGTCTGATCGGCAGGCCTGTCCGCCGAACGCGAATGCCGCCGAGATGCCTTGGTCGAGCGCCTGCGCTCGCCGTCGGTCACTCACGCGTTGGGATGAAGGACCCTCCTGCGGACCGGAAATCCGGTTTCCTCTCCCGGGAAAAGATTATTCGTGAATCCATTTGACGCAAGCGAATATTATTTCCCAATAATGTTAGCAAAATTAACACAAAAGGAAGAGAACGCCTTCTCTAAGATGAAAGCGGTTTCAGGTGCGGTCCGCGCAACCGCGCGGTCGCGGCCGGACCAAGTCGGGAATGGCGGTGAAGCCCCCTGGTTGCGTCAAATCCTTTAACGTTGATCGGCAAGTTTATTGATTTGCGTCAGCTGAATTCCTGGTTGTACCCTCGTGACGGGTATTGAGCAGAGGCCGGGCAGTTTGCAGGACAACCGCCCGACCGCCGGAAGGCAGCCGCACTCCTCCCGTGGCCTATGGCAGACACCCGACAACGGACGGCTCTTCTCGATCTGCTGAAGGCCTGAAGGAGGGCGGCGGCGCCGCCGAGCGACGCGCGCCGGCATTCCCGCCGCAGGCAAGTGACAAGGAAGTTTCGATGGACAGGACCAGTCTTTACATTGACGGCATGTTTACCGCCCCGTCCGAGGCGGGCTACTTTCCGGCGATTGACCCCGCCACCGAGGAGCCATTCGCAGAGATCGCAGCCGGACAGGCAGCCGATATCGACAGCGCCGTGCGCGCGGCGCGGCGGGCATTCGACGCCGGAGAATGGTCCAGCCTTGACGGCAGGCAACGCGCCGCCGCGCTACGGCGGATCGCCGAGGGCATCCGCGCGCGGCTGAAGGAGATCGCGCTTCTGGAAGTCCGCGACAATGGTAAGCCGCTGCCCGAAGCGGAATGGGACGTCGCCGATGCAGCCTTCTGTTTCGACTATTATGCCGACCTTGCCGAGAACGACGCAGCGCGTCCGCAGGAAGAGGTCGATGTCGGCGATGCCCGCTTCCACTCGAAGATCGTGCGCGAACCGCTCGGCGTGGTCGCCGCCATAACGCCCTGGAATTTTCCGCTGCTGATGGCGGTCTGGAAGGTTGCGCCGGCGCTTGCCGCCGGATGCACCATCGTGCTGAAACCGTCTGAACTCTGCTCGCTTTCCTGTCATGAGCTTGCGCGGATCATCGATGCGGCCGGGCTTCCCGCCGGCGTTTTCAACCTCGTCACCGGCACGGGGCCGGCGGCCGGCCAGCCGCTTGCCGACCATGCGCTCGTCGACAAGGTTGCATTCACCGGCTCGGTCGCGACCGGCCGCAAGGTCATGCAGGCGGCCAGCGCCGGCATCCGGACCGTCTCCCTGGAACTCGGCGGCAAGTCGCCCTTTGTCATTTTCGACGACTGCGACATCGAAAAGGCCGTCGAATGGATCCTGTTCGGCATCTTCTGGAACAAGGGCGAGGTGTGCTCGGCAACCTCGCGCATACTGGTGCAGCGGCCGAAATACGCGCGGCTGCTGGACCGCCTGCGCGACGCTGCGGAGGCGATCACGATCGGCGCGGGGGCAACGCCCGGCGTCAAGCTCGGCCCGCTGGTCTCGCAGGGTCAATATGACAAGGTGCGCGCCGCCATCGCGGCAGGCAAGCGCACCGGCGCGCGTCTGGTCTCCGGCGGCGACCGTCCGGAGGGCCTTGAACGCGGCTATTATCTGACACCCACGATCTTTGCGGACGTACCCACGGATTCCGATATCTGGCGGGAGGAGGTTTTTGGTCCCGTCGTCTGCGTCAACGCCTTTGACACGGAGGAAGAAGCGCTCGTCCTCGCAAACGACAGCCGATACGGTCTTGCCGCGGCCGTGATGTCGGACGACCTGGAGCGTTGCGAGCGCGTCGCCGCGAAACTGCGGGCGGGCATTGTCTGGGTGAACTGTTCACAGCCGACCTTCGTCCAGGCGCCCTGGGGCGGCTACAAGATGTCCGGCATCGGCCGCGAACTCGGCCGCGCGGGCTTCGATGCATATTTTGAAACCAAGCAGGTCACGCGCTTCGACCACCGTGAACATTGGGGCTGGTATCTTGGAGCCTCGGAATGAAAGACACAGGCACGGTCGCTTCCGGCATTCGCGACACCTTGAAAACCGCCGCACGAAGGCCCTATTGGCGCGACACGGTAGGCGAGCAGCCGCAATGTCCGGCCCTTGATGCCGACACGACCTGTGACCTCGCCATTGTCGGCGGCGGCTTCACGGGGCTGTGGGCGGCACTTGAGGCACGCCGTCGCCTGCCGGATGCCCAGATCGTGCTGGTCGAGGCCGGCGCCTGCGGCAACGCCGCGTCCGGCCGCAATGGCGGCTTTTGCGCGCCCTCGATCTCGCATGGCGTGGGCAATGCCGTGAAGCGCTGGCCGGCCGAGGCCGACGCGCTCGTGGCATTCGGGCGCGCCAATCTGGATGGCTTCGAGGCCGACCTTGCCGAATTCGGGATGTCGGTCGAGTTCGAACGCAAGGGGAAAGTGACGGTCGCGGAAAAGCCGTGGCAGATCGAGGGACTGCAGACACAGGCCGAGCTCTACAGCCGCTTCGGCATCAAGAGCGAGCTGCTGACCGGGGACGCGCTCAGGGAACGTTTCAACTCGCCGGTCTATTCCGCCGGTCTGTACGAGCCGAACTACGCCGTCCTCAACCCCGGCAAGATGGTAGCAGAGCTCCGCCGCGTCGCACTCGCGAGGGGCGTTGCAATCCACGAAAACACGCCGGTCACCGCGGTGCGCGACGATGCAGGTGGCGTCGAGCTGGAAACGCCGGGTGGCGTTATTCGCGCAGCACAGGTCGTCCTTGCCACCAATGCCGCGCCGCCGTTGCTGAAACGCCTCCGCTCCGCAGCCATCCCGATCTTCGACTACGCGATCGTGACACGGCCGCTTGCGGCGGACGAACTGGCGTCGATCGGCTGGACTGAGCGGCATTGCATCGCCGACTGCGGCAACCAGTTCCACTATGTCCGCAAGACCGCGGACGACCGCATCCTCTGGGGCGGCTATGATGCGGTATATCACTACGGGTCGCGCCGGGACGAAGCCTTTCTGACGGAAAGCGAAAGCTTCGACCGGCTTGCGAACAATTTCGTCCGCGCCCTGCCCTCGCTTTCGCATGTCTCCGTGACGCATGCCTGGGGCGGCGTGATCGATACCTCCGCGCGCACCACCTTCTTTGCGGGAACGGCCCATGCCGGCCGCGTCGCCTATGCGATGGGGTTCACCGGCCAGGGCGTTTCGGCGACCCGGTTTGCGGCTCTCACGATGCTCGATCTGCTACAGGGACGAGAGACGGAGCGGACCAAGCTGGCAATGCTTCGCCGGCCTCCCTTCCCCTTCCCGCCCGAACCGTTCCGCTGGCTCGGCATCCGCATGGCCCAGCACGGTTTGGCGCGCGAAGACGAAACCGGACGGCGCTCGGCATTCAACAAAATGCTCGATGCCTTCGGCGTGGGCTTCGATTCCTGACGACGTCCGCTGCGGTCACTATGACATCAGCGACGGAAGATAGAGCGTGATGATCGGGAAGCCGATCAGCAGGATCAACGTGATCAGGTCGACGGCGACAAACCAGCTCACGCCCCGGAAAATAGAGACGAGCCCCACCCTGTCGCCCAGCGCCGCCTTGACAATGTAGACGTTGAGACCCACGGGCGGCGTGACCAGCCCGATTTCCAGGAGCTTCACCAGTATGATGCCGAAATAGATTGGCTCGATTCCGGAGTCGCGCACAACCGGCAGGATAATCGGCATGGTCAGAAGCATGATGCCGATGGAGTCGAGAAAGCAGCCAAGGATCAGGTACAGCACGGCAACCATCGCGATCACGAGCAGATCGGAGGAGCCGAACGCCAGCAAGGAGGACGCGATATAGTTCGGGACGCCGCTGAGCGTCATGAACTTGCCGAGCAGCGTCGTGCCGATCACCACCATGAAAATGCCCGCCGTGCTGGACAGCGTCGCAAGCCCGCTGCGATAGAGCGACTGCCATGTCAACGAACGCCGCATCGCGCCCAGGCCGATCGCCAGCATTGCGCCGACCGCGCCGGCCTCCGTCGGACTGAACAGACCGATGAAGATGCCGGCGAGAACGCCGACGATGATGGTCGGCAGCGCCCAGATGTCCTTTATGGCATCGATAAGGTCGCGACGGCTGAAGGTCTCGGAGACGGCGGGTGCCAGGCGCGGATTGAGCCAGCAGCGGATGACGATCATGGCAATGAACATCGCGGCCGAAAGAAGCCCCGGCAGAAATCCGGCCATGAACAGCTTCGCGATCGAAACCTCGGCGAGATATCCGTACAGTACCATCAGAATGCTCGGCGGGATCAGGGAGCCGAGCGTGCCGGCGGCGGCGATCACGCCGGTCGCCAGCCCCGCGTCATAACGGTAGCGCAGCATTTCCGGCGTCGCGATGCGCGCGAAGGCGGACGATGTGGCGACGCTGGAACCGGACGCTGCCGAGAGCATCGCGCACGCCCCGACGCTTGCCACCGCAAGACCGCCCGGCAACCAGGCGAGCAGTATCCGCATGGCGCGGAAAAGACTGGCCGAAATTCCCGTCTCCGAGGCGACAAATCCCATGAGGAGAAACATCGGAATGGCCGTCAGATTCCAGTCGCCGACAAAGTTGAACGGAACAGCCGTAAGCATGCCCAGCGCCGCGCGCATGTTGAGCAAGACGGCAATGCCGATGAAGGAGACCAGTCCGAGCGCGACGCCAATCTGCACCCGCAACAGCAGCAGGATAAACCCGGCGCCCAAGCCTAGAAAACCGATCGTCAGATTGTCCATTATTGTCCCTGTTTACGTGCCGGTTTCTTCCGGAGCGGCGGGCGACGGGTCGTAGTCGGGATCGGTCGCCGCCTGATAGGCATTCGCGAGAACCATGAGGCATGCGGCGGCGAAGCCGATCGGCAGGGCCAGCTTCGCCGGCCAGATCGTCACATAGACCGCGCCCATGATCATTTCGTTGAGTTGGAAAGACCGCAGCGCGTCCGCGCCGGTCTGCCAGGCGAGAAGACCGAAGAAGAAGGCCGTGACGCCATAGCCTGCGACCAGGACCCAGCGCCGCGGCCGCGCGGGCAAGGCATTATAGAGAAGGTCGACGGTGATATGCTCGTTGTTCCGCTCGACGAAGGCGAGCGGGAGGAAGACCACGAGCACCATGTGATAGACCGAGATGATCTCGAGGTTTCCGGCGATGGGCCGGCCGGCGAGATTGCTGGCCAGCACATCGATCACGGTCTGAAGCATCATGAAGAACAGGCTTGCGAGCGCAAGAACGGCCAGCAGCATGGCAAGGCGTTTAATCGATCGCAATATCATGCGCTGGTCCTCGGTCCTGGTCTTCTGTCCCTGATATTACGCCTCAATTCGTGCCGTAGGTCGAGACATCGATGTTTCCGAATATCTGCTCGCGGAAGATTGTCTTGAGAGCATCGGTATCATCGCGGTCGACATCGGCAAGCAGTTGCCGCCACTTCTCATGCGTTGTCTCAAACCGGTCGATCAGGGACTGGGGATCCTGAACGCCAAGGCGTTCGCCGACGTCGATCGCCATCGGTTCGACATCCGTTTCGATGAAGGTGTGGAGCTCATCGGTCAGCCCCTCGCCCGGTTCGTGGAGCGTGACGCCGTGATCCTTGGCCTCAGTGAGAGCCTCGTCAACCGAGACCTCGAAAGCATGGGTCATATCAACGAGATTGTCGGATATGCTGTCGACCAGCAATTGCCGCTCTTCCAGCGAAAGCCCGGACCAGGCCGGCTTGTTCATGGCGTACTGCCAGCCGGCGAAATACTGGCCGAGATCCAGAAGCGTCACTTCCTTCGCCACGTCCCAAAGGGAGCGCGTCTTCAGGTCATTCGGCGAATTGGCGGCACAGTCGAGTTGCCCCTTTTCAAGCCCGGTAAACATCTCGGAAGACGGGACGTTCACCGCCACGGCGTCCACCGAGGCCGCCCAGGCGGCATGCACCGGGCTCGGCATCCTGATCTTCTTGCCCGCGATATCGTCGAGCGTGACGACGGGCGTGTTGCACATCAGCACATAGGATGGCGAGGCGTAGCTGCCGAGAAAGACGATGCCGTGCCTGTCGAACATCGCCTGCATCTCGGCGTCGTTGAGATAGAAATCGGCGACCGCCGCCGTCAGCACCATACTGTCATTGTAGGAAATCCCGAGCGCCGCAAGCACATTGTCAGGCGGAAGATCCGACGGGGTGTAGGTTCCGGCATGATAGGTCATGTCGACAATCCCGTCACGCAGGCCGGACAGATGCGCGCCCGGCGGCAGAACCGAGTCGCCGGTGAAAACCTTCATGGTCAGTTCGCCGTCGGATTTTTCCTCAAGCGTCTCGGACAGGGCCATGTAGCCATCCCTGGCCAGCGGATAGGTGTCCGGGAACCAGATACTGGCGGTAATCTCGGTTGCCGTGGCGGGTGCGGCCGCGGCGCCGAGGAAACTGATGAAGAGTACTCCGGCAAAGCGTTTCATAGCCTCATTCCTTTCGCTATCGGACGTCAATACTATTTCTCGGCCCGGTGGCTCCGTCCGGCCCCGGACATCGTCACTTCGATGTGGGCGGCGCCTTATGGTGCGCAAGCACCAGCCGAAAATGCCGGGCTCCGCGCATTCGCCGCGCCCGAAATCAGATTGAAGGAAGTCGTCAGAAAGAGGCGCGTCTCCTGACCGATGTCCGTTGTTGGCATGGCTCCGTCAAACGCCTTTCCTGCGTTCGAGACGTCGCACTCATGCACACCTTTGAGACCGTCGATCGCGCACGACGCTGAAGCTCCGCTTTATGATCCCCTTCCGTACCGAAGGCCGGCTTCCCGGACCATCGGTCGTTTTTTTCTTATAGAAAGATTATTCGCGAGATAAATTGACGCAAGCGAATAATATTGCTGAGATATGTTAAATCAATTTCCAAAAAAGTGGAAACAATGCTCAATCTGACAGCGCTGAAGGCTTTCCATGAAGTTGCCCGCAGCGGCGGTGTCTCCGCTGCAGCCGCCCAGCTCAATGTGACCGATGGCGCTGTGCGGTACCAGATCCGGCGACTGGAAGAGGAGTTGGGCGAAACCCTGATCGTCCGCAGCAAGCGCACCCTGGCGCTGACATCCGCAGGCGCGTCGCTCTACAGCCGGCTGAGCAATGTCTTCCGGGATATGGAACGGGCATGCCAGTCATTGTCTTCGGATTCCGGCATGGACGGCGAGCTGAGGATAGCATGCGCGCCCGCCTTCGCCGGCTCGCGCCTTCCGTCGATCATCAAGCTGTTCTGTGAGCAATATCCGCTGATGACGGTGCGGGTCTTCACGATCGACATGGCTGACGACAGCATGGACGTCATCATTTCCTACGGCGAACGCCCGGTCCCCGGCACGCGCGAGGCAATCCTGGGCGACGAAATCTATTTCCCGGTCGGTCGCCCGGAACTGAGATATGAATGGGATATCAAGACGCCGTCCGACCTTGCCCGCTGCATTGCCCTGCATGCCGACAAGGGCGCCGACTGGATGCGTCTGCTCAGCATGGCGTCGTCATCGCAACCGCTGCAATTCGCCCAGCAGATCTTTTTCCCCAATGCCGCGGTGTCGCTCCAGGCTGCAAGACGAGGATGCGGGATCGCGGTCGGCACCTCGATCCTGTGCGCCGACGACCTTCGCAGCGGCGCACTGGTGCGATTGCTGGATATCGAGGTCCCCGCCCCAAACCCCTACTTCGTCATACAACCAGGCGCACCTCACAAGGAGAGCGCCGACCGGTTCGTCGAGACCCTCATGACCCATATCGAACGCAACTGAAGCCTCAACCCTGCAATTTCTCACCACTTGGCCGTCGCCCGGCGAAGGTAGGCGCTGAACTTCGGGATGCACGAGGACGCCCGTGACGCTCAGACGTCAGCTACTCGCCAGCCATGGCTAATCAGCGCGACACGCCACGCGCATGGACACCAGCGTCCCGTCGAACGCGGCGCAAAAGAGCTGCAGGGCATCGCCCCCTCTCCTCCATCCGGCTGGCGAACGGCCGCACGCAAAAAACGCCCGGCACACGCGCCGGGCGTCTTTCCGTCTGCTGAAATGGACGGCAATCCGTGGTCCCGATCAGCCGCCGAAGCCGAAGCCGGGGGGCATGTCGGTCAACGAGATGCCGAACGGCTCGAGGCTCTTGAGAATCCAGGTCTGGTTGTTGCCGATGCGGCGGTTATACTCGGCCCAGGCGGATACGAAGCTCTTGAAGGTCTCGTCCGCGCCGTAGTTCACGGCAATCACCGAAGGCGTGGACAGGACCGGGGTCGGCACCTTGACGCTGCCGACGCTTGCAGCCTTCTTGGAGATCACCAGCCCGTTGAGCATGGTGTTGATCAGGCCTTGCGCCTTGCCGGTGGTGACGGCGACGATCGCCTCATCGCGGGTCTTGAAGCGGAGAATATTGGCCTTCGGCAGATATTGCTGCGCTATCAGATCCTGCGCGGAGCCGAGATCAACGGCGAAGGTGTATTGCGGATCGTTGAGCTCGTTCCAGCTCTTGCCCGCAAGCGCTTCATCGGCGGAGATCAGCACGAAACTGTTGTAATAGGTCGGGTCGGAAAACGAAACCGACAGCGCGCGCACCGGCGTCGCGGTGACGGCGAAGGCCATGTCGACCTTGCCGCTCTGGACGTCCAGAATGGCATTGGACCAGCTCGATTCCACCACTTCCAGCTCGACATCAAGCGTCTTGGCGATGTCCGACGCCATATCGATAACGAAGCCGGTCCATTCCCCCGTGCGCGGGTCCTTGTTGAAATAGGGCACTTCGTTCAGGATCGCCGGAATGCGCAGCTTGCCGCGTTCGCGGATGTCGCTGACCGTGTCGGCGCTGGCGGAGGCTGAGAACAGCGAAAGCGCCACCGCCGTCACGCCACAGATCTTGGCAAACAAGTTCATTGAGAGATCTCCATAATTCCCCGGATTGATCGTTTTTTCGAACCGCAACCCCCATCGGCCACGTCCGGGAACAGGCTAGCGGCTCAGCCGATCCAGGCAATGCTAGAGAAAAGACGGCGCTTGTGCGCTTTTTTGTATGTTCGGGTCATAGAGGCGGCAGGATATCGCCGCTCGGCGGGTCGAGAACCGGACCCACCAGCTCGCGCTGGCAATCCTCGTATAGCTGCTGGACCATGGGGTGGGTTTGCAGGAATCCGGCGCTGCCGAAATAGACCCGGATTTCCGGCAGGCTGGTCAGGCGGAGCGAGGCGATTTTCTCGTCATCGGCGGCCACGCACCATGAGGGAATGATGGAAAAGCCGAGCCCTTCTTCAACGCACAGCTTCACGCTGGAACTGCCCGAGGTCGAAATCGCGGGATGAACCGCCCTGCCCTCGCGGCCGAGAAAATCGACCGAGACATTGCGCAGTGTCTGCCCGGGTTCATAGGTGACGAACGGCTTGTCCGCGGCCCAGGCCGGAATATCCTCCTGCGCCGGCACATCGCCCCAGTCGCGCGGGAAGACAAGTGAGAGCCGGTAGCTGCCGAGCATGCGCTGCGGCACGACCGGGTCGCCGAAATAGCGTTCCGAGATGCAGACATCGAGGCTGCCGTTCTTGACCAGTTCGGCCAACACCGTATCGCGTTCGTAGACGGAAAACTCCATCTCGGGAAAAGCCTCTCGGAAGCGGGCCAGAACCTTGGGAAACAGATAGAAGAAGATCGCCTGCGGCATGCCTACCCTTAGCGCGGAGCGCTGGTTCTCGATCAGCGTCGTCAGCCGCTCCAGCATGATGTCGAGTTCGGGATGCAACAGATTGTACAGGGCGCGGCCGCGCGGCGTGAGCGAGATGCGCTTGGCGCCCTGTTCGGATTCGATCAGTTTGTTCTTCAGT
This sequence comes from Martelella sp. FLE1502, assembly GCF_053484255.1. NCBI lineage: Bacteria > Pseudomonadati > Pseudomonadota > Alphaproteobacteria > Hyphomicrobiales > Aurantimonadaceae > Martelella > Martelella sp. FLE1502. The sequence goes on from NZ_JBAKFQ010000007.1 coordinate 28,290, forward strand.
ATCTGCTCAAGCCGTCGCACGTGGTTGGCGGCGGACTGATAGGACAGGTTCAACTCGCGCGCCGCCGCCGAGAAGGAGCCGTAGCGCGCCACATGATAGAATGTCTGCACCAGCGTAAGACTGATCTTTGCCATCGCGAAAATCCCCTTTCTTCTCTTTTAAGGGGTGGCCGGCCGCAAGCCTGATACAAAAAACATGACCTTTGAAGGCCATTCTCTTGTATCGACGCCCGAAGCCGACAGCCGTCAATATGACCGATATCGAACGTCATCATACCGGTCAAACCAAATGCATGCCCGCTCCTCACCATCCGCCATCGTCATCGGCTCCGGCATCGTCGGCGCGGCGACCGCCTATTTTCTGGCGAAAAAGGGCGTCCGCGTCACGCTGATCGACAGCAGCGCGCCGGCGGCGGAGGCGACCGGCGCTGCCGATGGCGCGGTCTCCGTGGCCAGCAAGCGTCCCGGTCCGATGATGACGACGGCCCTGGAGGGCATTGCGCTTTACCGCAGGCTTGCGAAAGACGGGCTGTTCGCCGGCCTGTTCAAGCAGCGCTCGACCTTCATCATCGCCTCCAGCGCGGAAGAATGCACGGTGCTCGAGGCGCATGCGGCGGCCCTCTCATCCGCCGGCGTGAGCGTGGAGCATCTCAACGCTTGCGCACTGCGCCGGCGCTTTCCGGCGCTTTCCGACAGCGCCTCGCTCGCCGTCGAAGTCCATGCGGAGGGACACGCGATCGGCTACCGGATCGTTCACCGGCTGATCGGAGCCGCCGGCATCGCCGTGCATCGCAACACCCGCGCCAGCCGGCTGCGGCTTGCCGGCAATGGCGAACGGGTCGAGGGCGTTGAGACCGACAACGGGTTTCTCTCCGCCGACGCCGTCGTCATCTGCGCCGGTTCCGGCTCCGAGCGTCTCGTCAATGTCGGCGCCGGACTCATTCCGCGCAAAGGGCAATTGCTCGTGACCGAACGCGCCTTCGCCCTCAACGCCTCCATGCCCGGCGCGATCATGTCGGGCCGATATCTGCTTTCCAAGCGTTCCGGCAGCGGCGAAGCCGCCCGGCCCGGACGCGGCTTCGGCCTTGTCATCGATCCGCTGGAGACGGGGCAATTTCTGATCGGCGGCACGCGCGAAGCCTTTGGCGACCGCAAGGTCAACGATCTCGAGGCGGTGTCCCGCATCCTGAGCGACGCCGTCGCGCTGGTGCCTGGCCTTGCCCGGCTGCGGCTTCTCAGGGCCTTTGCCGGCGCGCGCACCGCGGTTTCCGATGGATTGCCGCTGATCGGCAGGCTGCCCGGCATCGAAAACGGCTTCATCGCCACCGGCTTTGAAGGTGATGGCATCTGTCTCGGTCCGGTCACCGGCAGGACGATCGCCGAACTGGTCACCGGAGAGCGTCCATCGATCGATATCAGTCCGTTTGATCCCGCCCGCTTCGGCATCTGCGAGGTGGCGGCATGAACCGGGGGACATTCTTCTTCATGGGGCGCGAAGTCGCCTTCCGCCCGGGCGAAACCATCGCGGCCGCTCTTGTTGCCGAAGGCGTGACGCAGCTTGGCGCCGACGGGCTCGGGCAGCCGACCCGCTATTTCTGCGGCATCGGCGCGTGCCAGGGCTGCGTCGCGCGGGTTGACGGGATCGTGCGCGAAACCTGCCTGACCCCTGCCCGCCAGGGCATGCAGGTGGAAAGCATGGAGGGCGGCTATGTCTGAACCCGCGATAGACGTGCTCGTCATCGGCGCCGGTCCGGCGGGACTGTCTGCCGCCGCCACGCTGAAGCGCGCCGGCATTTCGGTCGAGATCATCGAACAGCGGCCGACGATCGGCGGCGCGATCTTCCGCCAGCCCATCGACGGCGTCACGCCGGTTGCCCAGCCGCGCGCGGCCAAGGCACGTTTCGCGCGGCTGAGACAGGCCGCCGAAAACATTCCGATCCACCATGAACAGGTTTTTATCGCGGTCGACGGCGATGGCTGGGTGGTGACCGAGAACCGCCGGACGGGACGTATCGAAACGCGGCAGCCCAAGGCGGTGATCATCGCGACCGGCGCGGTCGAGAAGGTCCTGCCGCGTCCGGGCTGGCACCTGCCCGGCGTTTCCACCGCCGGCGGCCTGCAGGTGATGATGAAGGAAACCGGACGGCCGCCGCAGGGCCGCGTTCTGCTCACTGGAAACGGCCCGCTCCTTATGGCCGTTGCGGCACAGATGGCGCGGCTCGGCAATCCGCCGGTCGCCGTCGTCGAGGCGGGCGCGCCCTTCAGGGCGGTATCCGCCGGCCTTGCGCTTTTCCAGTTCCCCCGATTGCTGATGGAATCCCTCGGCTATATGGCGACGCTCCTTGCCCGGCGGATCCCGGTCCTGCAGGCGACAACGGTGCGCGATATCCGCCGGACCGACGAGGGGCTTGTCGTCACGCTTGCCGGGCGGAATGGCCGCAGCCGGGAAATCGTCGCGGATCGCGTTGGCCTCCATGAGGGTATCCGGCCCAATGATTTCGCATTGCCGCCTGAAGGCCAGCCTTCTCCCAACCACCCCCTGATCCTCCATGCCGGCGACGGGCGCGAGGCGCTGGGCAGCATCGCCGCCGAAGCCGACGGCCGCAAGGCCGCGGGCCAGGTAATTGCGGCGCTTTCCGGACAGGCGCCAAGGCCCGAAGCAATGCTGGCGCGCATGCGCGCGGCGCAGGCGGTGCTCGACCGGATTTTCGCACCGGCGGCGGGCGCTCAATCGCTTGCGGCGCTGCCGGATGACACGATCCTCTGCCGCTGCGAAGGCAAGACGACGGGGGACCTGAAACGGCTCGTGCTTGGCGTCGATGCGCCGTCCGAGCGCGAGATCAAGCACAATGGCCGCTTCGCCATGGGCGCCTGCCAGGGCCGGTTCTGCGCCCACAATACCGCAGCGCTGATGGCCGAACTCAGACCGGACCAAACTGTCCCCGCGGCCAAAAACCTGGCCGGCAGGCGATGGCCGGTCCGCCCGGTCGCGATCGAAGCGATGATCACCGCGGCACACTCCCCAATTGAACCGAAAGACCAGTGAGGCACCCATGGCACAGGCACAGGCGGCGATCCTGCCGAAAACAGAAACGATTTCCGTCCGCAACCCGTTTTCCGGCGCGCCGGTGGGCGAGCTCTGCGTGAACACGCCGGCGGAGATCGACGCCGCCGTGATCAACGCCAAGGCCGCCGCCCGCGCCTTCCGGTTCTCGACGCCAGCCACGCGGCGCGCGCTACTGAACGCGCTTGCCGCCGAGATAGCCGCTGATGCGGAGAACCTGGCGCGCCTCGTGTCCTCGGAAATGGGCAAGACCATAAGGGAGGCCCGCAACGAAATCCGTCGCGCCCAGAACACGCTGAAGCTTTCTGGCGACGCCGCGACCTTCCTCGACGGCGAGGCGCTGCACTGCGCCATCGTCGAGGGCGGCGCCGACCGGCTTGCGACCGTCACCTATGAGCCTGTCGGCGTGGTTGGCGCGATCACGCCCTTCAACTATCCGGTCAATCTTCTCTGCCACAAGCTCGGCCCGGCGATTGCCGCCGGCAACGCGGTGGTCGCCAAGCCTTCGCCGAAGGCACCGCTTGCGGCCAACAGGCTCTGCGAACTGGCCCGCAAGGCGGGCTGGCCGGAGGACCTGTTCCAGGTCGTCAATGGCGGGGCTGAGGCAGCGCTTGCCCTTGCCCGCGCGCCGATCGATCTTCTTTCGTTCACCGGCGGCCCGGCTGCCGGTCTGGCGCTGAAGAACGCAAGCGGCCTGGTGCGATGCCTGATGGAGCTTGGCGGCAACGACCCGCTGTTCGTCCTGCCCGATGCCGATCTCGACCGCGCCGTCGCCACCACGATCGGGCACCGATTCGAGATTGCCGGACAGAGCTGCGCTGCCGTCAAGAAACTTTACCTCCACGCCGATATTGAAAAGCCTTTCACCGACAGACTGATGGCCGCCGTGGACGCCATCGAATTCGGTGACCCCGCGCGTGACGACACCGACATGGGCACCGTGATCGACCTTCCTGCGGCCCGCATGGTCGCCGAAAGGATCGAGGCGACGGTCAGCGCCGGCAAGGCCCGGCTGCTTGCCGGCGGTAATCATGATGGCACCGTTTTCGCACCGACCGTTCTGACCGATGTCGCCGTCGATGCCCCGGTCATCGCCGAGGAGACCTTCGGTCCCGTGATCGCGATCCGCCGCTTCACCGATGCCGGCCAGGCGATCGCCGAGGTCAATGCAGGGGAGTACGGGCTGCAGGCCGGCGTCTTCACCAACGACCACGCCCTGATCCGGATGTTTTCCCGCAACCTCGCCGTTGGCGGCGTGATGATCAATGAGGGGCCCGATTTCCGCGCCGAGCATGTGCCCTTCGGCGGCATCAAGCGCTCCGGCCTCGGCCGCGAGGGCGTGCGCGTCGCCATCCGGGAAATGTCGGAACAGAAGGTCGTGATCGACTGAGGAGAGCATAATGCGTATCGGAATACTCGGCGCTTCGGGCCGTGTCGGAACCAGTCTCGTGGAGCTGATCGTCTCCAATCCCGGCCTTGAGCTTGCGGCGGCCATGGTGTCGCCGGGTTCTAAGCTTGTCGGCAAGCCTGTCGCCGGCAGCAGCATTGAATACCGCCCCGCGGACGCGGCGATGAAGAGCCATTGCGACGTCATCATCGATTTTTCGACGCCTCAGGCGAGCATGGCGCTGCAGGACGCCATTGGCCTGAAGAACATACCGGTGGTCATCGGCACCACTGGTTTCTCTGCCGAGGACGATGCTCGCCTGTCGGCCTGCTGCGCCCACCGGCCGATGCTGATCAGCGCGAATTTCGCCCGTGGTTTCGAGGCCTTCCGCCTGAACGTTCTGGGCTTTGCCCGGATGATGCCGGAGGGCGAGCCGCGTGTAACCGAGACCTATCATACCCGCAAAAAGGCCGAGCCTTCGGGGACATCGAAACTGCTTGCGGGACAGATCGAGGAGGCGAGAAGCGCGGTCATGGGCTTTGCCGCGGCAAAGACGCCGATCACCGTGTTCCGCGAAGGCGATACCGTCGGCATCAACACCGTCAGCTTCGATCTCGGTTCGGCGGAGGCCCGTTTCACCTACCAGGTTCACACGCTCTCGGCCTATGCCGAGGGCGCCATTACCGCGGCCCAGTGGTTGAGCTCCGGTCATCGCGAACCCCGCCGCTATGCACTCGCCGACAGCCTTGCGGCCCGGTGAAAACCCAATCAGAGGAGAAGACAATGAACGAACTCAGGAGCCGCTTTACCGGCGTTTTCACCGCCCTCGTCACCCCGTTTCGTGATGGAGCGATCGATTTTGACGCCTTCGATGCGCTGATCGAGCGACAGATCGCGGCCGGCGTCGCCGGCCTCGTACCCGTCGGCACCACCGGCGAGGCCGCAACCCTTTCCGACGACGAGGCCGATCAGCTGATTGCCCGCACGGTCGAGAAAACCAAGGGCCGCGCGCTTGTGATGGCAGGCGCCGGCGCCAACGACACCAAGAAGGCGGTCGAAAAGGTCCGCCGCGCCGAAGCGGCCGGCGCCGATGCCGTGCTCGTCGTCACGCCCTACTACAACAAGCCGACCCAGGCGGGCCTGATTGCCCATTACGGCGCGGTGGCCGAGGCGACCGCCCTGCCCGTCATGCTCTATTCCGTGCCCGGCCGCTGCGGCGTCGAGATCGCAGCCGAAACCTGCGCGACGCTGATGCGCAACCACGCCAACATCTTCTCCATCAAGGAGGCCGGCGGCTCCGCGGCCCGGGTCAGCGAACTGCGCCGCGCCTGCGGCGACGAGCTGATCGTGCATTCGGGCGATGACGGGCTGACATTGCCGTTCCTGTCGCTCGGCGCGGTCGGCGTCACCTCCGTCGTCGCCAATGTTGCGCCGGAATCAATGGTCGCCATGGTCAGGGCCTGGCATGAGGGCAATACCGCCCATGCGCTTGCGCTGCACGATCTGGTGGCCGAACTCACCGACGGGATGTTCGTCGAGAGCAATCCCGGCCCCGTCAAGGCGGCGCTGGCGCTGAACAACCTTTCAGGCCCGGAAATGCGCCTGCCGATGGTGCCGGTCTCTGATGCCAACCGCGAGCGTCTCGCCGGCATCCTGAACCGCTATACATCGGCGGCCTCAAGCGTGCTCGGTGCGCGCTGAGGCATCGCGGCAGCCAGACGGAAAACCGCCTGTTTTCGGTCCGGACTTGCGCAAGGACAATTGCCCGGCGCGCGGTAACGGCTAACAGAATGCCGGTTCAGCGCGCCGGACACGAACGGCAGGAGCGGCTCTCCGTCTCGGGAGGAGCCGGACTTCACCATAACGAGGGGAACCGAAATGAACAGAGAATGGCATCAAGAGCAGTGTTGCGGGTGCTCGGCCCGAACAGGGCATCGATGTGACAGCCAGGGAGCAAGGTGATGCAGTATAACTGGGATTTTCATTCGGTATGGCAGTATCGCGACCTGTTCCTGTACGGGCTCGGGATCAGCATCGTCTACACGTTCGGATCGATCTTTTTCGGCGTGATCCTCGGCTTCATCACCTGCGCGGCCCGGCTGTCGCGGTTCAGGGTGTTCAACTGGATCGGGCGGATCTATCAGGAAATCTTCCGCTGCAGCCCGCTTCTGGTGCAACTGCTGTGGTTCTATTACGCCTTCCCGCTCCTGATCGGCGTCAATATCGACAACCGGTTCGCGGCCATGCTGACCCTGTCGCTCTATGTCGGCGCTTTCTACGCGGAGATCTTCCGCGGCGGGATCGTGTCGATCGACAAGGGCCAGCGCGAGGCGGCGGCCGCCATCGGCATGAGCCCGTTCCAGTCGATGCGCCGGATCATCCTGCCGCAGGCGCTGAAACGGGTGCTGCCGTCCTTCATCAACCAGTCGGTCATCCAGTTCAAGAACACCTCGCTCGTCTCGGTCATTTCGGTTGCCGACCTCGCCTATATGGCCGCGGTGGTGAACGGGCAGACCTACCGGCCGCTGGAATCCTACACGGTCATGGCCGTGCTCTACATCGTCGTGCTCCTGCCTTTGATGCAGGCCGCGGACTGGTTTGAAAAACGGCTCAGGGTCAGCGACTGAGGGAAGGAAGATGAACATGACACAGCAAAGCCAGACCGGCGCGCCGGTTCTCGAAGCTGCCGGCCTTCAGAAAAGCTACGGCATTCACGAGGTCCTGAAGGGGATCGACCTGACCCTGACGCGCGGCGAAGTGGTTGCCCTGATCGGCCCCTCGGGGTCCGGCAAGTCCACCTTCATCCGCTGCCTCAACGTGATGGAGACGCCCACCGGCGGCACGATCCGCTTTCGCGGGTGCGATGTCGGCGCAAGCTTCCGCGATGCCGGCGACAAGATCGGGATCGGCACGCTTCGCCGCCATGTCGGCATGGTGTTCCAGCATTTCAATCTGTTTCCGCACAAGACGGTGCTGGAAAACGTCATCGAAGGGCCGGTGATCGTCTGCCGCAAGCCGAAGAAGGAGGCCATCGCGCACGCAATGGACCTTCTGGCCCAGGTCGGTCTCGCCGAAAAACACGCCGCCTACCCCAATCACCTTTCCGGCGGCCAGAAACAGCGCGTCGCGATTGCCCGCGCGCTGGCGATGGAGCCGGAGGTGCTGCTGCTCGACGAGGTGACGAGTGCACTTGACCCCGAACTGGTGGGCGAGGTTCTCGCCGTTATCCGCAAGCTCGCCGAAGACGGCATGACCATGGCGATCGTGACCCACGAAATGGCCTTTGCCGCCGATGTCTCGAGCCGGGTTCTGTTCCTGGATCAGGGCGTGATCGCGGAAACCGGCTCGCCCGACCAGGTGATCCTCAATCCGCAAAATCCGAGGCTTCAGGCCTTCGTTTCCCGCTTCAGGGGGTAGACCATGGACAGGTTCAAGGTTGCGATCTTCGGCGCGGGCAAGGTCGGTTCGGCGCTTGCGGCAACGCTATGTCTCACGGGCGATATCGACGTCACGATCATCGACCCTTCCGAGGAGGCGCTCGACGCGTTTGCCGCCCTCGGCCTTCCGGTGAAGGCGCTGCGCCAGCGCCCGAATGAGAAGATGCCCGCCGAGGCGCGCGGCAGCGATCTGATCGTTGCCGCCGCCCCTGATTGGGCTGCCTCCGGCATTGCCGAACTTGCCGGCGCTTCACACGCGCATTTCCTGGATTTCTCCCCGGCGCGGCCTGAAAGCCTTTCCCTGCTGAAAAAACTTGCCGAAACGCGCCTGGTGCTTTCGGGCGCAGGCGTGGCGCCGGGGCTGGTGGACAACATCGCCTCGGGGCTGATGGAGCCCGGCCGGACGATCAGCGATCTGACGATCCGGGTCGGCTCGCTGCCCCGCTACCCAACCAACCGGCTGGGTTACGGCCAGATCTGGGACATCGACGCGATGATCGAGGAATATACCCGGGCCTGCGAAGCCGTGCAGGATGGCAAGGCGTTGTTCCTGAACCCGCTGGAGCATTTGGAAAAGGTCACGCTCGACGGCACGGTCTATGAGTGCTTCACCACCGCGCGCGGCCTTTCCGACCTGACGCCCTATCTGGAGGCGGGGGTGCGGAACGTCACCTTCAAGACCCTGCGCTATCCCGGCCATCTCGACTATATGCGCTTCCTGCTGGACGACCTGGGTCTGAAAACACGCCGCGACATGCTGCGATCCCTGCTGATGAACGGGTTGCCGGTCATCGACGAGGACGAACTCCTGCTGTTCCTGACGGCGCGCAGCACGCATCGCAACCGTCCCGCCGAACGGTCTCTGTCGCTGCGCTTCCGCTCCGACAGGCATCAGCCGTTCAACGCCATGACCTCGGTCGCCGCGGCCTACGCCGCAAGCCTGATCGACCTTCTGCGCAAGGGCGCGTTCGGCGCAAGCGGCATGGTGGCCCACAACCGTATCGAGAGCGAGAAATTGCTGGAAACCCCCTTCCTCAAGCGGCTGCTCGTGGCGTGAATGCAGGCGTCGATCGCGATCTCGACGCGCTTGCCGGTCGCGGTTTTTAAAATGAGAGTCCATCGTTCTCCTATGCCGCCGGTTCGGCATAAACATCTGTTTACGCTTGTCCGCTAACCTCTCTATGTTCACGCGGCGTGGACAGCTATTCTGTTGCATGACGTGATACTGTCCGCCGCCTCTGCGTCCGTTGCGGACCGGCGCATATCGAACGGGTCATGGTCCGGGCGGAGATGGTGTATGTCGCGTTCCCTGCTTGCTTCGGCCCTCAGCCTCAATGGCGGCTATGTTGATACGATGGGCTTCGTGGCGCTCCACGGGCTATTTACGGCCCATGTCACAGGAAACTTCGTGACGCTGGGCGCTGCGATAGCGACCGGAACCGGCGGCCTTTTGGCAAAGGCGCTGGCGCTGCCGGTCTTCTGCGTTTCGGTCATGGCGGCGCGCTATTTCGCACGCTGGCTTGGACGACATGAGCGGCCGGTCATTCCCGTGCTCCTTAAGCTTCAGTTCGTTCTGTTTTCGGCAGCGGCGGCGTTGGTGTTCCTGCTGCCGACAGCCGCAAACAGCGCCGGCGAAATCACCACCGGCATGACGCTTGTCGTGGCGATGGCGATTCAGAACGCGGTGCACCGGGTCCACCTCCCCGACCTTCCGCCCTCCACGCTGATGACCGGCACGACAACGCAGATCATGCTGGACGTGACCGATCTCCTCTTCGGCGGCGCGATCGACAAGCAACCGCTGAAACGCCGGCTGAAGCGACTTATACCGGCGCTGTTCCTGTTCGCGCTGGGCTGCGGGCTCGCAGCCCTTGCATACCGACTTGTCGGCCGGCTCTGTTTTCTAGCTCCGCCGGTGGTCATCATGCTTGCATTCTACGCTTTCAGGCGGGAAGAAAAGGCCGAGAACGCTTCGGCCTAAAACCCGATATCAGGGCAAACAAAAAACCGCCGGGCGTTGCCACCCGGCGGTTTTTCTATTCGTGAAGCAAGCGAGGCTTACTGGTCGTCGCGGTTCTTGAGAGCCGCGCCCAGGATGTCGCCGAGCGAAGCGCCCGAATCGGACGAACCGAACTGTGCCACGGCTTCCTTCTCCTCGGCGATTTCCAGCGCCTTGATCGAGAGCATGACCTTGCGGTCGCGCTTGGAGAAGTTGGTGACGCGGGCGTCGAAGACCTGGCCGACCGAGAAACGCTCGGGGCGCTGGTCGTCGCGGTCACGGGCCAGATCCGAACGGCGGATGAAGGCGGTGATGTCGTCGTGGTTGACGAGCTTCACTTCCACGCCGCCGTCATTGGTGCCGATGACTTCGCAGGAAACCACCGCGCCCTTGCGCAGATCGCCGGAAGCGGCCGCTTCCGTCAGCGCATCCTTGCCGAGCTGCTTGATGCCGAGCGAGATGCGTTCCTTTTCGATGTCCACATCGAGAACGACAGCCTTGACGATATCGCCCTTGTTGTATTCCTCGATGACCTGCTCGCCCGGACGGTTCCAGTCGAGATCGGAAAGGTGGACCATGCCGTCGACATCGCCTTCGAGACCGATGAACAGGCCGAATTCGGTCTTGTTCTTGATCTCGCCCTCGACTTCGGTGCCGGGCGGGTTGGAGAAGGAGAAGGCTTCCCACGGGTTTTCAAGCGTCTGCTTGAGACCGAGCGAAATGCGGCGCTTGGCCGGATCGACTTCGAGAACGACGACATCGACGTCCTGCGTGGTCGACAGGATCTTGCCGGGGTGAACGTTCTTCTTGGTCCAGGACATTTCCGAGATGTGGATCAGGCCTTCGATGCCCGGCTCCAGCTCGACGAACGCACCGTAATCGGTGATGTTCGTGACCGTACCGGAAATCTTCTTGCCTTCCGGATACTTCGCCGAAATGCCATCCCACGGGTCAGCTTCAAGCTGCTTCATGCCCAGCGAAATGCGATGCGTTTCCTGGTTGATGCGGATGATCTGAACCTTGACGTTCTGGCCGATGGTCAGAAGCTCGGTCGGATGGTTGACGCGACGCCATGCCATGTCGGTGACGTGCAGCAGGCCATCGATGCCGCCGAGATCCACGAATGCGCCGTAATCGGTGATGTTCTTGACGACACCCTCGACAACCTGGCCCTCTTCGAGGTTCTGGACGATTTCCGAACGCTGCTCCGCACGGCTTTCCTCAAGAACGGTCCGGCGCGAAACGACGATGTTGCCGCGGCGCTTGTCCATCTTAAGGATTTCGAACGGCTGCGGCGTGTGCATCAGCGGGGAAACGTCGCGGATCGGACGGATATCCACCTGCGAACGCGGCAGGAAGGCGATCGCGCCGTCGAGATCGACGGTGAAGCCGCCCTTGACCTGGTTGAAGATCAGACCTTCAACGCGCTCGCCGGCCTCGAACTTGGCTTCGAGCTTGATCCACGATTCCTCGCGGCGCGCCTTTTCGCGCGACAGGACAGCCTCGCCCAGCGCGTTTTCGATGCGCTCGACATAGACTTCGACCTCGTCGCCGACCTTCAGTTCGCCTTCCTTGCCCTTGGCGCCGAATTCCTTCAGCGGCACGCGGCCTTCGACCTTGAGGCCGACATCGATGATGGCGACATCCTTTTCGATGCCCGTGACGAGGCCCTTGGCGACATAGCCTTCGGCCAGATCATTGTTGGCGCCGAAGGATTCTTCCAGCATTGCGGCGAAATCGTCGCGCGTGGGGGTTTGTGCAGTCATAGAAACTCCTGGAGCGTGCCGGCTCAAAAAGCCTGACACGGATGCGCCGGTGGCTGGTGTTGATATCAGGTAGTCAGAGCACCCCTCTTTCCCTTATGGCAAAGAGCATTCCGGCGCGTGGATGCTGTGAAAACCTCTATATGCGGGAAAACCCGCCAATTTCAGTTATTCCGGTCAAGCTGCCCGTCGATAATCGCGCGCGCGGCCTGAAACGCGGCCTCTATACCCATTTTGGACGTATCAAGCAAGTGCGCATCGTCCGCCGGCCTCAGCGGACTGTCCTTACGGCCCATGTCGCGCGCGTCGCGGCGCTTCACGTCTTCGAAGATTTCGTCGAAATCGGCAGCGCCGCCGCCGGCGACGATCTCGTCATAACGGCGTCTGGCCCGCAGTTCGGGATCGGCGGTCACATAAAGCTTAACCGTCGCGTCGGGGCAGACCACCGTGCCGATGTCGCGCCCGTCGAGCACCGCGCCGGCGCCCGTTTCGGCAAAGCGGCGCTGGGCGGCAACGAGCGCCGTGCGGACCTTGGGCATCGCCGCCACCTTCGAGGCTGCCTCGCCGATCGCGTGGTCGGAAAGCACTGCGCGGTCCAATCCGGAGAGATCGATCGCGCCCGCCATTTCGGCGGCAATCGCTTCGTCATCGAGCGGCTTGCCGGCATCGATAAGGGCCTTGGCGGTGGCGCGGTATGTCAGGCCGGTATCGAGATGCGGCAGGCCGTAATGGGCGGCGAGCTTGCGCGCCAGCGTCCCCTTGCCGGCCGCCGCCGGCCCGTCGATTGCAATCACCAGTGCCATTCGTCCCCGCCACCGGCCGGGGCCGGTTTCAATCTATGTAACGCGCCAGCCTCGTTCGCTTTGGTCGATCTAGATCGGAGGCTTCGCAACAATCAATCTCTCCCCTTGAGGGAGAGATGCCCCGACAGGGGCAGAGAGGGGTGAACCCTTTCAACACATTCGGAGCTTGCGGCTTCTGCCCATACCCCTCTCTGTCGCTTTCGCGACATCTCCCCCTCAAGGGGGGAGATTGGGAACTGATAGGACCTCGCCTCGCCGACCGGCAAAACCTTGCTGCAACGCAGCCACAACTTACTCCGAAGCAGCGTCGGCCAGCGCCTTGGCGTCGCGGTTGCCGTCATTGTCGCCGGCTTCGGCCTTCGGTGTGCGACGGCGGCGGGCGGGTTTCTTGGGGGCTTCGCCTTCCGGGGCTGCTTCGGCCGCGGGCGCCTTGTCCTCGGTTGCCGGCGCTTCGCCTTCCGCCGCGGTTTCAGCAGCGGCGCGCTTGGTGCGGCGCGGACGGGCGGCGGTCGAGGCGCGGCGGCGCGGCTTGTCGACCGGCTGGCCGTTGGCGTCCTCAGCCATCACTTCGGCGGGCGTGCCTTCGATCACCGGCTGCGGCCCGTCGGCGTCGACGGCCTGCTCCTGGCGGCGATTGTTGCGACGGTCATTGCGATCATTACGATCATTGCGCTCGCCGCGGTCGTTACGATCATTGCCGTCATTGCGATCATCGGCGCGGTTGCCGTTGGCCTGGGCGGCGTTATCGTCATTATCATCATTGTCGGAGCGGTCGTCGCGCTGGTGGCGATCCTGCATCTGCGCCTGGGCGGCGGCGATGATCCGGTTGTAGTGCTCGGCATGCTGAAGATAGTTTTCAGCCATCACGCGGTCGCCGGCGCTCTGGGCGTCGCGCGCCAGCGTCATGTATTTCTCCGCCACATGCTGGGCGGTGCCGCGGACCTTCACATCGGGACCGGCGCTGTCATAGGTCCGGGTCAGCGGATTGGCGCCCTTGCGGTTGAAATTGTTATTATTGCCGCCGCGCCCGCGTCCGCGTTTATTCTGCTGTCCTGACCTCATGAAAACTTCACCTGAATTTCTGTTTATGGTCGAGCTACGCCCTTTGCCGGGCGGTGTCATGAACACACGGCGGCATAGTCCATCCGGCAGGGCATCTCAGCGCTGCCATTCGTGGAATTTAAGGACCTGAATCACGCAAAAGACGGTAAGTCGCAATGAACAAACACTGGACGGAAAACCTGTAGACTGAGGCCAAGCGACGAATCGCTGTTTGTTTCAGTCGCCGTTTTGCGTGGCTGCAACCTAGCCCGCCTGTGGAGAAATTCCAAGCCCTTTCTTTGGCTGATTTCAAAAAAATCCGGGCGTTTTAGCCGGAAAATCGCAATCTTTCGCGACAGGAACGCCGCGCAGTTTCAAATATTTAGATAGGCCCATTGCCGGCGGCCAAAAAGCCGCCGCCTTCGTCTCCGGCCTCATTCGGCCCTGATGAAGATCAACGCGCGATCGTTTCCGCCGAGGTCCTTCACTGCAACCGAGAGTTTGAAACCGGCCTCGGTAAACACCGCGGTCACCGCCGTCTTCTGTTCGGCTCCTATTTCGAGCGCCACGATCCCGCCCTCGGCGAGATGGTCGCCTGCGCCGGCGGCGATCGCCCGATAGGCATCCAGGCCGCTTTCGCCGCCATCAAGGGCTGTCGGCGGATCGAAATCGCGAACTTCGGGCTGAAGCGCCGCAATCTCGTTCGAGACGATATAAGGCGGATTTGACACGATCATGTCAAAACGCCCGTCGATTGCCTCGAACCACGACCCCTGCTTGAGGGCAAGACGGTCGGCCACGCCATTTAACAAAGCATTGCCGCGTGCCGTTTCAAGGGCGCCCTCGGAAATATCCGTTGCAACGCCCTCGGCCTCGCGACACTGGCTCAGCAGCGTGATCGCGATCGCCCCGGTTCCGGTGCCGAGATCAACGAAACGCGCCCGCCCGGTCTCGGCAATCCGACGCTTCAGAAATGGCAGGCACTGCTCAACCAAGATTTCAGTATCGGGCCGCGGCTCCAGCGTTTCCGGCGACAGCAGGAAATCGAGCCCGTAGAACTCGCGCGCGCCAAGAATGCGGTAGACCGGCTCGAGGTTCTTGCGGCGTTCGACCGCTTCGGCAACCGCCTGCATCTCGAAGGCATCTATCACCCGCGCGCCTTCGGTCACCATCTCGGTCAGCGTCAGACCGAGCACGCCGCTGACGAGATGACGGGCATCTTCCTGCGGGGCATCGAGCCCTGCCGCCGCGAAGGCGTCGACGGTCTGGCGATAGAGTTCCGAAAGCGTCACCTCAATGCGCCTCAACGCCGAGCATGGCGAGCTGGCCGGCCTGATAATCGGCCACCAGCGCATCCACGACCTCGTCGAGATCGCCGGCGATCACGGCATCGAGCTTGTAAAGCGTGAGGTTGATGCGGTGATCGGTGACCCGGCCCTGCGGGAAATTATAAGTGCGGATGCGTTCCGAGCGGTCGCCGGAACCGACCTGGCTCTTGCGGTCAGCGGAACGCGCGTCATCGGCGCGCTGGCGTTCCATGTCGTAGAGCTTGGCGCGCAGCACCTGCATGGCCTTGGCCCTGTTCTGATGCTGGGATTTTTCCGAACTGGTGACGACGATGCCGGTCGGGATGTGGGTGATGCGCACGGCCGAGTCGGTGGTGTTGACGTGCTGGCCGCCGGCGCCGGAAGAGCGCATCGTGTCGATGCGGATATCTTCCTGGCGCACATCGACATCGATATCCTCGGCCTCCGGCAGCACGGCAACGGTGGCGGCGGAAGTGTGGATGCGCCCGCCGGCCTCGGTTTCCGGCACGCGCTGGACGCGGTGAACGCCTGATTCGAATTTCAGCCGCGAGAACACGCCCCTGCCGCTGACCGAGGCGATGATTTCCTTGTAGCCGCCGGCATCGCCCTCGCTTGCCGAAAGCACCTCCACCTTCCAGCCCTTGGAAGAGGCGTAGCGCTCGTACATTCGGAACAGGTCGCCGGCGAACAGCGCCGCCTCGGAACCGCCGGTGCCCGCGCGGATTTCAAGCACGGCGCTCTTTTCATCGGCGGCATCGCGCGGCAAAAGCAGGATCTGGATTTCGCCCGAGAGCGCCTCGATCTTTTCCTCGAGGTCCGGCATCTCCATTTCGGCAAGTTCGCGCATTTCGCGGTCGGTCGCCTTGTCGGCGAGCAGGGTTTCCAGGTCGGCAAGCTCGCTTTCGGCGGCCTGATAGTCGCGGATCTTCTTCACCACCGGTTCCAGCTCGGCATATTCAGATGCGAGCTTCACATAGGTTTCCGCGTCGGGACCGGACGACATCCGGGCCTCGACCTCGGAGAACCGCCGTTCCAGTTCGCGCATCTTGTCTTTGGGTAGCCTTGCCACGCCGGGATCACTCCGCTGGTTATGGTGGTTTTCTTATGGAGCGCTCGCGCGCCGACCGCTTAATGCCGTCTATAGCGGAATATTGTGGTCGTTCGCAAAGCGTTCAAGCAATGCGCGCACGGGGGTGCCGTTGCCGGGATCGTCGAGCGCGGCATTGATCTCGGCACTGACCGCGTCGATATCGAGCCCGAGCAGCATCGCTTTCACCGGCCCGATCGCCGTCGGCGACATCGAGACGGCGCGGTAGCCGATCGCAAACAGCGCCAGCGCCGAGATCGGCTTGCTGGCATATTCGCCGCACAGCGTCACCGGCACATTGTTGCGCTCGCCGGCGCGCACGATATCGCGCAGCATCCGAAGGAACGGTTTGCTGATGGTGTCGTAGCGATCGGAAACGCGGGCATTGCCGCGATCGATCGCCATGAAGAACTGGTAGAGGTCGTTGGACCCGACCGAGACGAAATCCACCTCGGCCATCAGCTCGTCGATCTCGTAAAGCAGCGCCGGCACTTCCAGCATGGCGCCGAGCTCGATCTTCTTCGGCACCTGATGGCCGAATTTCACGAGATGCTGGACTTCCTTTGCCATCAGCGCCCGCGTCTCGCGCAATTCGCCGACCTCGGAGACCATCGGCACCATGACGCGAAGGGTCTCGCCCGCCGTCGCCTTCATCAGCGCGCGCAGCTGCATGCGCAGAAGATAGGGCCGGTCGAGCGCAAGCCGGATGGCGCGCCAGCCCATGGCCGGGTTTTCCTCCTCCTGGGCGCGGAAGAAGGAGACCATCTTGTCGGAGCCTATGTCCAGCGTGCGGAAGGTCACCGGCCGGTCGCCGGCATGGTCGAGCACCTGACGATAAAACGATTCCTGCTCGGCCGCCTTGGGCATGCGCGAGGCGATCATGAACTGCAGCTCGGTGCGGAACAGCCCAATGCCCTCCGCGCCCGAATCATCGAGCTGCGGCAGGTCGACCAATAGGCCGGCATTCATCATCAGCTTGAAGCGCACGCCATCGGCGGAGACCGGCTCGACGGCGCGCAGCGCGCGAAACTGCTCCTGGCGGCGGGCGCGAAGGCGGACCTTTTCCTCGTATGCGACGACGAGCGCATCGAGCGGGCGCACATGCACCTCGCCATCATCGCCGTCCACGATGATGGCATCGCCGTTTTCGACCTGGGCGGCAACGCCGGTCGCCTGGCCGATCACCGGAATGCCCATGGCGCGCGCGACGATGATGACATGGCTGGTGGCGGCGCCGTCCTCCAGCACCAGGCCGCGCAGCTTTTCGCGCGGATAGTCCAGAAGCTCGGCAGCGCCCATGACCCGCGCCACGACGACAGCATCATCGGGAAAATTCTCGCCGTTGCGGTCGATATCCCCGCCGGTTAATTGCCTGAGCAGCCGGTTCGCAAGGTCGTCGAGATCATGCATCCGGTCGCGCATGAACGGATCGGTCAGGCGGATCATCCGCGCCTTGGTGTCGCTCTGCACCTTCTCGACCGCGCCCTCGGCGGTCAGCCCCAGCGTGATCGCCTCTTCCAGCCGGCGGACCCAGCCGCGGTCATGGGCGAACATCCGGTAGGTTTCCAGCACCTCGCGGTGCTCGCCCTCCGACGGCACGTCATTGCGCTGCAACAGCTCATCGATCGAGAAACGCAGTTTCTCCACCGCCGCGCGCAACCGCGCGATCTCGGCGTCGCTGTCTTC
Source organism: Martelella sp. FLE1502 (assembly GCF_053484255.1). Classification (NCBI taxonomy): domain Bacteria; kingdom Pseudomonadati; phylum Pseudomonadota; class Alphaproteobacteria; order Hyphomicrobiales; family Aurantimonadaceae; genus Martelella; species Martelella sp. FLE1502. Next base: position 45,863 of record NZ_JBAKFQ010000007.1, read on the forward strand.
GTTGACGAGATTGTTGATGACGATGCGCGGCTCGTGCAGCACGGCATGGCCAAGCGCGATCCCTTCGCCATAGGCATCGCCCGACAGCGATACGGAGCGGGTGAGATCGAGCTCCATGCCGGGGCGGGTGATCTTCTTCAGGTCGCCGGAGGCGATCAGTTCGGCGAGCAGCATCGCCGCCGTCTGCAGCGCCTCGACCTCCTCCTCGCTATAGGCATGCTCGTCGGTGTTCTGGACAACCAGAACGCCGAGCGTACGCCCGGCGCGCAGGATCGGCACGCCGAGGAAGGAGTGATAGATTTCTTCACCGGTCTCCGGCAGGTAGCGAAAGGCGGGATGCGACTGGGCGTCGGAAAGGTTCAGCGGTCGGGCAGACGCCGCGATCGTGCCGACGAGGCCCTGCCCCATGCGCAGGCTCGCCAGGTGAACGGCGTCGCGCTTCAGGCCCTGCGTGGCATAAAGCTCGAGCACGCTGTCGGCGCGCAGCACATAGACCGAGCACACCGCCGCCACCATATTGTCGGCGATCTGGCCGACGATGCGGTCGAGGCGGTCCTGCGGCTCCAATGGCTCCGCCATCAGTTCCCTCAGCCGCTTCAGCAAGATGCGCGGGCTCGATGCCTGGTGGTTCATCACAGTCTGTCCCCGGTGGCGGAAGTCCGTTCGGCTTCCATGGGTGACCGGGACTCACCGACCACCCTTTTTAGGGTCTATTTATCGAGACCGTAGCAGGAATGCAAAGTCCTGACTGCAAGCTCGGCATAGGCGCCGTCGATCAGGATAGAGATCTTGATCTCGGATGTGGTGATCGCCTTGATGTTGATTCCCTTCTGCGACAGGGCCTTGAAGGCCGAGGCGGCGACGCCGGAATGGGAACGCATGCCGATGCCGATCACCGAAATCTTGGCCAGTTCCGTCTCGCTCTGGATCACGTCATAGCCGATTTCCGACTGTTTGGCGGCAAGCGCGGCCTTGGCCTTTTCTACATCCGAGGCCGGCACGGTGAAGGTCATGTCGGTATGCGTGCCCTCTTCCGAGATGTTCTGCACGATCATGTCGACATTGACATGGGCATCGGCGAGCGGGCCGAAGATGGCGGCCGCAACGCCGGGGCGGTCTTCGACGCGACGCAGCGAAATCTGAGCCTCGTCCTTGGCATACGCGATGCCGGTTACGACTTCCTGTTCCAAAATCTCATCCTCGTCGCAAATCAGGGTACCGGGCGGATTGTCGAAATCGCCCATGCCGGGGGCGTCCGGCGCATCGAAGCTTGAACGCACAAATGTGCGCACCTTGTGAACCATGGCAAGCTCGACCGAGCGAACCTGCAGAACCTTGGCGCCGAGCGAGGCCATTTCCAGCATTTCCTCGAATGCCACCTTCTTCAGGCGCCTGGCCTTCGGCTCGATGCGCGGATCGGTGGTATAGACGCCGTCGACATCGGTGTAGATATCGCAGCGGTCGGCCTTGACGGCGGCGGCGATGGCGACGGCGGAGGTATCCGAGCCGCCGCGGCCAAGCGTCGCAACCCGGTTATCCGGACCGATGCCCTGGAAGCCGGCGCAGACCGCGACCTGGCCCTCGCCCATGCGCTTGATGATGTCCGAACCGTCGATATCGACGATGCGGGCCGCGCCATGGGTGCCGTCGGTCTTGATCGGCAATTGCCAGCCCTGCCAGGAGCGGGCGTTGACGCCCATCGCCTGCAGCACGATCGCCAGAAGACCGGAGGTCACCTGCTCGCCGGAGGAGACGACGACGTCATATTCGCGGGCGTCGTGCATCGGCGAGGCCTCGCGCGTCCACTCCACCAGTTCGTTGGTCTTTCCGGCCATGGCCGAGACCACGACGGCGACCTCGTGGCCGGCATCGACTTCCCGTTTCACATGGCGCGCCACATTGCGGATACGCTCGATATTGGCGACAGACGTGCCGCCGAATTTCATGACGATGCGGGCCATTGAAGACTTTCCAAAACTCAAAATTCCAGGGCGTCCGGAACCGGACGCCTCATCCATGCCGCGTTCGCCGTCAGGTCGCAGGTCTGGCTCGTAAAAGCCAGATTTCGACGCATGCCGGGAAAACTGCGGTTTCTTAGCGAAATCGCTGCCTTCGCGCAATGGCGCTTTCGGCAGGAACGGGACGCCGGCCTTGCCGCCGCGTCATTTCGGCGAAAGTCGTGTCGGCATGATCACCGGACCGCCATCGGCTTTTCCGAAATAGGCCTCGATGCCATAGACCCGGCGCAGGTTTTCCGCCGTCAGCACCGCGGCGGGCGGACCGTCGGCCACCACGCCGCCGCCATCCATCATGATCAGCCGCGTGCACCAACGCGCGGCAAGGCCTAGATCGTGCAGCGAGACAAGCACCGAGCGGCCCTCGCGCAGAAGCGAGACGAACACCTCCATCAGGCCGATCTGGTGGGCGGGGTCGAGCCCGGCCACGGGTTCATCGGCAATCAGCAGCGGGGTCATCTGCGCCAACGCGCGGGCGATCAGCACGCGGGCGCGCTCGCCCCCGGAAAGCGTGTCGGCGGTGCGCTCGGCAAGGGTTTCGACGCCCATGCGCGCCATCGCCTCGGCGATGATCTGGCCGCGGGCGTAATCGCCGAAACAACTGTTCTGGATCCACGGCTGGCGGCCAAGCGCCACCACCTCGCGCACCTTCACCGGCCAGGCGATCTCGTGGTCCTGCGGCAGGAAGGCGACCCGGCGTGCGCGTTCGTTGGCGCTGAGGTCCTCCAGCGGGCTATCCTGCAGGAACACCGCGCCGGAAGCCGCCGTCACGCCGATCAGCGCCTTCAAAAGCGTGGTCTTGCCTGCACCGTTTGGACCGATAAGGCCGACCAGTTCGCCGCCCCCGACCTTCAGATCGACGCCATTCACGATGGCGCGGCCGCCTCTTTCAACGGTGAGGTTTTCGGCGCACAGCAGCATCAGACCAGTTCCCGCCGCGTCTTGTAGATCAGCCAGAGGAAGAACGGCGCGCCGATCAGCGCCGTCACCACGCCGATCTTCAGGTCACGTTCCGGGGCCACCAGCCTGACCGCGACATCGGCCGCCAGCAGCACCGCCGCTCCGCCAAGCGCGCTCGCCGGCAGCAGCCTGGATGGCACCGAGCCGACGAGCGGCCGCAGGATATGCGGCACCACGAGGCCGACGAAGCCGATCGCGCCGGAAACGGCGGTCGCCGCGCCGACGCTTGCCGCCACGCCCCAGATCACCATCCGCTCCGTGCGCTTCGGCGACATGCCGAGACTGGCCGCGGCCTCATGGCCGAGCGTCAGCATGTCGAGCGCGCGACCGCAGCCGAACAGAAGCACCCAGCCGGCCAGCATGAACGGCGCCGACAGCCATACCTGCAGCATGGAGCGGTCGGCGAGCGAACCCAGCATCCAGAACATGATCTCCATCGCCGCGAAGGGATTGGGCGAAAGGTTGAGCGCCAGCGAGGTCATGGCGCCGGCAAAGCTGGTCACGGCGACGCCGGCGAGAATGATCGTCAGGCTGCGCGCCCCGCCGCCGGCCAGAAACCGCACCAGCAGGACCGCGGCAAAGGCGAAGGCGAGCGCCATCAGCGGCAGCGCCAGCGAAAACAGCGCGGAAAGGCCGGTATAGATCGCGATCACCGCGCCGAGCGAGGCGGAGGCCGAGACGCCGAGAAGGCCGGGCTCGGCCAGCGGATTGCGCAGATAGCCCTGCAGCACCGCGCCGGAAAGCCCGAGCGTGGCCCCAATCATCAGCCCCAAAATGGCGCGCGGCAGCCGGATTTCCTGCATGATCAGAACGATGGACGCGGCATCGCGACCGAACAGGCCGGCGACGCTCTGGCGAAACCCGATGCCCGCCGGCCCGATGACAAGCGAGGCGGTAAACAGCGCCAGCACGAGAACGCCGAGACCGACCATCAGCCGCCAATAGCGCCGGCGCTCATTCATCCGCTCCGCCTCCGCCAAGTTGTTCGGCGAGCAGGGTAATACCCGCGACATTGAACGGCCCGCCGCAGATGGTGTAGCGGCTCGGCAGGTTGACGTAATCGCTCCGCTCGGTGGCGGCCACGAAGGCTGGATGCCTGAACCCGGCCTGGGCAAGCGCCGGGGCGTCGTAATCCGCGTCGCCGCCGACGATCACATCCGGCGCGGCCATGATCAGCCGTTCCAGCGGCAATCGCCCGAGACTGTCGACGCCGGCCTTAGAGGCGATGTTGACGAGACCGAGCTGGGCGATCATGTCGCCGGCGAGTGTGTGTTTGCCCGAGGTATAACCATTGGCGTAATAAAGTGCTGCCGTGCGCTTGCCAGGCGGCGTTTCGGCGAGATCGGCGAGGCCTTCATCCATCGCGGCGATCACATCCGCCGCGGCCTGCTTCCTGTCGAGCAGCACGCCGATCCGTTCCAGATTGTGCCGCACATCATCGAGCGAGGCCTCCGGCTGGAATTCCGCCACCGCGATCCCGAGTCGCTTCAGGAGATCGACCGTCTCCCGCGTCGTATAGCTGCCGGCGAGCACCAGATCAGGCTTCATCAGGAACACCTGCTCCGCCAGCCCGTCATTCAGCCGGTAGCCTTCAGCCTGCTCTGCCATCGCCGAGATGGCGGGATCGGTCGCAAGCCTGGACACCGACAGCAACTGCCCTTCCCCGGCAACGAGCATCGCCATCTGGTCGGTGCACAGATTGATCGAGACCACGCGTTGCGGCGCGGCCCAGGCGGTGAAGGAAAAAAGAAAAAACCCGGCGCACGCTGCGAAGACGCTGAAAGCATTGCGTTTGGCGTGCGCCGGGTGCGGCATTTAGAAGGTCCTTCGGTAGGAAAGCGTCACGGTGGTGCCGGGCGCGTTATATCCGGGAATTGTCTGGTAATCCTCGTCGAAGAGATTTTCGACCGCGAATTTGACGTTTGACAAGTCATCCACGGCATAATTGGCGGAAATATCGACCACGGTATAGTCGCCAAGCTGCGGATTGAAATTCGACTCGTTCGTCCAGCGGCTGCCGACATATTCGATACCGGCGTTCAGATTAAGGCGCTCGGTCGCCTGCCAGCTTGCCGCCGCCGTCAGCTTCAGCCGGTTCTGGTTGGCGATATACTCATCATCGGTCTCGTTCTTCGGCAGACGGTATTCGAGGCCGAAATCAAGGCCGAGACGATCATCGAGCAGCATCTGCGAATAGGTCGCGCGCACGCCGCTGACCTTGGCCTCCTCGATATTCTCCATGGTGCCGATATAGGTGACCGGGTCGGAGACGAAGACGATCATGTCGTCGATATAGTTCTCGTAGTAGACGAGGTCGACCACGCTGCCCGCGCCGGAATCCCAGTTCAGACCGGCTTCCCAGTTCTTTGAGGTTTCCGGGTCGAGATAGGGGTTGCCGACATAGGAGCCGTCGAACGCCCAGTAGAGGTCGTTGAAGGTCGGCGCGTTGAAGCCGGTGGAGAACGAGGCGCGCGCCGTCAGCCCTTCGACCAGTTCGTAACCGAGGCCGGCATTATAGGTCAGCGCGCCGCCGAACTGCTCGTCGGCATCGTAGCGCAGGCCGGCATTCACCGTGAGCGCGTCCAGCTCGAGGCTGTACTGGCCGTAGAAGGCGCCGACATTTCGTCCAGTCTCGGTGTAGTCGACCGAGGAATCGACCGTTTCGCGATAGGCGTCGAAGCCGAGCGTGAAGATGTTGAGCGCATCGCCCGCCATGACTTCCTTGGTGGTCGAACCGGAAATGCCGAAGCGATTGGTATCGTAATGGGTATCGGCTTCCGGATGATCGTCACGGAAATTCTTCTGATAATCGAAGGCCGAATAAATCTCGAACACCGACGACCAGTCGTCGGCGTGGTCGAATTCCGCGCCGAGCTTGAAGGCGGCGTTCGTCTGGATCGACTGATTGGCACCGTAGACCATGTCGCCGGTCATCCAGTCGGCATAGGGCGCGCTGTCGAAATGCGGATTGGAGCGGGCATAGAAGCCCTGCGAATAAACCCGGCCCCAGGCGAAATCCTTGCCGACCGAATAGTTGAACCCGCCCTGCAGGAACCCGTCGCGGCCCGGCTCGTGAACGGAGTTGGACGGCGTGGTGAAATCATAACCCTCCGTGCCGATCACCGAGAGGCCGACATTGAAATCGACGCCCGAACCGGTGACGCCGCGGGTCGAGAGCGTGCCGAAACCGCCCCAGGGATAGGTCACGCCGGTTTCCACGCTGGAGCAGATTGACGCGCCGCTCTCACAGAAGCTGCCATCCTTGGTGATGATGTTGACAACGCCGCCGATCGCGTCCGCGCCCCACTGGGCCGAATGCGCGCCCTCGACGATCTCGACGCGGGCGATGCTGGCAAGCGGAATATTGGCGATTGCCGTCGAACCGCCGGTGGCGGAGGCGACCCGCATGCCGTCGACCAGCACCAGCGTCTGGCCGGTATTGGTGCCGCGCAGGGTGATGCCGGCGTTGGCGCCCATGCCGCCATTGGTGGTGACGTTGACGCCCGGATAGCTTCTCAGCAGCGAGGGAAGATCGACAGCGGCGGAGCGCTCGATATCCTCCTCGGTGACCACGGTGACCGTCGAGGTCGACTGCACGATCGTGGAGGGACGGCGCAGAGGCGTCGTCACATAGATGGGTTCCAGAACCGTCGTGGCGCCGGCATCCTGCGCCAACCCCTCTCCGGCCGAAGCAAGCACGGCGACGGCCATGCCGGCCGCAATGAATTCTCTCATGTCAAATCCCCATTCGCGCCGGCCGCGGCCGGCAAAAAAGCACCGTGGGGATTGGGAGAGGGCTTGGCCCGACCATCCATCCACGGCAACATCGTTTTCGAATGTCACCGCGACGGACGACCGCGCCTGAACAAGAACCCCGTGTTCAAGCATGGGTGACCGGATCGGGCAGGTCTCCTGGCTTCCGCGTCATCGCCTGAATTTCCGTCTTCCCGGACATGTGCCCAGTGACGTGGTGGAAATGGCTCAACGGTTACAGTTGCGGGGGCAGCCGCGGTTTTGAACCGCGTTCCCTTTTCATCCGTTCTTGCGAACGGAACCTGATCCGGGACCTATTTACGGGTCTGCGACAAGCCAAGTCAATGCGGCGGAATGCGGATTTCTGCGGACAAACCTGCGTGGACGACCTACAGGCTTTCGGCGCCGGGAACGCCGGCCAGTTGAGGGTCCTCGGGGCGCTTCACGACGCTGAGCGATCCGTCCGTCTCCAGGATCACCGCGGAGATAGCCTCGGGCTCCGCCGTGCCGGAGGAGCGGATGGCGGCGCGCACCTCGTCCTTAGTCAGTCGTTGACGCTTCATCGCCTTTTCGAGGAAGACCCCATCGCTGAAGACCAGCGCCGGCTCGCTTTTGATCATTCGGCTTACGGCCGACGACCTGACGGAGAGCCAGGTGATGGCGAACTGCAGGAAGATCAGCACCGCAAGCGCCAGAACGCCTTCCGCCAGCGGCACCGATTTGCTGAGCATGACCGTTGCCAGAACCGAGCCGAGCGCGACGGTAACGACAAGATCGAAGGCGTTGAGCTTGCTCAACGTGCGTTGGCCGCTGATCCGCAACATCAGCACCAGCGCAATATAGGCGGCTCCGCCGACCACGAGGACGCGGATAATGCCGTTCCAGCTTTCAAAAAACATGTGTTCTCCCTTTATCAGGAGAGAACGCATGACAGAGCCAAAGGTGTCGGATCGTTTCGCAACGCCGCGACCGGCGACGGGGCAAGGCTTTTGAGAAGACCGCCTTCCCCCGGCGAATCCTACCGTATCGGCCCATCGAGCGGAGGGACGGCGCGGCCGAGATAGACGACGCCGCGCTCGCTCTCGTCCAGCACCTCAAACCCCGAGGCCTGCCAGAATGCGGCGCCGCCGGCCTCGGTCCAACCGGCCCCGACATGAACATGACTGGCCCCAAGTTCCGCGAGCCGCCTTAACGCCGCACCGAGAAGCTGACGCCCAAGCCCGTGGCCGCGGGCGCACTCCAGGAGGTTCATGTGCAGATGCGCCGGATAGGCCTCGACCACTGCCAGCGGCGGCATTTCCGGGTGGTGAAACAGATGGGCGCGCCATTCATCCGGCGACCATTGCGCGCGGCTTTGCGCATCCGGCTCCGGGTAGCGCTTCCTGAGCGCCGGCCACCAGTCTGCCTCCAGCGTCCGCGCGAAGGCCTCGGTATCGGCGGTGCCCACAACATAACCGTAGATGCCCGCCTCATCCTCTGCCACGAAGCAGAAACCGCCATCGACCATGAGATAGGGTGCCGAATAGATGTGGCCGATCATCCGCGGATCGTCGTAAAGGGCGCTCGCATCGCGACCATTGTCGCCGGTTACAAGCGCGATCGCGTAAAGCGCATCGAGATCCTCTGTCCTGCCTTCGCGTATATGCATGTCAGACCATCACCGGATGATCGACCATGTCCTCGGAGCCGAAGAACTTCAGGTAGCGCTCGACCTCCGCCGGATCACCGGTCGCCTTCTGCGGATTGTCGGAAAGCTTGACCGCCGGACGACCATTGGCGTCGGAGACCTTGCAGACGATCGAGATCGGCTTCAGCCCGCCGACGCGATGCGGCGCGCAGCCGATGAAATCATTGGTGAGATTGGTGCCCCAGCCGAAGCTCATGCGCACCCTGCCCTCGAAATGCTTGTAGGTCTCGATGATGGCGTCGACATCCAGCCCGTCGGAGAAGATCAGGATCTTCTCGCGTGGATCGCGGCCCATCTTCTTCCACCAGGCGATGATCTTCTCGCCGCCTTCGATCGGCGGCGCGCTGTCGGGGCGGAAGCCGGTCCAGTCGGCAACCCATTCCGGCGCGTTTCGCAGGAAGGCGGTGGTGCCGTAGGCATCCGGCAGCGCGATCAGCAGGTTGCCGCCATAGAGCTTGTTCCAGTCCTGCATCACCTTGTAGGGGGCGGCGGCAAGCGCCTCGTCCGTCTCGGCAAGGGCGGCGGCGACCATCGGCAGCTCGTGGGCATTGGTGCCGACGGCTTCCAGATCGTTATCCATGGCGAGTAGCACATTGGAGGTGCCGGTAAACGCCGAACCGATGCCTTCCTTCAACGCCTCCACGCACCAGCGCTGCCAAAGGAAGGAATGCCGCCTGCGAGTGCCGAAATCGGATATTCTGAGCCCGTCGAGCGCCGCCAGCCGCTCGACCTTCGACCACATCTTGGCCTTGGCGCGGGCATAGGTGACGTCCAGCGTGAACAGGCCGATGCCCTTCAGCGCCGCGCGCGAACGCAACTCGTTGATGATGCACAGCGCCGGGATCTCCCACATCGTGGTTTCCATCCAGCGGCCGTGAAATGTGAGCTGATACTGGCCGTCATGGCGCGTCAGCTCATATTCGGGCAGGCGGAAATTGGCGAGCCAGGTCAGGAATTCGGGCTCGAAAATCTGCGAGCGGCCGTAAAAACTATTGCCCGCAAGCCAGATCATTTCCTTCTTGGTGAGTTTGATCTCGCGGGCATGGTCGAGCTGGGCGCGCAGCTCCCCCTCGTCGATCTCGTCGGCAAGGCGGACGGAGGCGGTGCGGTTGATCAGCGAGAAGGTGGCATTGACGTCCGGATAGAGCTTCCAGATCATCTGCAGCATCAGCAATTTATAGAAATCGGTATCCAGAAGGCTGCGGATGATCGGGTCGAGCTTCCAGCTGTGATCATAGACCCGTGTGGCAATATCGGTCTTGGCCATCGCCTCCCGCTCCCTTCAGGCGTCATTCGCGTGAAGGGCGGTCATGCGCCCCTCAGGGCCCATGATTTAGCCGCTCTGTTATCGGAAATCCAGAGCGCGGCGGCGCTTTTGCTCAAACCGAGTTTAACCGGACGGACATCTAGTCGGCGGCTGGAGCGACCTGTTCGGCGTCCTCGGTCACGGTCTCCACGTCCGGGCTTGCGCCCTTAGGCGCGAACAGTTCCATCACCGCCCAGACCACCAGAGCGAGCGCGATCCCGCCGCCAAGAACATAAATCAGGCCGCGGCCCCGCTCGGACTGTCGCGCCTCGTTAGGGGACAATTCGGACTTTCCGGTTTCCGGTTCATTGGTCTGGTTGGGTTTGTTCGGTTCAGTCATCAATCACTCCACTGCCGTCGTATCGAAAAGCCATTCCGCGCCGCCCCAGATCAGGACGACGCCGACCATGATCGCAATCAGGATCATGATCACCGTCTGCCCGCGATTGAGATGCCGGCTTTCGGTCGGCGACACGCCGCCATTGTCTTCTTTGTTCTGCGGATAGTCTTCCTCACCCGGATATTTGACGGGGCGGACTTCCTTGGGATCGAAATGCGTTGCCATGACTTCCTCCTTGCCTGCCACTTACGGGTTCAGCTGAAGGAAAAACGTCAAGGCCGCGCCGATTGTTCCGTTTCTCAGTAGCCCCGCTTCCGGCCGACGACATGCTCGAGCGGCTCTCCAGCCTCGAACCGCGCGATCTGGCGTTCGACATGGGCAAACAGCGCGCCGATATCGCTGTCGGCTGCCACATGCGGGGTGATCACGACGTTTTCGCGATCCCAGAGCGGGCTTTCGGCGGGAAGCGGCTCGGTCTCGAACACATCGAGCGATGCGCCGCCGAGAAGGCCCCGATCGAGCGCCGCGACGATATCGGCCTCCACCTGCGAGCCGCCGCGGCCGGCATTGATGAACACCGGCGCGCCGAGCGGACCATCGCTTTTCAGCTTTTCGAACAGCGCCAGATTGAAAAGGCTCGTGGTCTCAGCCGTCAGCGGCAGCAGACCGACCAGAATATCGGTCCTGGCGAGGAAGGCATCGCGGCCCGCCTCATCGAAGGTTTCGATCCCTTCAATGCTCTTGGCCGTCCGCGACCAGCCGATCACGTTGAAACCCATCATCTTCAGCTTCACCGCCGCATCGCGGCCGAGTTCGCCAAGCCCCATGATCCCGACCGTCACCGCGCCGGCCTCCGTCTGCGGCAACGGCTGCCAGCGCCGGACCTTCTGGCTGGCGCGATAGGCGGCGACCTGGCGCAGGTGATAAAGGCACTGCAGCACAACATATTCGCTCATCCGCCGGGTCAGCGAGGGATCGACGAAGCGCACCAGCGGGACCTCCGGCAGGCCTTCCAGCGCCAGAACCTTGTCGACGCCCGCCCCGCCGGAAAACAGTACATCAAGGTTTGTCGCGCGGGAAAACAGGTCGGCGTCCGGCTGCCAGAGCACGGCGTAGCGACAATCGGAAAGGTCGCGCCCGGCATTTTCCGCCGCGCCGAGATCGATGACCTCGCGACCGGCAAAATGGCGCTTTAGCGCGGCGACGACGGCGGCGCGGTCGGAGAATTTGAGATCAATCAGCAGCGGCGGTTTGGTCATGACGGCTTCCGGCAAGTTTTGCGAAGCCGACAGACACCATGTTTTCGACGCGATGATCAACAGCAAAGATGAACAGCGGACCGAGGAAACGGCAAGCTCACCCAAACTTTTACCGTTTGATAAATATTTATTTTCGCGGTAGCATTTCCCCAACAACCACCAATAATTGGGGAACATTGCTATGCGAGAATTGAACCCGGCCCTGAAGGGCGGGCGACTTGCGCCCGATTCCTATAAGGGCAATTTTTCCGACCTGCACCCTCCGCTCGACCGGCACGAGGCGGCGGTGGAGGCGGATCGCTGTTATTTCTGCTACGACGCGCCGTGCATGACGGCCTGTCCCACCGCGATCGATATTCCGCTGTTCATCCGCCAGATATCGACCGACAATCCGCTGGGCGCGGCCAAGACCATCCTCGATCAGAACATTTTCGGCGGCATGTGCGCCCGGGTCTGTCCCACCGAGACGCTGTGCGAGGAAGCCTGCGTGCGCAACACGGCAGAGGAGAAGCCGGTCGAGATCGGCCTGCTGCAGCGCTATGCCACCGACACGGCGATGGCCGAAAACAGGCAGTTCTACACCCGCGCCCATGAGACCGGAAAGCGCGTCGCCGTCGTTGGTGCCGGGCCTGCGGGCCTTGCCTGCGCCCATCGCCTCGCAATGGCCGGTCACGATGTCATCGTGCTGGAAGCGAAGGACAAGGCCGGCGGGCTCAATGAATACGGCCTTGCCGCCTACAAGACGGTCGACGATTTCGCCCAGAGGGAAATCGAGTATCTGCTGGAGATCGGCGGAATCGAGATCCGCGGCGGGCAGATGCTCGGGCGCGACTTTACCCTCGGCGAACTGCGCCGCGACTATGATGCCGTCTTCCTCGGCATCGGCCTTGGCGGCGTCAACGAACTCGGCGTCCCCGGCGAGGACCTTGCGGGATGCGAAAACGCCGTCGATTTCATCGCGGCGATCCGCCAGGCCGACGATCTTTCCGAGGTCGCCGTCGGCAGCCATGTCGTGGTGCTCGGCGGCGGCATGACCGCCATCGACGCGGCGGTGCAGGCGAAGCTGCTGGGCGCCGAAGAAGTCACGCTCTGTTACCGACGCGGCGCGGAGGCCATGGGCGCCTCGAAATTCGAGCAGGAGCTTGCCGCCTCGCGCGGCGTGTTCATCCGGCATTTTCTGGCGCCGAAGGAAATCCTCGGCGAGGACGGCAAGGTCGCCGGTGTTCTGTTCGAGCACACCGAAGTCCGGGACGGCAAGCTTGTCACCACCGGCGAGACCGGCGTGATCGCCGCCGACCACGTTCTGAAGGCCATCGGCCAGACGTTTCTCACCGAGCATCTGGAGGGCCTGAAGCTGGAAAACGGCCGCATCGCCATCGATGCCGAGGGCCGCACCTCGCTGCCAGATGTCTGGGCCGGCGGCGACTGCGTGAAGAAGGGCGAGGACCTGACGGTCACTTCTGTCGCCCAGGGGCGAGACGCTGCGATTTCCATCAATCACGTTCTGGCGGGCGAAGCACCGCTTGTGACGGCCGTGGCCTGAGGAGAGAAGACAATGGCTGATCTTTCCAACAATTTCGTTGGCATCAAGTCGCCCAATCCGTTCTGGCTCGCCTCCGCGCCGCCGACGGACAAGGCCTATAATGTCGAGCGCGCCTTTCGCGAGGGCTGGGGCGGTGTGGTCTGGAAGACGCTCGGCGAGGAAGGCCCGCCGGTGGTCAATGTCAACGGCCCGCGCTACGGCGCGATCTGGGGCGCGGATCGCCGCCTTCTCGGCCTCAACAATATCGAACTGATCACCGACCGCGATCTCTACACCAACCTTCGTGAGATCAAGGAAGTGAAGATGCGCTGGCCGGATCGCGCCATCGTGGTGTCGATCATGGTGCCCTGCGAGGAGGAGAGCTGGAAGGCGATCCTGCCGCTGGTGGAGGAAACCGGCGCGGATGGCATCGAGCTCAATTTCGGCTGTCCCCACGGCATGTCCGAGCGCGGCATGGGCGCAGCCGTCGGACAGGTGCCGGAATATGTCGAGATGGTGGTGCGCTGGTGCAAGCAATATACCCGCATGCCGGTGATCACCAAGCTGACGCCGAACATCACCGATATCCGCCAGTCCGCCCGCGCGGCGCACCGCGGCGGGACGGATGCGGTGTCGCTGATCAACACCATCAACTCGATCGTTTCCGTGGATCTCGACAATTTCGCCCCCAACCCGACGGTCGGCGGCAAGGGCACCCATGGCGGCTATTGCGGCCCGGCGGTAAAGCCGATCGCGCTCAACATGGTGGCCGAGATCGCCCGCGATCCCGAAACCGCCGGCCTGCCGATCTCCGGCATTGGCGGCATCACCACCTGGCGCGATGCGGCCGAGTTCATGGTGCTCGGCGCCGGCAATGTGCAGGTCTGCACGGCGGCGATGACCTATGGCTTCAAGATCGTTCAGGAAATGATCTCCGGCCTGTCGGCCTATATGGACGCCAAGGGCTTCCGAACGCTGGACGAGCTTTCCGGTCGCGCGGTACCCAACGTCACCGACTGGCAGTATCTGAACCTCAATTCCATCACCAAGGCCCGCATCGACCAGGATGCCTGCATCAAATGCGGCCGCTGTCACATCGCCTGCGAGGACACCTCGCATCAGGCGATCACGGCGATGGTCGACGGCGAGCGTCACTTCATGGTCAAGGAAGAGGACTGCGTCGGCTGCAATCTCTGCGTCAACGTCTGTCCGGTGGAAAACTGCATCGACATGGTGACGCTCGCACCGGGCGAGAAGGACCAGCGCACCGGCGAGCTTGTCTCGGCCGACTACGCCAACTGGACCACGCACCCCAACAATCCGATGGCGGCGAAAGCAGCCGAGTAATAGCAAGGGGCAAAGCATCTCCGACATTTGAAGCCGCGGGGCCATTTTCCCGCGGCTTTTTTATTTTAGCTATAATTAAATAAGCTAAAATAGATACCAATAATATTATAGTTAACTATAAACAATATTCGGTCGATATAGTATTTTTTTAAATTTCATCGTCTATAATCCGCTCTTATTTATTAGACTTTCGCGATGTTTATCGCCAGGGATAACGGACAGGACGGCATGGCAGGACCGGCGAAGGCGGCCAGACGGTGGGGCATCATTCCGAGCGACATGCTCGCCTTGGCGGCCACGGTGCTGGTGCTTGCCTCGATGTATTTCACCAACCACGAGCTGGATTCGAACTTCACCCGAAACCTCCGTCTGCAGACGGCTGAGAAGATTGCGCTTTCAAGCGCGAGGGTAACGAGCGGAATCCGCGAGAACCTGAAGCTGGTGGAGGGCCTTGGCCTTGCGATCTCGCTCGAACCGGAGATCTCGCCGCGCCGGTTCGAGAATCTCGCGTCGAAACTGCTGGAACAGGATTCGGCGCTGGAAAGCGTTGCGCTCGCGCGCGACATGACCATCGAGATGGTGTTTCCCTTTGCCGAAAACCGAGAGGCGATCGGCCTCAGTTATACTGACCGCCCTGAACAGATGGCCGCCATCAACAAGGCGCTGCTGAGCCGCAAGCCGGTGGTCGACGGCCCGATAGAGTTGGTGCAGGGCGGCAATGCGCTGGTGGTCTATTACCCGCTCTATGACGGTCCCGATAACGAGTCCTGGGGCATTCTCACATCGCTTGTCAATTTGGACCGCCTGCTTTCCGGCAACACAGTGGCCGCCGCCCATCCCGAGCTTGCAATCGCCGTCGGCAAGGACGGAGCCGACGGCCAGCCGACACAGATCCTTTCCGGCGGTGAGGCCATCTTCGCCGGAGACCCGGTCACGCAGACCGTGGAACTCGCCAACACCCACTGGACTATAGCGGCCATTCCGCGCGAGGGCTGGCGAGAACCTTTAGGCCAGCGGCTCACGCGTCATCTGCTGATCGATTCGATCGGCATCCTGATCATCGCCTTCATGGTCGGCATCGCCAAGCTGATGCGCGAGCGCAACCGCAACATCGCCGCCCTGAGAGGTCGCGAGGCGGAGCTGCAATACCTGTCGCAGCGCATGCAGTTCGCGCTGGAAGCCTCCCGGATCGGCGTCTGGGATATGGATGTCGAAACCGGAGAAGCGATCTGGGACGAACGGATGTACGCGCTTTACGGCGAGCGCCCCGACAGCGGCATGAACGGCGTCGAAATCTGGTCCCGCCACTTGCACCCGGAGGACCGGCAGCTTGAATTCGAGAGGCTGGAGCAGTTCCTGGCCACCGAGCAGAATTTCCGCAGCGATTTCCGCATTGTCCTCAACGACGGCTCGGTGCGTCACCTTCAGGTTTTCGGCGGGTTCTACCGCGACCTCGACGGCCGTTCGCATGTGGTCGGAGTCAACTGGGACATCACCGAGGATATCCGGCTGCATGAGGACATCAAGCGTGCGAATGCCGAGACCCAGGAAAAGAACCGGGAACTGGAACGCGCCCAGGCGGTTTTGCGGCATAATGCGCTTCATGACGGGCTGACCGAGCTTCCCAATCGCAGCTTCCTCGAAGCCGCGTTTGTGAAGGGCGAGGAGAAAGCGCCGGTCGAGCCACCCTACGCCGTGCTGCATATCGATCTCGACCGGTTCAAGGAAATCAACGATACGCTCGGCCACAGCGCCGGCGACGCGATGCTGCGCCATGCGGCGAACATGCTGCGTTCCATCGCCGGACCGAGGGATTTTCTGGCCCGTGTCGGCGGCGACGAGTTCACGCTGGTCACGCATTGGAGCGGCGATGCCGAAAAGCTCTCCCGCCGCGCCCAGGACATCATCCGCGCGCTTGGAAAACCGCTGCAATATGGCGAGCATCAGGTGCGCGTTTCGGCGAGCGTCGGCATTGCCTGGATGGATGACGAGGCGAGCTCGATGCGCGAGGTGCTGGTCAATGGCGGGATCGCGCTTTACGAGGCCAAGCGCATGGGCCGCAATCAGGCCGTGGTTTTCGACGCCGCGCTGCGCAACATCGCGATCACCAACAAGAAGGTCGCCGACGAACTGCTGGTGGCGCTGGAAAACGACCAGTTCCAGGTTTTCTATCAGCCGCAGATTTCAGCCCACACGCTGGAAATCGAAGGCGCCGAGGCGCTGGTGCGCTGGCGCCATCCCGAGCGCGGCATGCTGGCGCCGGGTCACTTCATCCCCACCGCGGAGACCACCGGCTCGATTGCGCGCATTGATGCGGTAGTGCTGAAGAAGGCCGCCGCCCAGCACAAGGCGTGGTGTGAGATGGGCATCGCCGTGCCGCATGTTTCCGTCAACATCTCCGCCCAGCGCCTTGTCGATCCGGGACTTCTGGACAGCATTCGGGAGATCGCGCCGAAACCCGGATCGCTATGCCTCGAACTGCTTGAATCGATCTCCTTCGATGAGCAGGGCACCAGTCTGGAAACCAGCGTCGCCCAGATCAAGGCCCTCGGCGTCGATGTCGAGATCGACGATTTCGGCACCGGCTATGCCTCGATCTTGAGCCTGCTCGCGCTCGAACCGAAGCGCCTGAAGATCGACCGCCAGCTCGTCTTCCCGATCACCACCGGCCAGAGCCAGCGACGGCTGGTCGCCTCGATCGTCGAGATCGGCCAGGCGCTCGGTATCGAGGTGATCGCCGAGGGCGTGGAGACACTGGAACACGCCAGGATCCTGCGCGATCTCGGCGTCGACGCGTTTCAGGGCTTCTTCTTCGCCCCGCCGCTCGACAACGAGGCCTTCGAACGCTTCGCGCGGGAGCGTCGATGGGTCGAACAGTTTGAGGACGGTCCGGCAGAAACGAGTTGAGGGAAAGCGTCCGCCGAACGCGCTATCGGGCGCCCAGCGCGGCTGACGCCCTCTGGTGACAGGCAAGCATATAGCGATCGAGCATCTGCCGGTCTTCTCCCGCAGGCGAAGCCTTCTTCCACGCAAACGCCCTTTCGAGAATGGCAAGGCCGCGCCGCAATTGTTGCGCCGACAGTCGTGGCGGGGACGCCCAGTTCAGGAGCGGCGAAAGCGCCCGGCACTCCTCCGCCGTCAGTTGCGGATAGAACAGCGCGATGATGCGGGCGCGCCTTCCGGCAATCGCGGCATGGGCATGGCCGCCACCAACGGATTGCTGCCCCTGGTGGACGCGATAGCGCGTAAGAACGGCATCGAGATTGGCGAAACGCCCCCCCTGCATCATCATTTCCACCCAGAGACCCCAATCGGCCGCCCCCTTCAGTTTCGGATCGAACCGGAGTCCGGCGTCTTCGACAAAGGCGCGCCGATACATGACGGTCGGATTGTAGATATGTGAGATGCCGGCCAGGAGCTGCATCTTGATCTGGCCGTCCTGCAGCGGAACGACGGCTTTGGTGGACGCATGGCCGAACACCTCCATCATACCGCCCAGCACTGTAATATCGCCATGCGCCTCCAGGTAACCCACCTGCTTTTGCAGCCGGTCCGCAAGCGCTATGTCGTCCTGGTCGATATGGGCGATATAGGCGCCCTGCGCCAGACGATAGCCCGCGTTGGTTGCGACCGCCGAGCCGCTGTTTCTGGCGAGGCGGCGGTAGGTCAGGCGCGGGTCGGAAAAGCGCGCGATCATTTCGCCGGAACGATCGATTGAAGCATCGTCAATGATAATGAGTTCGAAATCGTAAAATGTCTGATGAAGTATAGACGAGATACTTTCAAACAGAAATGCCTCGCCGTTGTAGACGGGCATGATGACAGAAACCTGCGGCATCCTCGACACCCACCAGCGTTATGACCGAATGCAACCTTAAGATAATTCCATGCATCGCGCCACATCTCTTGCGTTTACCGCACAATCAGCCCGTTGACGAACAGCGTTTCGAGGTAGCGCGCCGCATCCTCGAACCGGCCTTCGCCCGCCAGCCCCTCGCCGAGAACCGCGCGCACTTGGACATCGAAATCTGCATAATGCTGTGTCGTCGCCCAGATCGAGAAGATCAGGTGATAGGGGTCGACCTTGCGTAGCTTGCCGGCCTTCTGCCAAGCGCGGATGACCTTGGCCTTCTCATCGACCAGATCCTTCAGCTCGCCCTTCAGAAAGGCCTCGGTATTGGGCGCGCCTTGGATCACCTCATTGGCGAACAGCCGGCTTTCGCGCGGAAAATCGCGGGCCATTTCCAGCTTGCGGCGGATATAGGAGCGCAGCTCCGCCTCCGGATCCTTGTCGACGTCGAAAACGCGCAGCGGATCGAGCCAGATGTCCATGACGCTTTCGATAAGCGCGGAAAACATCGCTTCCTTGGAACGGAAGTAATAAAGCACGTTGGGCTTGGACATGCCGGCGACTTCTGCGATCTGGTCCACGGTCGCGCCGCGG
The DNA here is from genome assembly GCF_053484255.1 of Martelella sp. FLE1502. Lineage (NCBI taxonomy): Bacteria > Pseudomonadati > Pseudomonadota > Alphaproteobacteria > Hyphomicrobiales > Aurantimonadaceae > Martelella > Martelella sp. FLE1502. The sequence continues at coordinate 64,496 of NZ_JBAKFQ010000007.1, forward strand.
AAACCGTTTGCCGAAAACACGTCGAGGGCCGCTTCGAGAATCACTTCTTCCTTCGCAACCTGGATGCGTGTGCGCCGCTGCGTCTTCGCCGCCCGTGCCGTCATTTTCGCCCGCTTTCTTCTCGTTCCGCCCAGCATTCCATAGACTGTTTCTGCCCAAAATCAATTCACGCCAAAATGTTAGGCAATTTCTTCCAAATTTGCCGCCGAATTTCATATTGATCTCTTGAGCCTTGCGATGGAAGCTGTAAAGTTTACCAACCGGTCAAAAACACCAAAGACGCCGCAAGGGCGCAAATGGGAACAGAGCCAGGGGAGCAGAAAATGGCGGCAGGCGAGAACATGCGGATCAATGGCGACCGCCTTTGGGACGCGCTGATGGAGATGGCGAAGATCGGCCCCGGCATTGCCGGCGGCAACAACCGCCAGACGCTGACCGATGCCGATGCCGAGGGTCGCGCGCTGTTCAAGACATGGTGCGACGAAGCCGGGCTTACCATGGGCGTCGACAAGATGGGCACCATGTTCATGACCCGCGCCGGCACCGACCCGGATGCGCTGCCCGTCTATGTCGGCAGCCATCTCGACACCCAGCCGACCGGCGGCAAATATGACGGCGTGCTTGGCGTGCTCTCGGCGCTGGAACTCGTGCGTACGCTCAACGATCTCGACATCAAGACCAAACACCCGATCGTCGTCACCAACTGGACCAATGAGGAGGGCGCGCGCTTTGCTCCCGCGATGATGGCCTCGGGCGTGTTCGCCGGTGAGCTGACCCTTGACTATGCCTATGGCCGCAAGGACCACGAGGGAAAAAGCTTCGGCGACGAGCTGAAGCGGATCGAATGGGTCGGCGATGAAGAGGTCGGCGCGCGCAAGATGCACGCCTATTACGAATATCACATCGAACAGGGCCCGATCCTGGAGGCCGAGGAAAAGCAGATCGGCGTTGTCACCCACTGTCAGGGCCTGTGGTGGCTGGAATTCACGCTCACCGGCAAGGAAGCGCACACCGGCTCGACGCCGATGGCGATGCGCGTCAATGCAGGCCTTGCCATGGCCCGCATACTGGAAATGGTGCAGAAGGTGGCGATGGACGCCCAGCCGAATGCCGTTGGCGGCGTCGGCCAGATGGTGTTCAAGCCGAATTCCCGCAATGTGCTGCCCGGCACCGTGACCTTCACCGTCGATATCCGCACCGTCGATCAGGACAAGCTCGACGGCATGCGGGCTAAGATCGAGAAACAGGCGGCCGAAATCTGCGAGGCGCTCGGCGTCGGCTGTTCGGTGGAAGCCGTCGGCCATTTCGACCCCGTCACCTTCGATCCCGAACTCGTCGGAAATGTCCGCGAGGCGGCCGTCGAACTCGGCTATTCCCACATGGACATCGTCTCCGGCGCCGGCCACGACGCCTGCTGGGCCGCCAAGGTGGCGCCCGCCACCATGGTCATGTGCCCCTGCGTCGACGGATTGTCGCATAACGAGGCCGAGGAGATTTCCAAGGAATGGGCGGTTGCCGGGGCGGATGTGCTGCTGCGGGCGGTGCTGAAGACGGCGGAGATTGTGGAGTGACGGCGGGCGCCGCACCCTCACCCGGCGCATTCGCGCCACCCTCTCCCCAGGGGGAGAGGGGGAGCGTGGGGCATGCTCTGAATTTCCGAAAAGCGCTGTCATTGGACGCGAAGCGCCGCCCCTTCTCCCCTGAGGGGAGAAGGTGGCCGAAGGCCGGATGAGGGGGCTCATGCCAAACGCACGCACCCAATTTGCACGCGCGCTACGCCGTAACGAAACGGATGCTGAAAAAGCGCTTTGGCGGGAGCTTCGGGGCCGTAATCTGAACGGTTTCAAATTCGTGCGACAATATCCGATTGGCCCTTATATCGCTGATTTCGCCTGCCGGGAAAAAGCGCTTGTCGTTGAACTGGATGGCGCGCAACATGCCGAAAACACGAGAGATGTGGAGAGGACGCGTTATATCAACAGAGCAGGCTTTTCAGTTATACGATTCTGGAACGAAGAAGTACTCAGAGAAAGAGACGACGTGCTCGAAACCATCGTCGCAATTCTCGAAGACCGCCTGACCGAATCCTGCGACGCCACCCGCTTCTCACCCACCACGGAGCAACTCCATTGAAGTCCACCCAAAAGCCCCCGCTCCGATCCCGCGGCTTCATTGGCGCCCGCCCCGCCTCATTGGTCGCCGCCGATACCGCGCCTCAGAAGCTTTCCGGACCGGCCCGAAGCCGGGGCGTGAACAAACCGAATCTGACCGGCACACCGAGAGGACTTGAAGACAACATTCCGCCGCGGCCAAAATGGCGGATCAAATGAACCTAAAAAACGAGAAGCGGAAAACCGCCCGTTGAAAGCATGAAGGGAACAGTTATGAGCACAGTCATCAAGGGCGGCACGGTCGTGACCGCGGACCTCACCTACAAGGCCGATGTGAAGATCGAGGACGGCATCATCACCGCCATCGGTCCCGATCTTTCCGGCGATGAGACGCTGGATGCGGCGGGCTGCTATGTCATGCCAGGCGGCATCGATCCGCATGTCCATCTCGAAATGCCGTTCATGGGCACCTATTCCAGCGACAATTTCGAAAGCGGCACCCGCGCGGGCCTTGCCGGCGGCACCACGATGGTTGTCGATTTCTGTCTGCCCGATCCCGGCCAGTCGCTGCTCGATGCGCTGCAACGCTGGGACAATAAATCGACGTTGGCGAACTGCGACTATTCCTTCCACATGGCGATCACCTGGTGGGACAAACAGGTGTTCGAGGAGATGGAAACCATCGTCAAGGAAAAGGGCATCAACACCTTCAAGCACTTCATGGCCTACAAGGGTGCGCTGATGGTGAATGACGACGAGATGTATGCCTCGTTCCAGCGTTGCGCCGAGCTTGGCGCACTGCCGCTGGTGCATGCCGAAAACGGCGATGTCGTCGCCAGCATGCAGGCGAAGCTGCTCGCCGAGGGCAATGACGGGCCGGAAGGCCACGCCTATTCGCGCCCCCCCGAAGTGGAGGGCGAGGCCACCAATCGCGCGATCATGATCGCCGATATGGCCGGCGTTCCGCTCTATGTGGTGCATACCTCCTGCGAGCAGAGCCACGAGGCGATCCGTCGCGCCCGCCAGAAGGGCATGCGGGTCTATGGCGAGCCGCTGATCCAGCACCTGACGCTCGACGAAAGCGAATATTTCGACAAGGACTGGGACCATTCCGCCCGCCGGGTGATGTCGCCGCCATTCCGCAACAAGCAGCATCAGGACAGTCTCTGGGCCGGCCTTCAGGCGGGCTCGCTCTCCTGTGTCGCCACTGACCATTGCGCCTTCACCACTGAGCAGAAGCGCACCGGCATCGGCGATTTCACCAAGATCCCGAACGGCACCGGCGGGCTGGAAGACCGGCTACCGATGCTGTGGACATATGGTGTGGCAACGGGCCGGCTGACGATGAACGAATTCGTCGCCGTCACCTCCACCAACATTGCCAAAATCCTCAACATCTACCCGAGAAAGGGCGCGATCCTGGTGGGATCGGATGCCGATATCGTGGTCTGGGACCCTGCTCGCGAGAAGACGATCTCCGCCGGCAACCAGCAATCGGCGATCGATTACAACGTGTTCGAGGGCAAGCATGTGAAGGGCCTACCGCGCTTCACGCTGACGCGGGGCAAGGTGGTGATCGAAGAAAGCACGGTGAAGACCGAGGAAGGCCACGGCAAGTTCGTCGCCCGCGAGCCCTTCACCGCCGTCAACACGGCACTTTCCACCTGGAAGGAACTGGTCGCCCCGCGCAAGGTGGAACGCTCCGGCATTCCGCGCTCCGGGGTCTGAGCCATGGACTGGTCCAACGTGGCGACGTTTGCCGCGACCGAATTCCTGCTTTGCCTGTCGCCCGGCCCGGCCGTGCTGCTGGTGGTCGGGCTGTCGATGCGGCAGGGGTTCTGGCGCTCGCAGGCCGCCGCCGCCGGCATCCTCACAACCAATGCGGTCTATTTCGCGCTGTCGGCGGCGGGCGTTGCCTCGCTTATACTGGCAAGCGCCACGCTGTTTTACGTGCTGAAGATCGTCGGCGCGGCCTATCTGGCATGGCTCGGTCTCGGCATGATCCTGCCGCTTTGGCACGCCTGGCGCAGCGGCGAGAAGGACGATGTGCCGCTCGCAGAGGCGGCAGAGACCGCACCGCGCCTTACCGCAGCGCCGATTAGGCTCTACTGGAAGGGCATCAGCGTGCAGGCGGCGAATCCGAAAAACCTCGCCTTCTTCGTCGCCATCCTGCCGCAGTTCATCGATCCTGCCGGGCCGGTGGCCTTGCAGATGCTGGTGTTCGGCAGCGTATCGGTGCTGCTGGAACTGCCGGTGCTTTTGATTTATGCGCTGGCCTTTTCGGCGCTCGCCAGGGTCATCACCCGGCGCGTAGTGTTGTGGATCGAGGCCGTGGCCGGCGGCGTGCTGATTGGTCTGGCCGGCGTTCTTGCATGGGAGCGGCGCGCATGAGCCCCGATATCCGCATCGCCGTCGCGCTGATCATCAACAGCCAGGGTGAGATGCTCACCGTGCGCAAGCGCGGCACCACGGCCTTCATGCAGCCCGGCGGCAAGATCGATGCTGGCGAAACGCCCATTGCCGCGCTGGTGCGGGAATTGCGCGAGGAACTGGCGCTCGAAGCCGAACCCGGCAACTTTCGTTACGAGGGCTGCTACCGCGAACAGGCCGCCAATGAAGCGGACATGTTCGTTGAGGCGGAGGCCTTTTCTTGGCTTGCCGAACCCGAGGTCATACCGCAGGCCGAGATCGAGGAGTGTAAATGGCTGCCGGTCGATGGCCCGATCGATGTCGAGCGCGCGGCGCTGACCCGCAGACACCTGTTCCCGATCGCCGCCCGCCGATTTGCCGAAACCCGGAGCGACTCATGAGCGAAAAAACATCCGTCGTCACGGCGAAAGATCTCTGTCTCACATTCGACACAAATGATGGCCCGGTGCACGCGCTGAAGGACGTCAACCTTGATGTCAAGAAGGGCGATTTCGTTTCCTTTATCGGCCCGTCCGGCTGCGGCAAGACGACGTTTCTGCGCGTGATCGCCGATCTGGAGAAGAAGACCGCCGGCGAGATCACCGTCAACGGCACCACGCCGGAAAACGCCCGGCTCGACCGCGCCTATGGCTATGTGTTCCAGGCGGCGGCGCTTTATCCGTGGCGCACGATCGAGAAGAACATCGCCCTGCCGCTGGAAATCATGGGCTACACGAAGGCCGACCAGAACCGCCGCATCGAACGCGTTCTGGAACTGGTCGATCTGACGGGCTTTGGGAAGAAATTCCCATGGCAGCTTTCAGGCGGCATGCAGCAGCGCGCCTCGATCGCCCGCGCGCTCGCCTTCGACGCCGATCTGCTGTTGATGGACGAGCCCTTCGGCGCGCTCGACGAGATCGTCCGCGACCATCTCAACGAGCAGCTGCTAAAGCTGTGGGCGCGAACCGACAAGACCATCTGTTTCGTCACCCATTCGATTCCCGAGGCCGTCTATCTGTCGACCAAGATCGTGGTCATGAGCCCCCGCCCCGGTCGGGTGACGGATGTGATCGAAAGCCCGCTGCCGAAGGAGCGTCCGCTCGACATCCGCGAAAGCCCGGAGTTTTTGAAGATTGCGCACCGCGTGCGCGAAGGCTTGAGGGCGGGGCATAGTTATGAGTGAGGCGGTCACAAATGTTGCTGGAGGCTACCTCGGAGAGGCACGCCTGGATCCTCGGGTCAAGCCCGAGGATGACGCCCGTGGAGGTGGGAAGGCTACAAAACCCGCTGGCGGAATTTCCGGTGAAGAGAGAGAGCGGCTCATCAAGCGTCCCCGGCTGTGCCCCCTTCCCCGTCTTTTCTCTCAGGAGTCATCCTCGGGCTTGACCCGAGGATCCAGGCAGGCTGCTCCCAGAATCGAGGCTTCGTTCGGCCGCCCCCACTTCAGAGGACACCGCCATGCTGCGTGAGCGCGTCCTTCCCGTTGCCACCGTCGTCTTTGCCATCCTGGCGATCTGGTGCGTGTTTGTGGTGGTCATGAACCGACAGTTCGTCACCGACCAGGCCCGGCGCGCGGGGCAGGAGATTTCCTTCAACGAAGTCGTGAAACAGTCCTACACGCTGGAGCGGCCGGTGCTGCCGTCGCCGCATCAGGTGGCGGCGGAGCTTTGGGATACAACAGCGAACAAGAAGATCACGTCGAAACGTAGCCTCGTCTATCATGCGTGGATCACGCTATCTTCGACGCTGCTGGGCTTTGCGATCGGCTCCGGCTTCGGCATCATTCTGGCGATCGCCATCGTCCATAACCGCACGATGGAACGCTCGATGATGCCGTGGATCATCGCCAGCCAGACCATTCCGATCATCGCGATCGCGCCGATGTTGATCGTGGTGCTGAACGCGATCGGCATCACCGGGCTGTTGCCCAAGGCGCTGATTTCGACCTATCTCTCGTTCTTCCCCGTCGCCGTCGGCATGGTTTCGGGGCTTCGCTCGCCCGACGCGCTGCAACTCGACCTGATGCGCACCTATAACGCCAATGACCGGCAGGTGCTGTGGAAGCTGCGCCTGCCGTCCGCCATGCCCTATCTGTTCACCTCGCTGAAGATCGCGATCGCGATCTCGCTGGTCGGCGCGATCATAGCCGAACTGCCGACGGGTGCCGTGGCCGGGCTCGGCGCGCGGCTCTTGTCCGGCTCCTATTACGGCCAGACGGTGCAAATCTGGTCGGCGCTGTTCATGGCGGCGATCCTGGCCTCGATCCTGGTGGCGCTGGTCGGTGTTGCGCAGGCTGCGGTGCTGAAGCGCATGGGGGTCAAGCCATGAGCGGTTTCGTCTGGTTTGCGCTCGCCTTCTGGATCTGCGGCTGGGCCTTCAACGAGTGGCTGGTGCGGCAGAAGTTTTCCAACCGCGTGCTGAACCGGCTGGCATGGTTTGCCGTGCCGGTCATCTTCGGCCTTGCGATCCTGATCATATGGGAAGGCGTCGTCATCGCCTTTGACATCCCGCCGATCCTGCTGCCGGCGCCAAGCGATGTCTGGGTGCGTCTCACCAACTCGCTGCCGATCCTCTGGGCCGATTTCCGTCAGACCTTCCTGAAGGCGGTGCTGATCGGCTATGCGCTCGGCTGCGGTTCGGGTTTCATCGTGGCGATCCTGATCGACCGCTCGCCGTTCCTGAAACGAGGCCTGCTGCCCTTCGGCAATTTCGTCTCGGCGCTGCCGATTGTCGGCATCGCGCCGATCATGGTGATGTGGTTCGGCTTCGACTGGCCGTCCAAGGCCGCCGTGGTGGTGGTCGCGACCTTCTTTCCGATGCTGGTCAACACCATTCAGGGCCTGTCATCGGCGAGCGACATGGAGCGCGACCTGATGCGCACCTACGCCGCCACGTGGTCGCAAACGCTGATCAAGCTGCGCCTGCCGGCCGCATGGCCGTTCATATTCAACGCGTTAAAGATCAATTCCACGCTGGCGCTGATCGGCGCTATTGTGGCAGAATTTTTCGGCACACCCACCGTCGGCATGGGTTTCCGGATTTCCACGGAAGTGGGCCGGGCCAATATCGACATGGTCTGGGCCGAAATTGCGGTGGCGGCGGTTGCCGGCTCCGCGTTCTACGGGGTGGTGGCGCTCATTCAGCGCGCCGTCACCTTCTGGCATCCCTCCGTCCGTTCGGGCCGGTCGTGATGCAACAAGCCAAAATAGGGGAACGTAACCATGAAATCGACTTTTATCGCGGCACTTGCCGCCGGCGGCATGATGCTCGGGGCAGGCCAGGCCTTTTCCGCCGATGAAATCACCCTGCAGCTCAAATGGGTCACGCAGGCCCAGTTCGCGGGCTACTATGTCGCGCTGGAAAAGGGCTTCTACGAGGAAGAAGGCCTCGACGTCACCATCAAGCCCGGCGGCCCGGATATCGCCCCGGCGCAAGTTCTGGCCGGCGGCGGCGCCGATGTGATCGTCGACTGGATGCCTTCGGCGCTTGCAACACGCGAAAAGGGCGTGCCGCTCGTCAACATCGCCCAGCCCTACAAGTCCTCCGGCATGATGCTGACGTGTCTCAAGGAAAACAATGTGATGAGCCCGGAGGATTTCCCCGGCAAGACGCTCGGCGTCTGGTTCTACGGCAATGAATATCCGTTCCTGTCGTGGATGGCCCATCTCGGCATCCCGACCGATGGCGGCGAGGATGGCGTGACGGTGCTGAAGCAGGGCTTCAACGTCGATCCGCTGCTGCAGAAGCAGGCCGCCTGCATTTCCACCATGACCTACAATGAATACTGGCAGGTCGTGGACGCCGGCATTTCCGAGGACCAGCTCAACACCTTCAAATATGAGGATGAGGGTGTGGCGACGCTGGAGGACGGGCTCTACGTGCTCGAAGACGACCTTGCCGATCCGAAGTTCAAGGAAGACATGGTCAAATTCGTCCGCGCCTCGATGAAAGGCTGGAAATGGGCCGAGGAACACCCGGACGAAGCCGCCGAGATCGTGCTCGACTATGACGACACCGGCGCCCAGACCGAAAAGCACCAGAAGCGGATGATGCGCGAAGTCGCCAAGCTGACCGCCGGCTCCAACGGCGCGCTCGACCCGGCTGACTACCAGCGCACCGTCGAGGTACTGCTCGGCGGCGGTTCCGACCCGGTCATCACCAAGGAGCCGGAGGGCGCCTATACGCTGGAAATCACCGACGCGGCGCTTTCCAACTAAGACCTGATTTTAACCGAAATCGATACGCGCGGCATCGCTTCGATGTCGCGCGTATTGCATTTTTGCACCAGATCGGCTTTAAATCGAACCACCCGGTTCAATTAATGCGGCTTAATGCGCGAGGCCATCTTGAAAAATGCCGGGTTGATGACGAACTGCCGCACGACGCGACGACGCAAGCCCCAGGGGCCGCTCTCGCGATTGCCATATTGAGATTTTGCCATGGCGGCAATCCGACCGCCCGGCGCGACACGTAAACAAGCTTGGAAATCCGCCATTCCGACGGAACGACAGCTCACGAGGAACCGGCCTCCTCCCGGCCGACTGGGGTACTTTACATGCCGAAACCGACCCGCCTTGCCGCCGCGACCGCCGTGCTTCTTGCACTTGCAGCCGCACCCGCCCTTGCCGCGGATGCGGATGCCTCTGCCGAGCCGGCCGTCTCCCTTCCCGCCATCGTGGTCACCGATGCAACGGTAAAACCACTGACCGAAATTGTGCTGGCAACCGGCACCATCCGCCCGGTCGAAGAGGTGTTCGTGCAGCCGCTGGTGGAGGGGCTTTCGATCGAGACCATCAAGGCCGAGATCGGCGACCGGGTCGAGGCCGGCGCGGTGCTTGCCACCCTGCGCACCGACATGCTGGAGCTGGAACGGAGCAGCCTTCAGGCGAACAAGGCCAGGGCCGAGGCGAGCCTGGCGCAGTTGAAGGCCCAGCTGACCGCGAGCGAAGCCGCCCAGACCGATGCGCGCCGCCAGTTCGAGCGCACCAAGAGGCTCGCCGATAACGGCTCGGTCTCGACCTCCGCGCTGGAGCAGGCCGAAACCGAGGCCCTGCGCGCCGATGCCAGCGCGGCGGCGGCCCGCGAGGCCATCGCGGTCGCCAACGCAGAGATCGCGGTCACGCAGGCGCAGATCGAGGATATCGCGCTGCGTCTGGAGCGCACCAATATCAAGGCGCCAGTCGCGGGCGTGATCTCCGACAAGAATGCCCGTATCGGCGCAATCGCCAGCGGCTCCGCCAGTCCGATGTTCACCATCATCGAGGATGGCGCGATCGAGCTCGTGGCCCAGGTTCCGGAAGATTCGGTGATGAAGGTCGAAGCCGGCCAGAAGGCGGAAATCGAGCTCGTCGGCGCCAGCCGGCCGATCATGGGCACGGTGCGGCTGGTCTCGCCAATCGTCGACGACGCCACCCGGCTTGCCGATGTGTTCATCAGCATCGACAACCCGGAAAGCGCGCGGGCCGGCATGTATGCCAGCGCCGAGATCATCACCCGGCAGGCGGACGATCTCGCCCTGCCGCTGACCGCTGTCAATATCAGCCAGGGCAGCGCCACGGTCCGCCGCGTTAAGGATGGCATTGTGGAAGTGGTCGAGGTTGAGACCGGCATTCAGGACGGCGAAACCGTCCAGATCACAAGCGGGCTTTCCGAAGGCGACCAAGTGGTGGCCAAGGCCGGGGCCTATGTGCGCGCCGGTGACCGGATCAACCCGGTCTCCGCCACCGCCACGGCGTCCAACTGAGGATCTGAGCGATGAACTTTTCAGCCTGGGCGATCCGAAATCCCGTAGCGCCGCTTCTGGCGATGGGCCTGTTGCTGTTCCTCGGCCTGCAGGCCTTCAAGGACATGGCCGTCACGCGCTTCCCGAACATCGACGTGCCGGTCGTCGCCGTGACCGTGGCCCAGTCGGGCGCTGCTCCGGCCGAGCTCGAAATGCAGGTGACCAAGAAGATCGAGGACGCGATCGCGAGCGTCACCGGCGTCGACGAACTGAATTCCACGGTGACGGACGGCATCTCGACCACCTCGGTGCTGTTCCGTATGGAAGTGAGCCCCGACGAGGCGCTGCGCGACGTCAAGGACGCGATCGACAATATCCGTTCCGATCTGCCGGCCACCGCCGAAGATCCCGTGGTGCGCAAGATCGACGTTGAAGGCCAGGCGATCCAGACCTTCGCCGTCTCCTCTCCCAACATGTCGCTGGAAGAACTGTCATGGTTCGTCGACGACAAGGTGGAGCGCGCGCTGCAGGGCATCAAGGGCGTCGGCCGGGTTGACCGCTACGGCGGCGCCGACCGCGAAATCCAGGTCTCGCTCGACGCCGACAAGCTGGCAAGCTACGGCATCACCGCCTCGGAGGTGAACGCGCAGCTGCGCCAGACCAATGCCGATGTCGGCTCGGGCCGCGGCCAGGTTGGTGGTTCGGAGCAGGCGATCCGCACGCTCGGCGACAGCCGCAGCGTTTCCGATCTCGCCAACACCACGATCGCGCTCGGCGGCGGCCGGTTCGCCCGGCTTTCCGACCTTGGCACGGTCACGGACACCTATGAGGAGCCGCGCACCTTCGCCCGCCACGGCGGCGAACCAGTGGTCTCCTTCGGCGTGTTCCGCTCCAAGGGCGCCAGCGAAGTGACGGTTGCCGACGCGGTGGCCGAGGCGCTGGATGAGGTGCGCGCGGAAAATCCCGAGGTCTCGATCTCACTGATTGACGACGCCGTCTACTTCACCAAGGGCAATTACACCGCCGCGATGGACACGCTCTATGAGGGCGCGCTGCTCGCCATCATCGTCGTGTTTCTGTTCCTGCATAACTGGCGGGCGACGCTGATTGCCGCCGTCGCCCTGCCGCTCTCTGTGATCCCGACCTTCTGGATCATGGACATGCTCGGCTTCTCGCTCAATCTTGTGAGCCTGATCTCGCTGACGCTGGCGACCGGCATTCTGGTCGATGACGCGATCGTGGAGGTCGAGAACATCGAGCGCCACATCAATATGGGCAAGACGCCCTATCGCGCGGCGCTCGAGGCGGCCGACGAAATCGGGCTTGCGGTGATTGCCACGAGCTTCACCATCATCGCCGTATTCGCGCCGGTGTCGTTCATGCCGGGTATTCCGGGCCAGTACTTCATCCAGTTCGGGCTGACGGTGGCATTCGCCGTGTTCTTCTCGCTGGTGGTCGCCCGCCTGATCACGCCGGTGATGGCGGCCTATATGCTGAAGCCCTCCAAGCACAAGCACAAGGAAGACGCCGAGCACAATGACGGCCGGATCATGCGCGGCTATACCGCCGCCGTGCGCTGGACCACGAAGTGGCGCTATGCCACGCTGGTGGCCGCGATCGGCGTTCTCGCCGTCTCGCTGTTCTTCATGGCGCGCATTCCCGGCAGTTTCCTGCCGCCGGAAGATGCCTCGCGCATCGTGCTTTCGGTCGAGCTGCCGCCGAATGCGCGGCTTTCCGACACCGAGGAGATGACCGACCTGATCGCGGAGCGGATCGAAGGCTATGACGGCGTCGAGGATGTAACCGTGCTGGGCGGCTCCTCGCCGCTGGGCGATCTCGAATATCGCCGGGCCACCATCACCGTCACGCTCGGCAAGCTGGCGCATTCGCTGCCGGAGGCGCTGGTCAACGACATGCTTGGCGGCTTGCCGCTGATCGGACAGTATCTGCCGAAGATCCCGCCATCGGGACGCGAGATCCCGCAATGGCAGATCGAGCAGGAAATCCTGGCCGGGCTTGCCGATATTCCCGACCTTCGGATCACCAAGCTCAACGACCGTGGGCAGCGCGATATCGAGTTCAACTTCCTCTCCGACAATGAGGAGGAGCTGCAGCAGGCGGTCGCCATACTGGAGGCCAGGCTCAGGTCCGAACCGATGCTGGACAAGGTTTCCTCCGAAGGCGCGCTACCGCGTCCGGAACTGAAAATCCGGCCGAAGAAGGAAATCGCCGCCCGTCTCGGCATCACCCCGGCGCAGATTTCCGAAACGGTGCGGGTGGCGACCGTCGGCGATGTCGACGCCAATCTGGCGAAGATCTCGCTCGACAACCGCCTGATCCCCGTGCGGGTGCGCAGCGATCTGGAACTCAGGCGCGATCTCGCCGCGATCCGGGCGCTGAAAATCAAGACCGCATCCGGCGAAATGGTGCCGCTTTCGGTCGTCGCCGACGTCGATTACTCCGAGGGCGTCAGCACGGTGCAGCGCTATGACCGCCACCGCGTGGTCTCGATCGGGGCCAACCTGCCGCCGGGCGTGGCACTTGATCCGGCGACCGCCCGGTTCCGCGAGATCGTCGAGAACACCGATCTTCCCGCAAGCGTGACGCTTGCCGAAAGCGGAGACGCCAAGATCCTCGCCGAAATGCAGCAGAGCTTCATCAACGCCATGATGCTCGGCCTGTTCCTGGTGCTGGCGGTGCTGATCCTGCTGTTCAAGGATGTGATCCAGCCGTTCACCATCCTGTTCTCGCTGCCGCTGGCATTGGGCGGGGTGGCGATCGCGCTGATCGTCACCAACAATCCGATCTCGATGCCGGTGCTGATCGGCCTGCTGATGCTCATGGGGATCGTCACCAAGAACGCGATCCTTCTGGTGGACTTCGCCAAGGAGGCGATCTGGCACGGGCTCGATCGGCGTCAGGCGCTGGTGGAAGCAGGCCGCAAGCGCGCGAGGCCGATCATCATGACCTCGATCGCGATGTCGGCGGGCATGCTGCCGGCAGCACTCGGCGTCGGCGAAGGCTCGTCCTTCCGCGCGCCGATGGCAATCGCGGTGATCGGCGGCATCATCATGTCGACCGCGCTGTCGCTGCTGGTGGTGCCGGCCTTCTTCATGATCATGGATGATCTGGCAAGGCTGCTGCGCTGGGTCTTCGGCCGGTTCATCGGCAAGGCGGACCCCAACGATGTGGTCTACACCGCCGAAACCGCCGGACGGATGAGCGAGGCTAACCGGGCAAAGCTTGCCCGGCTCGAAGAGCGGGTTGAAACCCTGGAAAGCGATCGCGACAACCTTTCCAAACGCGGCATGGCATAAACGCGCCTGCCACACCAATGAACAAAGGCCGGCCGATTGCGCCGGCCTTTTTCGTCTGAAGTCCTCTTTCTCCCCCGGCGGTATGACAGCATCAGGTGCGCGGCGTCCCCTCGCGCCTTCTTCAGCCCGGCGGCGCGCTTGGTTGATTGAAATCAAACCTTTTGCATCGCCGTCATAATAATTTGACGATAACGGCCGCTTTCTTTCGGACCGGAATGCGGTGGGCGAGATGCGAAGGAGCCGTTTCGTGCAGACACACCATCATAGCCACGCCATGGGAGGCGGGACAGTGAACACGACCATCAATGTGAGCGAACGCAGGAAAGCACAGTTCATTGCAACCGGCCTGACGGCCGCGGCGGACATGACGACGGTTAACAGGCTGATGGAATGCGCCACCTTCGTCAACGTCGCGCCGCCCGATCTGCTGTTTGCCGAGGGGGATGTCGCACGATATTTCTACAGCGTTGTGACCGGCTTCGTCCGACTGTTCAGGCAGAACAATGAAGGCCGTGAGGCGGACATCCGGATATGCGGGCCGGGCGACACGTTCGGAGATGAAATGGTCTTCGGCGGCGATGCCTGCCGCTACAGCGCCCAGGCCGCCGAAAATGCCACGCTGGTGTGCTATGACCTCGCAAAGGTGCGGGAGATTGCCAACACTGACGATGGCAGCCTGGCGCGCGTGCTCGCCGTCTCCCTGTCGACGCAATTGCGCGAAGCTGTCGATTGCGTGGCCGACGACCGGCTCAACACGGCGCTGCAGCGCGTGGCGCACTACCTGCTCGACCAGTGTCCGGAAGATTCCGAACCCGCCACCTTCCGGCTCGCCTGCCGCAAGAGCCTGCTTGCCGGCAAGCTCGGCCTCGCGCCTGAAGCCTTGTCGCGGGCCTTCGGCGCGCTCAAGTCCCTAGGCGTCAACGTCCACGGCCGCACGATCGAGATTACCGATATCGAGGCGCTGAAGCGGCTTTAGAGACCGCCTGCCTCTCGCAGAAAGGCAGCAACCGCTTCGACGCCATCGCCGCGCTTCAGGTCGGTGAACACGGTCGGGCCGCCATTGCGCATGCGCTCTGAATCGCGCGCCATGACATCGAGATCGACCTCGACATAGGGCGCCAGATCCTTCTTGTTGATCACCAGCATGTCCGACCGGGTGATGCCCGGCCCGCCCTTGCGCGGGATTTCCTCGCCCTGGCAGACCGAAATTACATAGATGGTGATGTCGGCAAGGTCCGGGGAGAAGGTGGCGGCAAGGTTGTCGCCGCCGGATTCAATGAAGATAATATCGAGATCGGGAATGCGTTTGTTGAGTTCGGCAATCGCCTGAAGGTTGATCGTCGCATCCTCGCGGATGGCGGTATGCGGGCAGCCGCCGGTCTCCACGCCGACGATCCGGTCGGAGGTGAGCGCCTGCATGCGCACCAGCGCCTCGGCATCCTCGCGGGTATAGATGTCGTTGGTCACGACCGCGACGGAATAGACGCGGCTCATCGCCTTGCACAGTTTTTCGGTGAGCGCGGTCTTGCCGGAGCCGACCGGGCCGCCAATGCCGACCCTGAGGGGTCCGTTTTCGGATTTCATCGTCTACCTCTTACGTTACGACCGGAACAGCCGCGAATGCTGGGTCTCATGGCGCAATGCGGCAATATCGGCGCTGAAAGTGCAGCCGCCAAGATCGTCCGGCGTGGACACAACCGCCCGCGCCGCCTGCTCGAGGAGCGGTTGCTCCAGCCCGGAAAGCACGGCAAGGCCGGCGACCTGACCCGCAAGCGACAGCCGGATCGCGGCCGAAATATACTGCGACACCTGAGCATGGAGGTAGCCCTGACAGGCCACTTCCAGCCCAATGCCGTGCGACGCGGCGATCGCGCCGAAGGCGACCGGCAGCGGCGTTTCCGGCGGCAATGCCTCGTCATCGGACGTCGACCATGCGCCGGCCGCCGCGACGAAGGCTGCGCCCAGCGCCAGCGTTTCGGCATGGCGTTCGCGTGAGCCGGCAAGGGCTGCGGCAAGGGCCGCAGTTTTTGTCAGCCGCTCCGCTTGGCCCGCCGCGCGATGGGCCTCGCACAACAGCACGGCGTCATTCCACAGAAACCCGTGGCGAAGCGAGACGGCGAGCCATTCTGCCACGTCATCCGCATCGTCCAGCAGTCGGTCATGCGCAGCACGCTCAAGGCCGCCCGAATAGGAAAACCCGCCCAGCGGAAACGCCGGCGAAAGCCAGGACAACAGCCTTAAAAGCGCGGCGCCCGAAACGGCGCCGCCGTCAATCGTGGTGATGGCCGTGATGGTGGTGATCTCCGTGAGAATGACCGCTGTGGTAGGCGCCGCGCACAGGCTGGAACGGTTCGACGACCTCGTGCACATGCGCGCCGAGGCCTTCCAGCATCTGGCGAATCACGTGATCGCGCAGGATCAGGATCCGGCCCTCCTCGATCTGGGCGGGCAGATGACGATTGCCGAGATGCCAGGCAAGCTGGATCAGGTGCAGTTTGTCATGGGCATGGATTTCATAGAGTTCCTCGGGCGCGGCGACGATCTCGATCGTGCTTCCGTCCTCCAGCACCAGCCGGTCGCCGGTGGCAAACAGCACCGCTTCCTTCAGGTCGAGCATCACGCTCGAGCCGTCTTCAAGCTTCAGCGCCTTACGGCGGAGATGCCGCCCGTCATGCGTCAGCTCGACACGGCCGGCGACCGCGCCGCTGGCCTCGCCCGCGGGAATGAAACTGGTAACGCGCTGCATGCTTTCCCATTGATCGACCCGGTCTGTAACGATGCCGGGCGTTCCTTCCTTCATAACAAGATTGCGACGCTTGGCAAGCGCGTGCATCGCGGCATCCGGGACACGCGGCGCAAGAAAAAGGGCGGCCGTAGACCGACCGCCCTTGCTTTCCGTCGAAGCGGATCGAAAGGCCTCAGGCGGCTTTGGCTTCGCGCTTCAGATTTTCGAGAATGTTCTGCGGCGAGGACACGCTGTAGGGGTCGGTCTCGCACATGTCGGAGAAGCCCTCTTCCTCGAACCACTGCTCGACCACGCCGTCATTGATGATGGCGGCATAACGCCAGGAGCGCATGCCGAAGCCGAGATTGTCCTTGTTGACCAGCATGCCCATCTTGCGGGTGAACTCGCCGGAGCCGTCCGGAATGACCTTGACGTGCTCAAGGTTCTGGCCCTTGGCCCAGGCGTTCATGACGAAGGCGTCATTGACCGACATGCAGTAGATGTCGTCGATGCCCTGGGCCTGAAATTCGGGGAACAGCTTTTCGAAATCGGGAAGCTGGTAGGTCGAGCAGGTCGGCGTGAACGCGCCCGGCAGCGAGAACAGCACGACGCGCTTGCCCTTGAAATAATCGTCCGAGGTCATGTCCTGCCAACGGAACGGGTTCGGCCCCTCGATGCTTTCATCGCGTACGCGGGTGCGGAAGGTGACATTCGGAACTTTACGGCCGATCATGGTGATCTCCTTGCTCAGTCTTGGGAATTTGTTGCTTCAAGCTTGGCCCGAATTTAACGATTCCAGACCGGGAATCAAAGGCCGGCAAGCCCGATTAAGGGTAAACGCATAGCGGGTATGCGCTGGACGCATGGGTAGTAATATCAGTTGCGGCAATTACGGGAATTCCGTATAAACGTCGCATGGTTCAGCGCTTCGACCCTGCCAAGGACGCCATCAACAGGGAAAAACACGGTCTGCCGCTCTCGTTCGGGGACCGTATATTCGAGGATTTGGAGCACCTGATCATACCGTCGATCCGCCCAATGGATGGTGAGGAACGGTTCAAGGTAATCGGCATGGTCAACGGGCGTTGTTTTACCGGCGTATTCGTTTGGCGGGACGATATGCCGCGCTTCATATCGGTAAGAAGGAGCAACAAGGGTGAAGAACGATCCTATCGTCTTGAGAGCTGACCCGACTGACGCCGAAGACTTCGATGTAAGCACTTCAGCGGAAGATCGCGGCCAACGCGCTCGCCTGATCCGCCGGACGAGAACGGCCCTCGGCCTGTCGCAAACGGAATTCGCAAGCAGATTTCGCGTTCCCGTGGGCACGCTTCGCGATTGGGAACAGGCGCGCGTCACCGCACCTGACTTCGCCGTCGCCTATGTCCGCGTGATAGCGCAATACCCGGATCTGGTTTCGAAAATCGTCGCCTGAACGACGCCCCGCCGCTCAGAACAGGAAATAGCGCTGCGCCATCGGCAGGACCTCGGCCGGTTCGCAGGTCAGCACCTCGCCATCGGCGCGGACCTCGTAGGTTTCCGGATCGACGGAAATCTCCGGCGTGGCGGAATTGTGCACCATAGAGGCCTTGGAGATGCCGCCGCGGGTATTCTTCACCGGCAGAAGCTGCTTGGAAACGCCGAGCTTGTGGGCGAGACCGGCATCGAGCGAGGCTTCCGACACGAAAGTGACCGAAGAATTGGTGCGCGATTTGCCGTAGGCGCCGAACATATAGCGGTAATGCATCGGCTGCGGCGTCGGGATCGAGGCGTTCGGGTCGCCCATCTGGGCGGCCGCGATCGTGCCGCCGACGATGATCATCTCCGGTTTGACGCCGAACAGCGCCGGGTCCCACATCACCAGATCGGCACGCTTGCCCACCTCGACCGAGCCGATCTCGTGGGAAAGCCCGTGGGCGATCGCCGGGTTGATCGTGTATTTGGCGATATAGCGCTTCGCCCGGAAATTGTCGTTCTCGCCGGTTTCCTGCGGCAGGCGGCCGCGCTGGCGCTTCATCTTGTCGGCGGTCTGCCAGGTGCGGATGATCACCTCGCCAACGCGGCCCATGGCCTGGCTGTCCGATGAAATGATCGAGAACGCGCCGATATCGTGAAGAATATCCTCCGCCGCGATGGTCTCCTTGCGGATGCGGCTTTCGGCAAAGGCGATGTCCTCCGGGATCGACGGAGACAAATGGTGGCAGACCATCAGCATATCGAGATGCTCGGCGATGGTGTTGACCGTGTAGGGTCGGGTCGGATTGGTCGAGGACGGAATGACGTTGGAGAGACCGCAGATTTTGATGATATCCGGCGCATGGCCGCCGCCGGCGCCTTCGGTGTGGAAGGCGTGGATGGTGCGGCCCTTGAAGGCGTTCACCGTGTCCTCGACGAAGCCGCTCTCGTTCAGCGTGTCGGTGTGGATCATCACCTGGACGTCGTATTTGTCGGCCACCGAAAGGCAATTGTCGATGGCGGCCGGAGTGGTGCCCCAGTCCTCGTGCAGTTTCAGCGCGGCCGCGCCGCCCAGCACCTGTTCTTCCAGCGCGCCCGGCAACGAGGCGTTGCCCTTGCCCGAGAAGGCAAGGTTCATCGGAAACGCATCCGCCGCCTGGATCATCCGCTCGATATGCCAGGGACCGGGCGTGCAGGTTGTGGCGAAGGTGCCGTAGGCAGGGCCAGTTCCGCCGCCGAGCATGCAGGTCAGGCCCGCCATCAATGCTTCCTCGATCTGCTGCGGGCAGATGAAGTGGATATGGGCATCCATGCCCCCGGCGGTGACGATCTTGCCTTCGGCCGAGATCGACTCCGTTCCCGGGCCGATGATGATGTCGACGCCGGCCTGCGTATCCGGGTTGCCAGCCTTACCGATGCCGGCGATGCGGCCATCCTTGATGCCGATATCGGCTTTCACGATGCCCCAGTGATCGATGATCAGCGCATTGGTCATCACCGTGTCGACCGCGCCTTCCGCGCGCGACGCCTGGCTCTGGCCCATGCCGTCGCGGATCACCTTGCCGCCGCCGAACTTCACCTCGTCGCCGTAATGGGTGAAATCCTTCTCGACCTCGACGAAAAGCTCGGTATCGGCAAGCCGCACCCTGTCGCCGGTGGTCGGGCCGAACATGGACGCATAAGAGGCGCGGGACATCTTGAAAGGCATGGAGTTCCTCCTGGGGCGGAAAATTTATACGGCCGCGCCGTCGTAATGCTGTGGGGCGAGGCTGCGGGGATCGACCCCGTCGAGTCAATTGGCGTTGACCGCGACCATCTCGGCCCCGTCGGGGCCGGTGGCATAGGCAAAGCTCTCGATGCCGCAGGTCTTGCAGAACAGGTGATGGATCTGGTGCTTGTTGAACAGGTATTCGGTCAGGTTGCCCTCGCCGCTGTTCAACGTGAAGTCTTCGCGCGGCGCAAAGGCCAGCACCGAGCCGAGCCGCTTGCAGCGCGAGCAATTGCAGGTGATGGTGTGGCCGAGTTCGATATCAACATCGAAGTCGACCGCGCCGCACTGGCAGCTTCCGTGATAATGCTGAACGGCCATGATCAAAGCTTCCCCATGATATCCTGTCGGAACCCGTAAACCGTGCGATTGCCCGCAAACGGCACCAGCGTGACATCGCGGGTCTGGCCGGGCTCGAACCGCACCGCCGTGCCGGCGGGAATATCGAGCCGCATGCCGCGCGCCTTGTCGCGCTCGAAGGCAAGGCCCGGGTTGGTTTCTAAGAAGTGGTAATGGCTGCCGACCTGCACCGGCCGGTCGCCAGTATTGGAAACGGTCAGCGTCACGGTCGGCAGACCGGCATTGATTTCAATCTCGCCGTCTGCGGTAATCAGTTCACCGGGGATCATGTTGGTCTCCTCCTCACCGTATCGGTTCGTGCACGGTCACCAGCTTGGTGCCATCGGGGAAGGTCGCTTCCACCTGGATGTCGTGGATCATTTCCGGGACGCCCTCCATCACCTGTTCGCGGGTGATGACATGGGCGCCGGCCTCCATCAGTTCGGCAACGGGCCGGCCGTCGCGCGCGCCCTCGACGACGAAATCGGAAATCAACGCGATCGCCTCGGGATAGTTCAGCTTCACCCCGCGCTCCAGCCGCCGCCTTGCGACCATGGCGGCCATCGAAACAAGCAGTTTGTCTTTTTCACGCGGCGTCAGGTTCATGCGGTTCTCTCATTCCGTTGCAACTCACAGATGCCAGACTTTCGGCAGATTCTGCCCGTCCCGCAAGACCTTGAGTGCGGGAATCAGGCTTTTTCGCAAACTATAGCCATCGGCGGCGACAATGCGGGCGACGAGCTTGCCGTTCCACTCGCTGGCGCCGGCGGAGGCCTCGCCCAGGGCTTCGCGCACTTTCGGCATCAACGCCTCGGCGCGGGGGCCGCAATAAAGCAGCGTGGCGAAGGCGACATCGCCGCCAAGCACCGCCGTCTGCGCCACCAGGTTCTCGATATCGCCGGTCATGCGCACATCCTCGGCGTGGATCAGCGTGCCCGAACGGCGCACCCGCCAGCGATCGCGGAAATTGCCGCAGCGCACCGCCTCGCCCATCGCCTTGCGGCCCAGAAGCACAGCCTCGATCGCCAGGAACTCGGCGGTCTCGGCAAGATCGACATCGAGCCGGCGGTTGAGCGAGGCATCATCGAACAGGATGGTTTCCTGCGGTAGCCAGTCGAGCCGGGCGTTTTCGCCGACCCTGAGTTCGGTATCGATCGCCGCCGGGCCGCTGTCGGAGCGGTAGATCTTCTCGCAGGCCTGGGTGGTGGCCGTCAGCGCCGTGCCCTCGCCCGCCTCCAGTTCCCATTGCAGCCGGTCGCCGCCCGTCAGCCCGCCGGAAGTGTTGATCAGCACCGCCTCCATCGCGCCGTCGAAGCTTTCGGGAATGCGGATCTTGGCCGCCCCCTCCTGATAGAAGACATCGAGGCGCGACTTGCCGCCGGCCGATTTCGCGCTCACGCGCCCGGTGCCCGATGTTCGCTGCGCCCCCGTGGTGAGGCCCGGCATCAACAGTTCCATCCCGCCGTCCATGCCCACTCCAGAACGCACGCTGACCCACGCGCCGCAGCGTGTTTGAGCCCGCCGGCGCGCGCCCGCGCCGATCCTGCGGCCCGCCCGCGCGATTGATGGTTCCAGCCCATTGGTTTTCCTTTTTATCATGCTGCTGTCGATCGGCTAAACGCAAGTTTCGTGCCGTATCGATGAGCCGGGCGGAAGATTTCACGCTTCGGTCTGCCGCGCCGCGCCCCGATAAAACGTTAAACGCTGGAACCGCGTCTGTCGCTCCCGCAAAAGAGCACAAATTCTTCTCATTTGCGCATGGAAGCATCACACCGTGAGGTGACGCCGGGCCTCGGGGGTGTCGAGCGTCTCGGCCGCGCCCTCGTGAACGATCACGCCGCGGTCCATGATATAGACCTTGTCGGCCAGTTCCCGGCAGAAATCGAGATATTGCTCGACCAGCAGGATCGCCATGCCCGTTGAGTCGCGCAAATAACGGATGGCGCGACCGATATCCTTGATGATCGAGGGCTGGATACCCTCGGTCGGCTCGTCCAGCACCAGGATTTGCGGACGCGTTACCATGGCGCGGCCGATGGCGAGCTGTTGCTGCTGACCGCCGGACAGATCGCCGCCGCGCCGAGACAGCATGGTCTGCAGCACCGGAAACAGCGAGAAAATCTCGTCGGGAATGTTACGGTCGGCGCGCGGCAACGGCGCGAACCCGGTTTCGAGATTTTCCCGAACGGTGAGCAACGGAAAGATTTCCCGCCCCTGCGGCACATAGCCGACGCCGCGCTTGGCGCGGGCGTAGGGTGCCAGCCCATCAAGCTTGTCACCGCCGAAACCGATCGTACCGCTGGAAATCGGATGCTGCCCGGTGACGGCCCGGAGCAGCGACGACTTGCCAACGCCATTGCGCCCCAAGACGGAGGTGATCTTGCCCATCTCGGCGGTCAGCGAGACATTCCTGAGCGCCTGCGCGGCGCCATAGTGGAGGTTTACGTTTTCAATGGTCAGCATGGGGATGGACCTTCTTCGAAGGGGATGGATACCGACGGTCCGAAGCCAACCGCCTGGATCCTCGGGTCAAGCCCGAGGATGACGCGGAAAGGAGGAGAGTACGGCGCGCATTTACATACGTTTTGGCGAGCGCTCCGGCAGCAAACTCTTTCCACCCCGTCCCACTCGTGTCATCCTCGGGCTTGACCCGAGGATCCAGGCAACCCGGCAAAGCGCTATGGCTGGTTATGTCTACATCGTTACCAACAGGCCGCACGGAACGCTTTACATCGGCGTGACCCGTGATCTCGAGCGGCGCATTTACGAGCACCGGGAAGGTCTCGTCCCCGGCTTCACCGGCCGCTACGGCTGCAACAGACTGGTGTGGTACGAGGAGCACTACGAGATCGGGAGCGCGATCGTTCGGGAGAAAGCGCTCAAGCAATGGAATCGGGCGTGGAAGCTTGCGCTTGTGAGTGGAATGAACCCCGGCTGGGATGATCTTTACGAAACCTTCCTCTGAGCGAAACTGCCTGGATCCTCGGGTCAAGCCCGAGGATGACGCGAGAGGAGGGGTGCGGTCTATTCTGCGACGCATGAGCGTTTTTCTCGACCTACTGTCACGAAAGCGGCGGCGGTCGCGAGCCCGCCTCGGAGAGTTTGCGGCTCTTGCTCTCCGCCCTCCCCACGGGTCATCCTCGGGCTTGACCCGAGGATCCAGGCGATAATTCTCCGCGCTCGCACTGTCCGCCATCCTCACCTCCCCAAATAATTCTCGATCACCTTCGGGTCGTTCGACACGAAGTCGATCGAGCCCTCGGCGAGGACGGAGCCTTCGGCGAGGCAGGTGACCTTGACGCCGAGGTCGCGGACGAAGCCCATGTCGTGTTCGACGACGACGACGGCGCGGGTTTTGGCGATCTCGCGCAACAGGCGGGCGGTTTCCACGGTTTCGGCATCGGTCATGCCGGCGACGGGTTCGTCGACGAGCAGCAGCTTCGGCTCCTGCGCCAACAGCATGCCGATCTCCAGCCACTGCTTCTGGCCGTGGGAAAGGTTTGCCGCAAGCTCGTCGCGACGCGCGGTCAGGCGGATCGTCTCGAGGATTTCCTCGATGCGGTCGCGGTCCGCACCGGTAAGGCTGTAGAACAGGGTCGAGAACACGCCGCGCCTGCGGTTCAGCGCCAGTTCCAGATTGTCCCACACGGTATGGCTCTCGAACACGGTCGGCTTCTGGAACTTGCGGCCGATGCCGAGCTGGGCGATATCGGCCTCGTCGCGGCGGGTGAGGTCGATCGTGTCGGAGAAGAACACCTCGCCCTCGTCCGGCCGGGTCTTGCCGGTGATGATGTCCATCATCGTGGTCTTGCCGGCCCCGTTCGGGCCGATAACGGCGCGAAGCTCACCCGGATCGATGACGAAGGACAGGCTGTTCAGCGCCTTGAAGCCATCGAACGACACAGAGACATTGTCGAGATAGAGCAGGCTTTTGGCGCGTTTTTCATGGGGGCTCATCGGGCCGGCTCCTCTGCAATGCCGTCAATGCCGGCTTCGGCCTCTTCCGAATGCTCGATCCGATCCTTGGCGTCCGGGCCTGGCTTCTTCGAAAACCGGGGCGCAAGCGTTCCGACAATCCCCTTCGGCAGGAACAGGGTGACGGCGACGAACAGGCCGCCGAGCGCGAACAGCCAGAAGGCGGGGAAAAGCCCGGTGAAGATGGTCTTGCCGCCATTGACGAGGATCGCCCCGATGATCGGTCCGATCAGTGTCGCCCGCCCGCCGACCGCCGTCCAGATCACCACTTCAATGGAGTTTGCGGGCGCGAATTCGCCGGGATTGATGATGCCCACCTGCGGCACGTAAAGCGCGCCGGCGACGCCCGCCATCATGGCGGAAGCGACAAAGGTGAAGAGCTTGTAGTTCTCCACGCGGTAGCCGAGGAAGCGCACCCGGCTTTCGGCATCACGCACGCCGACCAGCACCTTGCCGGCCTTGGAGCGCACGATCGCCGACGTAATGAAGAGGCCGATGGCGAGGAAGATCGCCGAGGCGGCGAACAGCGCGGCACGGGTGGTATCGGCCTGCACGGAAAAGCCGAGAATATCCTTGAAATCCGTCAGCCCGTTATTGCCGCCGAAGCCCATGTCGTTGCGGAAGAAGGCCAAGAGCAGCGCATAGGTCATCGCCTGGGTGATGATCGAGAGATAGACGCCGTTGACGCGCGAGCGGAAGGCGAACCAGCCGAACACGAAGGCAAGCGCGCCGGGGACGAGCAGCACCATCAGCATCGCGAACCAGAACATGTCGAAGCCATGCCAGAACCAGGGCAGCGATTGATAGTTCAAAAACACCATGAAATCCGGCAGGATCGGGTCGCCATAGACGCCGCGCGGGCCGATCTGGCGCATCAGATACATGCCCATCGCATAGCCGCCGAGCGCGAAGAACGCGCCGTGGCCGAGCGAAAGAATGCCGCAGAAACCCCAGACCAGATCGAGCGAGAGCGCGAGCAGCGCATAGCAGAGATATTTGCCGAACAGCGAGACCAGATAGGTCGGCAAATGAAAGGCGCTGTCGGCCGGGATGATGAGGTTTGCGAACGGCACCAGCAACGCGATGGCGAAGAGGATGACGATTGCAATCGAGACCTTGCGGTCGAGCGAGCGGAAAAGATAGGCCGTGATCATGCTTCCACCGCCCTTCCCTTGAGTGCGAACAGCCCGCGCGGCCGTTTCTGGATGAACAGGATGATGAAGACCAGAACCAGGATCTTGCCGAGCACCGCGCCCGCATAGGGTTCCAGGAACTTGTTGAGGATGCCGAGCGAGAAGGCGCCCACAAACGTGCCCCAGAGATTGCCGACGCCGCCGAAGACCACGACCATGAAACTGTCGATGATGTAGGACTGGCCGAGATTGGGCGAGACGTTGTCGATCTGCGACAGCGCTACGCCGGCAAGGCCGGCAACGCCCGAACCAAGCGCGAAGGTGAAGGCGTCAACCCAGGGCGTGCGGATGCCCATGGACGCGGCCATGCGCCGGTTCTGGGTGACGGCCCGCATCTGCAGCCCGAAGGCCGAGCGCTTCATCAGCAGCAGAAGGGCGGCGAACACCGCGAGCGAGAACAGCACGATCCAGAGCCTCGACCAGGTGATCATAAGCCCGCCGAGATCGAAGGAACCGGACATCCACGACGGATTGCCGACCTCGCGATTGGTGGGGCCGAAAATGGTGCGCACCGCCTGTTGCAGGATGAGCGACACGCCCCAGGTGGCCAGCAGCGTTTCCAGCGGGCGGCCATAGAGAAAGCGGATCACGCCGCGCTCGATCACAAGGCCGACGGCCGCGGTGACGATGAAGGCGACCGGGAGCGCAATCGCCAGCGACCAGTCGAACAGATGCGGATAGGCGGTGCGGATAATCTGCTGCACCATGAAGGTGCAATAGGCCCCTATCATCACCATCTCGCCATGGGCCATGTTGATGACGCCCATGACGCCGAAGGTGATCGCAAGCCCGATCGCCGCCAGAAGCAGCACCGAGCCGAGCGACAGGCCATACCAGACATTCTGGCCAAGATCCCAAAAGGCCAGGCGCTTTTCGATCTTCGCCTGCGCCGCGTCGATCTCGTCCTGGAGCTCGGGGCCGACGCTGGAGCGCGCCGACAGCAGGATCGAGATCGCCTCGCGACCGCCGATATCGGCGATGTCGGAAATCGCCTTCGCCTTTTCCTCGGGGCTACGATCGGAATTCAGAATGGAAACGGCCCGCGCCTGGGACAGGACGGCAGCGATTTCGCCATCCTCCTCCTTCTCCAGCGCCTTTTCGAGCAGAACCAGATT
This sequence comes from Martelella sp. FLE1502, assembly GCF_053484255.1. Classification (NCBI taxonomy): domain Bacteria; kingdom Pseudomonadati; phylum Pseudomonadota; class Alphaproteobacteria; order Hyphomicrobiales; family Aurantimonadaceae; genus Martelella; species Martelella sp. FLE1502. Next base: position 90,625 of record NZ_JBAKFQ010000007.1, read on the forward strand.
GTCCTCGCTCGGCGCCTTCAGCAGCGATTGCGCGGCGGAAAGCCTTGTGTCGCGCCTCGGGCTCATCAGCGTCATGCCGGCGAGCGCGGCATCGATCGTTGAGCGGAGATTGTTGTTGACCTTGATCTTGTCGAGATCGCGTTTGGAGGCTTCGCCCGCCTCCTCGCCCGTCAACGGGTCGATCAGCAAGAGGTTGCGGCTGGAAGAGCCCTTGCTTGTGATGAACACCTTGCCGTCATCCTTGCGGGCGTAGAGGTCGCCATTGGCAAGGGCTTTCAGCGTGGGAATCGCGGCATCGTCGCCGGTTGCGGCAAGCTCATTCACCAGCGCTTCGGTTTCACTGAAGCCGCGCACCGTGCCGAACTGACCGATCATGCCGGAAAGATCGGTCTGAGCAAAAGAAAGGGGCGCACATGTCAGAATGAAAAGGGCTGCTAGAATGAAAGCTCTGAAACTGTGCTTGTGGAAGAAAACGGACATATGCGCCCCCATTATCGACGGCCCTCGCAATATCCGGCCGCCCCCCTGTTGGCCGGGCGCAATCATATTGACCGCGCCCGGCGTCGAGCTCAGTTTACTCGGACATGCCGCCGCATTTCCCGGTCTCGACATTGAAGTTGCCGCAGGACATTGGAGCGCGCCAGTCGGCAATCAGGTTCTTCGAGTCCGGCAGATAGTCGGACCATGCATCGCCGGCAACGAGGCCGGGGGTTTCGTAGACGATGTCGAACTGGCCATCGTCCTGGATCTCGCCGATCAGCACTGGCTTGGTGATGTGGTGGTTCGGCATCATCGCCGAATAGCCGCCGGAAAGGTTGGGCACCGCAACGCCGACCATGGCGTCGATCACGGCATCCGGATCGGTGGTGCCGGCCTTTTCGACCGCCTTCACCCACATGTTGAAGCCGATGTAATGGGCTTCCATCGGGTCGTTGGTCACGCGGGCATCATCGCCGGTGAAGGCGTGCCAGGCGTCGATGAAGTCGTAATTCGCATCGGTATCGACGGACTGGAAGTAGTTCCAGGCGGCCAGATGACCGACCAGCGGGCCGGTATCGAGACCGGCAAGCTCTTCCTCGCCCACCGAGAAGGCGACGACCGGGATATCGGAAGCCGAAATGCCCTGATTGGCGAGTTCCTTGTAGAACGGCACGTTGGCGTCGCCATTGATGGTGGAAACGACGGCGGTCTTCTTGCCTTCGGAACCGAACTTCTTGATGTCGGAGACGATCGTCTGCCAGTCGGAAAAGCCGAACGGCGTGTAGTTGATCATGATGTCTTCTTCGGCAACGCCGTGATCCTTGAGATAGGCTTCGAGGATCTTGTTGGTGGTGCGCGGATAGACATAGTCGGTGCCGGCCAGCACCCAGCGCTCGACGCCGTCATTTTCCATCAGGTAATCGACGGCGGGAATCGCCTGCTGGTTGGGCGCGGCACCCGTGTAGAACACGTTGCGCTGGCTTTCCTCGCCCTCATACTGGACGGGGTAGAACAGGATGTTGTCGAGTTCCTCGAACACCGGCAGCACCGATTTGCGCGACACGGAAGTCCAGCAACCGAAGACTGCGGCGACATTGTCGCCCTCGATCAGCTCGCGCGCCTTTTCGGCAAACAGCGGCCAGTCGGACGCCGGGTCCACGACGACAGCTTCGAGCTGCTTGCCCAGAAGGCCGCCCTTCTCGTTCTGCTGTTCGATCAGCATCAGCATCGCGTCTTTCAGCGTGGTTTCCGAAATCGCCATCGTGCCCGACAGCGAATGCAGGATGCCGACCTTGATCGTGTCTTCCTGGGCGTAGGCCATGCCGCCCATGCCGGCGGTGGTGAGCGCGGCGAGAAGCGCGGCGCTGGTCAATCCCTTTGTGAAATTCATCGTTTTATTCCCCTCAACGACTATCGCCTGAACGGCTTCTGGAATTCGCGACGCCGCGGGAGCAGCGCCTCGACCAACTATCGTTGAGGGCGGGAAAACCCCACATACGTCATTTGACGTAGTTCAGGGGGAAAGGCGACGGAGCGGTCAGTCGGCCTCGACCGGCTCGATGTCGAAGGCGGCGGCCAGCAAGGCCTTCGTATAATCTGCCTGCGGGTTCTCGAACACGTCCTTGGCGGGGCCGCGCTCCACCACCTCGCCAAGCCGCATGACGATGATCTCGTTTGCCAGCGCGCGCACCACTTTCAGGTCGTGGCTGATGAACAGATAGGCGAGATTGTGCTTCTTCTGCAGCGCGGAGAGCAGGTCGACCACCTGCGCCTGCACGCTCATGTCGAGCGCCGAGGTCGGCTCGTCCAGCATCACGAAGCGGGGTTTGAGCACCATGGCGCGGGCAATCGCGACGCGCTGGCGCTGACCGCCGGAGAACTCATGCGGATAGCGCCAGCGGGTGGCGGCGTCGAGCCCCACCTCCTCCAGCGCCGCGCCGACGCGGGCTTCGCGCTCGGTGGCGGAGAGGCCACGCTCGTGGATCTTCAGCCCCTCGGCGATGATCTCGCCGATCGACATGCGCGGCGATAGCGAGCCGTAAGGATCCTGAAACACGATCTGCATCTGCTCGCGCAGCGGCTTCATCGCCTTGAAGCTGTAGGCGTCGATATCCTTGCCGACAAAGGCGATCCGGCCTTCAGACGAGATCATCCGCGTCAGCGCCAGGCCGAGCGTTGTCTTTCCCGACCCGCTCTCGCCGACGACGCCGAGCGTTTCCCCGGCCCTCAGCTTCAGCGATATGCCGTTGACCGCCTTCACATGATCGACGGTCTTGCGCAGCAGGCCGACCTTGACCGGGAACCAGACCTTCAGATTGTCCGCCTCCATCACCACTTCGCGCGCCGGATCATGCGTCGGCGGTGTGCCCTTCGGTTCGGCGGCGAGCAGATGCTTGGTGTAGTCGTGCTGCGGATCGTCGAATATCTCGGCGACCGGGCCGTGTTCGACGATCTTACCCTTGGTCATCACGCAGACGCGATCGGCGAACTTGCGGACAATGCCGAGGTCATGGGTGATGAACAGCATCGACATGCCGTGATCGCGCTGCAGCGACTTCAGCAGTTTCAATATCTGCGCCTGCACCGTTACATCAAGGGCGGTCGTCGGCTCGTCCGCGATCAGCAGTTTCGGACGGTTGGCGAGCGCCATCGCGATCATCACGCGCTGGCGCTGGCCGCCGGAAAGCTCGTGCGGGAAGGCGCCGAGGCGCTTTTCCGCCTCGCGGATACCGACCTCGTTCAAGAGCTCCAGTATCCGCTTGCGCGCCGCAGCGCCCGTCATCCCGCCATGCAGCGCCAGCGTTTCGCCGACCTGCCGTTCCACCGTGTGGAGCGGGTTGAGCGAGGTCATCGGCTCCTGGAATATCTGGGTGATATCGCCGCCGCGGACGTTCCGCAGCGTTCGGTCGTCGGCCTTCAACAGATCGCGGCCTTCGAACAGGATTTCGCCGCTCGGGTGGCTGGCCGCCGGATAGGGCAGCAGCCTCAGCACGGAAGCTGCAGTTACCGATTTGCCGGAGCCCGATTCGCCCACCAGCGCCACCACCTCGCCCGGCATGATGTCGAACGACACCCGATCGATGGCAAGGCTCTCCGCCCCACCCTGGCGGAAGGCGACGGAAAGGTCCTTGACGGAAAGAAGCGGCGTCTTTGTCATTGGAACGTCTTCCTCGGATCAAACGCATCGCGCACCGCCTCGCCGACGAACACCAAGAGCGACAGCATGATCGACAGCGTCATGAAGGCGGTGATGCCGAGCCAGGGGGCCTGCAGATTGCTCTTGCCCTGATTGACGAGTTCGCCGAGCGAGGGCGAGCCGGGCGGCATGCCGAAGCCCAGGAAATCGAGCGAGGTCAGCGTCACGATCGCGCCCGACAGGATGAACGGCACGAAGGTCAGCGTCGCCACCATCGCGTTGGGCAGCAGATGGCGGAACATGATCGTGCCATTGCCGACGCCGAGCGCGCGGGCAGCGCGGACGTATTCGAAATTGCGCGCCCTTAAGAATTCCGCGCGCACCACGGCCACGAAGCTGACCCAGGAGAACACCAGCATCACGCCGAGCAGCACCCAGAAGCCGGGCGGCAGGATCGCGGCGATGATGAGAAGAATGTAGAGCGTCGGCAGCGACGACCATATCTCGATGAAGCGCTGCATCAAGAGATCGACCCAGCCGCCGAAATAGCCCTGCACCGCGCCGGCACTGACGCCGATGACGGCGGAAAAGCCGGTGAGCAGCAGGCCGAACAGCACCGAGATGCGGAAGCCGTAGATCACCCGCGCCAAAACGTCGCGCGCCAGATCATCCGTGCCGAGCCAGTTCATGTTGCCGAGCACGCAGGCCGGGTCGTCCACGCCCTGCGGATAGCCCGCGCAGCGTTCCTCCTTGCTCATCAGCCAGAAGGGCGGCGTCGGCGCGGAATAGGGCACATTGGCGTTGATCGTGCGATAGGAATAGCGCACCGGCGGCCAGATCATCCAGCCATTGGCCTCGATCTCGTCGCGAATGAAGCCCGAGCGGTAATCGGTAACCGCAAGAAAGCCACCGAACTTCTCCTCCGGATAATCGACCAGCACCGGAAACAGGATTTCGCCGTTATAGGAGGCGATCAGCGGCTTGTCGTTGGCGACGAATTCCGCGCCGAGGCTGATGATGAACAGGAACAGGAAAATCCAGAGCGACCAGAAACCTCGGCGGTTCGCCTTGAAATTCTGCCAGCGACGGAGGTTCATCGGCGACAGGATGCCGGATTTCGGCACGTTTGCCGCCACATCGGGGGATGCGAGCTCGCTCATCTCACACATCCCTCTTTTCGAAGTCGATGCGCGGATCGATCCAGGTATAGATCAGGTCGGAGATGAGCCCGATGACGAGGCCCAGAAGCGAGAAGATATAGAGCGTGGCGAACACCACCGGATAGTCGCGATTGACCAGCGACAGATAGCCGAGCCGGCCGAGCCCATCGAGCGAGAACACGTTTTCGATCAGTAGCGAGCCGGTGAAGAAGGCCAGAATGAACGAGCCCGGAAAGCCCGCGATCACGATCAGCATCGCGTTGCGGAACACGTGGCCGTAAAGCACCTTGTTCTCGGTTAGCCCCTTGGCGCGGGCGGTGACAACATATTGCTTGCCGATCTCGTCGATGAACGAGTTCTTGGTCAAAAGCGTGGTGGTGGCAAACGACGACACCGACAGCGCGATCAGCGGCAGCGCCAGATGCCAGAAATAGTCGAGCGGTTTCTGCCACAAGGGCAGTTGCGCGAAATTGTCGGAGACCAGGCCGCGCAGCGGGAACCAGTCGAAGAACGAGCCGCCCGCGAACAGGATGATCAGGAGGATGCCGAGCAGGAAGCCCGGAATGGCATAGCCGATCACGATCACGCCCGAAGTCCAGACATCGAAGCGCGAACCGTCCTTCACCGCCTTGCGAATGCCGAGCGGGATCGAAATGCCGTAGGACAGGATCAGCACCCACACGCCAAGCGAGATCGACACCGGCAGCTTGTCGATGATCAGGTCGATGACGGAGGAATTGCGAAAGAAGCTCTCGCCGAAATTGAAGGTCGCGAAATCCCGCATCATCAGCAGATACCGGGTCAGCGGCGGCTTGTCGAAGCCGAACTGGCGCTCGAGATCGGCGATCAGTTCGGGGTCCAGCCCCTGGGCGCCGCGATAGCTGGAGGAGGACGCGCTGTCGAAACTGTCCATCGACATGCCGGCATCCGAGCCGCCGGAGATGCGGCTTTCCGCGCCGCCGCCCTGCCCGTTGATCTCGGCAATCACCTGTTCCACCGGCCCGCCCGGCGCGAACTGGACGATGATGAACGAAATCGTCATGATCCCGATCAGCGTCGGTATCATCAACAGGATGCGACGGAGGATGTAGGAGCCCATCAGGCGTGTCCTCTGACAGAGCCTGACCGCATAGCCCCCCTCAATCTCCCCCCTTGAGGGGGAGATGTCGCGAACGCGACAGAGAGGGGTAATGGGCGTAAACCGCCCGCTCCGAATTTGCCGAAACGGTTCACCCCTCTCTGCCCCTGTCGGGGCATCTCCCCCTCAAGGGGGGAGATTGTCTGGAGGTCTTGGATAGTCCCACGCAAAATAACCGCCGCGCCATCGCCGCCAAACCGCACCCTCATTCCGCCTCCGTCGACCACCAGCCGGCGGGGAAGTCGAGGCCGTATTCGGGGAATTCGCCGTGGGTGATCCGGTCCCAGTAGGCGATGCGGTAATCGCGCGAATAGTAGAGCGGGATTATATAGTCATTGGCGAGCAGCACCCGATCGAGCGCCTTGGTGGCGGCGACCAGCGTGTCGCGGTCATCGGCGAACACGATCTTCTGGATCAGCGCGTCGACGCCCGGATCGGAAATGCCGGCATAGTTTTCCGAGCCCGGCTGGTCGGCCGATTGCGAACCCCAATAGTTGAACTGCTCGTTGCCCGGGCTCAGCGACTGGGGCCATAGCTCCCAGATCATGTCATAGTCGAAGTCATTCACCCGGTTCTGATATTGCGACGTATCGACCACGCGGACCGTGGCGTCGATGCCGAGCTTGCGCAGGTTTTCGACATAGGGCAGCACCACGACCTGAAGCGAGGGATTGTCGAGCAGGATCTCGAAGGCGAAAGGTTCGCCCGTCTCGCTGTTCACCAGCTTGCCGCCCTGCCTTTCAAATCCGGCCTCGCGCAAAAGCTCGAACGCCTTCTGCAGATTGGCGCGCGATTGCTCCTGCGTGCCGCCGACCGGCAGCTTGTTGGCCTTGTTGAACACGTCCGGCGGCACCAGATCGCGCACGGACTCGAGGATCTGCAACTCCTCGCCCTTGGGCAGGCCGGTGGAGGCGAGATCGGTTCCGAACCAGAAAGAATTGTCGCGCGCATAGGCATCGCTCAACTGATTCTTGTTGATCGTCTCGAAATCGAAGGCGTAGATCAGCGCCTCGCGCACGCGCTTGTCATCGAACGGCGCGCGACGGTTGTTGGGCACCAGCGCCTGCATGATGCCGCGTGTGCGCAGCGGGTTAGGCACCGCCTCGCGGGTGACATCGCCATCCTTGACCGCCGGGAAATTATAGCCGGTCGCCCAGCGTTTGGCCCGGGTCTCGACCCAGAAATCGAACGTGCCGGCGCGGAAGGCCTCGAAGGCAACATCGAGATCGGCGAAATAGAGATATTTCACCGTGCCGAAATTGTTGCGCCCGACATTGACGTTCAGGTCCCTGCCCCAATAGTCGTCATTCAGACGGTAGGTGATCGACGAGCCCGGATTGACGGTATCAACCACATAGGGGCCGGAGCCCACAATCTTCTCCAGCGTGCTGGCGGAGATATCGTGGACGACAGTTCCGCTTTCATCCTCGAACCAGTGTTTGGGCAGGACGAGAAGCTGCCCGACGATCTGCGGCAGTTCGCGGTTTCCCGTCTCGTCGAAATGGAAGGTCACCTCGCGCTCACCGGTCGCTTCGGCGCTGGTCACGTGGCTGTAATAATTGGCATATTGGGCGTTCAGCGTCTTGAAGCTGTCGAAGGAGAACACGACGTCTTCCGGCGTCACCGGCTCGCCGTCGGAAAATTTCGCTTGCGGATTCAGCCTGTAGGTGACCGAGGACAGGTCTTCGGGATAGCGGAAGGCTTCGGCCAGAAGGCCGTACATCGCGTTGATCTCGTCTTCCGACGGGGTCATCAGCGTTTCGAACACCAGCCCGAGCCCGATCGCCTTGTTGCCGCCATAGGGAACGGGATTGAGCGAATCGAACGTGCCGGTCGCCGAAAGCTTCAACTCGCCGCCCTTCGGGGCATCCGGATTGGCATAATCGAAATGCGCGAAATCCTGAGCATATTGTGGGCTCCCGGTCAGCGCGCTGGCATAATGCCAGTCGCCGCCGCCATTGTCCTCAGCCAGGACAGCGGGGGCGGAAAGCCCCGCGACAGCGATCACGATCGCCCGAGCAGCCTTTATCCACATGGTTTTTGCCTTCTGCGTGCTTGCTTTTCTCGTTTCAGCAACAAGAATAAGCAAATATCGGCATGGGTGCACAAGTGGCCATTTCGTGAAAACATGGTGGCAGCGGGTTTTGCGCCTGTCGTTTCGGCCGGAACGCGCGGCATGGAGGGAGCAACAGCATGCGGTGGATCAAAACCATGTCCGCGGTCCTCGCCCTTGCAATGGCGGCATCTTCCACCGTTGCCGAGGACTTTCCGCCGCCCGCCAAGGTCCTGTTCGCCTCGGAAACCGCGCCGAGCGCCGGTAAGCCGCAATCGATAGGCTTTTATTCCAAGGGCTGCCTTGCCGGCGCCGAGGCGCTGCCGATCGACGGGCCGACATGGCAGGCCATGCGGCTTTCGCGCAACCGCCGCTTCGGTCACCCCGACACGATCGCGCTGATCAAGAAACTGTCGCGCGAGGCCGCGCAATATGACGGCTGGCCGGGACTGCTGGTCGGCGATATTTCGCAGCCGCGCGGCGGGCCGATGCTGTCCGGCCATGCCTCCCATCAGGTGGGACTCGATGCCGATATCTGGCTGAACCCGATGCCCGACCGGCGACTGACGCTACGCGAGCGGGAGGACATCTCCGCTCAGTCCGTGCTGAAGAACGACGGCACGCTGTTTGTCGATCCGGAGAAATTCACCCCGGCCCACGAGCGCCTGATCATGCGAGCGGCGAGCTATCCGGAGGTGCAGCGCATCTTCGTCCATCCCGGCATCAAGAAGGCGCTGTGCGAGGACTGGAAGGGCGAACGCACCAACCTTGCCAAGGTGCGTCCCTATTACGGCCATCACTACCATTTCCATATCCGCCTGTTCTGCCGCCCCGGCTCGCCGGATTGCGATCCGCAGAACCGGGTGGATATGGCAGACGACGGCTGCGGCGCGAACCTTGCCTGGTGGCTTTCCGACGAGCCCTGGGCGCCCGCAAAGCCTGAAAAGCCGCCCGAAAAACCCGCAAAGCCGCCACCGAAGCCGACCCGGCCGAGCTACACCATCATGTCCGACCTGCCGGCCGCCTGCACGGCCGTGCTCGACGCGCCTGAGCCCGCGCAACTGCCGCAAACAGCGCTGACGCCGACAATCCCGCTGCCGCCGCTGGCGCCATGGCCCGAAATCGGCCCCGTGCCGACGCAAAGGCCGAGAGGGTGAACCGGCCCTTTCAAAGCGGTTTGAACTGATGTAGGAAACGCCAACCGGCTTGCGGATCTTACTTTCGCGTTGATATCACCGCACCGTCCGGAACCGCCAGAAGCAGAAGCGCTTTGCCGATCGCAAGGGGAGACACCATGGCCAGAATACCGCTCGAACAACCGCTCGCCTTCCCCATTCTGATCGGCGATATCGGCGGCACCAATGCCCGGTTCTCGCTGCTGGTCGATCCCTATGCCGAGCCGCGCGACTTCCCGATCGTGCATACCGCCGATTTCGCCACGATCAACGACGCGATTCAGGCGGCGGTGATGGACAAGTCTTCGCTGCAGCCGAGAAGCGCGATCCTCGCGGTCGCCGGCCCGATCCGGGGCGATGAAATCCCGCTGACCAATTGCGACTGGGTGGTGAAGCCACACGACATGATCGCCCATCTCGGCCTCGTTGACGTGATCGTCATCAATGATTTCGAGGCCCAGGCGCTGGCGATCGCCAACATGCCCGACGAGTTTCGCGAGCCGATCGGCGACCGGCCGGACAAGATGCTGGCCTCGCGCGTCGTGCTCGGCCCCGGCACCGGGCTCGGCGTCGCGGGCCTCGTCCATGCCGAGGAGCGCTGGATTCCGGTTCCGGGCGAAGGCGGCCATATCGATGTCGGCCCGCGCACCGCGCGCGACTACGAGATCTTTCCGCACATCAAGACCATCGAAGGCCGGGTGGCCGCCGAGCAGATACTGTGCGGCCGCGGCATGGTGAACCTCTATAATGCCATCTGCGCCGCCGACGGCATCGCGCCGAAACCGTATGAGCCTAAGGACGTGAGCCAGCACGGGCTTGACGGCACCGACCCACAGGCGGTCGAAACCCTCACGCTGTTTGCCACCTATCTCGGCCGCCTTGCCGGCGACATGGCGATGGTGTTCATGGCTCGCGGCGGGGTCTATCTCGCCGGCGGTATCTCGCAGAAGATCCTGCCGGCGCTGAAAAAGCCGGAATTTCGCGCCGCCTTCGAGGACAAGGCCCCGCACACAAAACTGCTGGAAGCGATCCCGACCTATGTCGTGACCCATCCGCTGGCAGCGCTTGCCGGCCTTTCCAGCTTCGCCCGCACCCCCACCCGCTTCGGCCTCGCCCTCGACGGCCGCCGCTGGCGGGTATAGGCGTAGAGCGATCTCGCCACGCGGCTGAATTCTCGAGGCTGCCCCTTGCGCCGCCTCGTCGGCTCGCTATATTGAGTGCCTACTCACTTATTATAGACGAGCGACATGGCACGCCCCATCAGTGAAGAAAAACGCAAGGCGATCCTCGCGGCCGCCGAAAAGCTGGTCGCCGAGACCGGCACCGGCGTGTCGACCGCGCGCATTGCCAAGGCGGCGGGCGTCGCCGAAGGCACCGTGTTCGTCTATTTCGAAACCAAGGCCGCGCTCATGGCCGCACTGCTCAGTGAGCTGGAGCAGGAACTTGCGGCGGCCTTTTCGGTTGGTGACATGCCGGGCGATGGCGGGCGCGGAGATATCCGCCATGCATGGGAGCGAATGATCGCCTTCGGCGCCGCTCACCCGGCGAAATGGCGCGCCATAAAACGCCTCAAAGTATCGGAATTTCTGACCGCCGCCGGGCGCAAGCAGATGGACGCGCTGTTCGGCGATGTCCAGACGGCCCTGGCGAAGGCGCTCCGCAACCATGCGCAAGCGGGCGTGACCGTCGATTATGCCGCCCTCGTCCTCAATGCGCTGGCCGAAGTTACATTCGAGTGCATTGCCGCCGAGCCGCAACGCGACCGCCACTATACCGAGCTCGGGTTCGACTTGTTCTGGAACGGCATGACCGCAGGAAAAGCTGACTAAGCCGAAATTACGATGCAGTCGACTTGAGGACGAGCCCGCCGCGCTTTGGCAAGACAGGGACTTCAATCGAATTCCGGTCTCAAAGACCGGTTCCACCGCAGGCATTTTGACTGCCTGTTTTATTCAAAAAATTGAGTGCCTACTCACTCAATAAGCAATGGAGAATGACTATGACATCCAACAAGACCTGGCTCATCACCGGCAGCGCCCACGGGCTCGGCCTCAATATCGCACGCGCCGCTCTCGAAGCCGGCCATAATGTCATCGCTACCGCCCGAAAGCCCGACCAGCTTCAGCCGCTGGTGGAAGCGTTCGGCGATCGGGTAAAGCCCTTTCAGCTGGATGTCTCGGATGAGACCCAGGCCAAGGCCGCCGTCGATTTCGCGATCGAAAACTTCGGCCGCCTCGACGTGCTGGTCAACAATGCCGGCTTCGGCCATTTCGCGCCGTTCGAACAGGCCGACCCCGGCATTTTCCGCGCCCAGATCGAAACCAATTTCTTCGGCGTCGTCTACCTGATGCGCGCCGCGCTGCCGCTGATGCGCAGTCAGCGCGCTGGCCACATCTTCAACATCTCCTCGATGGGCGGACGCCTGACGATCCCCGGAATGGCGGCCTATCATGCCTCCAAATGGGCCGTCAGCGGCTTTTCCGAAGCGGTTGCGAGCGAGGTGCATGAATTTGGCATAAACTGCGTTGCCATCGAACCGGGCGGCATGCGCACCGAATGGGCCCAAATTGCAGGCGGCGGCACGCCCGAACTGATGGAGGATTACGCGCCGGGCATGCAGAAACTGGAGGAGATGCTGCAGGCCGTGGCCGGCAACGAGGTCGGCGATCCGGACAAGATCGCGGCCGTCCTTGTCGACCTTTCCACCCGCGCCGACCTGCCGGCACATCTCCTCCTTGGCAGCGATGCCTTCGAACTGGTCACAAGCACCACGGAGAACCGGCTGAAGGTCGATGCCGAATGGGAAGCGGTCTCGCGTTCGACGGATTTCGCCGATGCCGATCTTTCCTTCCTGGAGCGCTTGCAATAAGGTCTGCCTGCCCCGCCGCATTCACCTGCGGCGGGGTCGCCGTAAATCGAAAATACCAGGAAGACATATGAATTCTCCGGCAATGAAGCTTGTCGTCGTGGGCGCCAGCGGACGGATGGGTCAGACCCTCATCCGCGTCATCTGCGAAACCGAAGGCGCCGTGCTGCACGCCGCGATCGACCGGCCCGACAGTCCGGCGCTTGGCAAGGATGCCGGCGTGCTTGCCGGCGTCGGCGAGCTTGGCGTTGCAATCACCGACGATCCGCTGAAGGCTTTTGTCGATGCAGACGGCGTGCTTGATTTCACAGTACCCGCCGCTTCCGTCGAATATGCGGAACTGGCCGCCCAGGCCCGCATCGTCCACATTATCGGCACCACCGGCATGTCGGAGGAGGACGAGGCAAAGGTGAAGGCGGCAAGCCGCCACGCCCGGATCGTCAAATCCGGCAATATGAGCCTCGGCGTCAATCTTCTCGGCGTGCTGGTCAAACAGGCGGCCGCCGCGCTGTCAGCCAGGGGCTGGGATATCGAGGTGCTGGAAATGCATCACCGCCACAAGGTCGATGCGCCGTCCGGCACAGCCCTTCTTCTGGGCGAGGCCGCTGCCGAAGGGCGCGGCATCTCGCTGAAGGACAAGGCCGTGAAGGTGCGCGACGGCCATACCGGCGCGCGCGAGGAGGGCACGATCGGCTTTGCGACGCTGCGCGGCGGCTCCGTTGTCGGCGAGCACTCCGTGCTTCTTGCCGGCGAGGGTGAGACCGTGAGCCTGTCCCACAAGGCCACCGACCGCAGCATTTTCGCCCGCGGCGCTGTCGAGGCCGCACTTTGGGCGCGCGGCGAGAAACCCGGACTTTATTCCATGCTCGACGTGCTCGGGCTTTCCAAATAGCAACGAAGGAACTGATTATATGAGCGGAACGCTGGTTCTGGTCCGTCACGGCCAAAGCGAATGGAACCTGAAGAACCTTTTCACCGGCTGGAAGGATCCCGATCTCACCGATCAGGGCAGAGCCGAGGCCCTTGCCGGCGCCAAGGCGCTGGCCGAAACCGGGATCAAGTTCGACATCGCCTTCACCTCGAACCTCATCCGCGCCCAGAACACCTGCCAGATCATTCTCGACGAGATCGGACAGCCCGACCTCGAGACTATCAGGGACGAGGCGATCAACGAGCGCGATTATGGCGATCTCGCCGGCCTCAACAAGGATGACGCCCGCAAGAAATGGGGCGAGGAGCAGGTCCATATCTGGCGCCGGTCCTACGACGTGCCCCCGCCCGGCGGCGAGAGCCTTAAGGATACCGGCGCGCGGGTGTGGCCCTACTACCTCACCGAGATCCTGCCCCGCGTTCTCAGAGGCGAGAAGGTGCTGGTCGCCGCCCATGGAAATTCGCTGCGCGCGCTGATCATGATCCTCGACAGGATGAGCAAGGAGGAAATCCTGAAGCTCAACCTGGCAACGGGCGTACCCATGGTCTACACGCTGAAGCCGGATTCGACCGTCGCCGACAAGTCCGTGCTGGGCGACATGTCCTCCGCGCACTGAGAGCGGCCCACCGCTTTCTGCCTGTCGGGCGCTAACCCGCCCGGCCCGACGGCGAAAACTCGGCGACAAGCGTGTGCATGTCGCCGGGATAGGTGAGATTGACCTGGGTGATCGACCCGCTGGCATTCCATGTCCGCCGGGCAATCACCAGGCAGGGCGCGCCTTCGCGCAGATCGAGCAGTTCGGCCTCGGCGCGCCCCGCGCCGACGGCATTGATGCGATGTTCGGCCGCACTCCACGGCACCTGTTCCAGGAGCCATGACCCCGGCGGATATCTCGAAAAATCCGCCTCCCGCGCCTGCGGCACTTCCGCAAGGCTGATCAGCCGATCTTCGAGACAGAAGGGGCGGCTTCCGGCGCTGTGAATGCCGCGGATATGCATCACCGCCGTTGGCGCCGACAGCAGCAGCCGCTTGCGATCAGCCTCGCCCGCGCTGCGCTCCGTGGCCTCGATCAGCCGGAAGGCATAGGCAAGGCCAAGCGCGCGCACCTCACGCTCGAGCTGGTGGATTTCCATCACGGCGGCCAGCACTTCCGGCTGGCGCACATAGGAGCCCGATTTGCGCCGGCGCTCGATCAGCCCCTTCTTGACAAGCTGCGACAGCGCCTTGTTGACCGTCATCCGCGAACAGCCGTAATGCGCCGTTAGCTCATGCTCGAAGGGAATGCGGGTGCCTGGCGGCCATTCGCCGGAGAGAATGCGGTCCTCGACCTCCCGTTCGATGCGGGCATGCAGCGCCAGCGGGCGGCTCTCCTTCGCCTCAGCCATGCGCCTATCCCCGGCTCGCCGCGGCGATCACCTCGGCGCGGATTTCCTCGGTGAGCTGCATCCTGAGCTTCGCGAATTCCGGATCGGCCTTGAGGCGATAGTCGCGCGGGTGGGCGAAATCGACCGGCGTGATCGAGGAAATCCGCCCCGGCCGCGCCGACATGGTCACGACCCGCGAGGCCATGAACACCGCCTCCTCGATATCGTGGGTGACGAAAATCACCGTCTTCTTCTCCCGCTCCCAGATACCGAGCAGAAGCTCCTGCATCAGCCCGCGGGTCTGGTTGTCGAGCGCGCCGAAGGGCTCGTCGAGCAGCAGGATCTTCGGGTCGTTCGCAAGCGCGCGGGCAATCGCCGTTCTCTGCTGCATGCCGCCGGAAAGCTGCTTCGGCCAGTGATCGGCGAAAGCGGAAAGGCCGACGCGGTCGAGATAGAGATCGACAGTCTCCTTGATGGCCGAGGCCTTCATGCCTTTCTCGCGCAGGCCGAAGCCGACATTCTCGCGAATCGTCAGCCACGGAAACAGCGTATAGGACTGGAACACCATGCCGCGATCCGCGCCCGGCCCCCTGATCTCCCCGCCTTCCAGGTAGACAGCGCCGGTGGTCGGCCTGTCGAGACCGGCGACGATGCGCAGAAGCGTCGACTTGCCGCAGCCGGAGGGCCCGAGAATGGTGACGAAATCGTTCTTTTCAAGCGTCAGGTCCGTTGGCGACAGCGCCTGAACCGGCTTCGCGCCCCGACGGCCGGGAAAGACCCGCGAGACGCCTTTGACTTCGAGTTCCGGCGCGCTCATGCGAACCTCCAGGCAAACAGATGGCGGTTTGCGAGCTTGAAGGCAAAGTCCGAGATAAGGCCAATCACACCGATGACAATGATCCCGAAAATGATCTGCCCGGTCGCCATAAGCGCCTGCGAATTGATGATCATGTAGCCGATGCCCGAGGACGCGCCGATCAGTTCGGCGACGATGACATAGGTCCAGGCCCAGCCGAGTACGAGCCGCAGCGTCTCTGCGATATCCGGGGCCGAAGCGGGCAGCAGCACGCGCCGGACGATGCCCCTGTCGGAAGCGCCAAGCGTGTAGGCCGCCTCGACCAGATCGCGTCTGGTATTGGCGACATAGACCGCAACCATCAGGATGATCTGGAACACCGCGCCGATGAAAATGACGAGAAGTTTCTGCATCTCGCCAATGCCGGCCCAGAGGATCAGGAGCGGCACGAAGGCGGAGGCCGGCAGATAGCGCGCGAAGGAAACGAAAGGTTCAAGCAGCGCCTCGATCGGCTTGTAGGCCCCCATGGCGATGCCGACGGGCACCGCGATGACCGAGGCCAGCACGAAACCGCCGACGACGCGCCAGACGGTGATGCCGATATCGCCGAGAAAACCGCGCTTCGACAACAGCCACCAGCCATCCTTCATCATGGTGATCGGATCGGCCAGAAAGGTCTTCGACACGAACCCGCCAAAGGTCGCAAAAGACCAGCCGGCAAAGAAGATCACGAAGAACAGGATGCCAAGCGACAATCTTAGCTTCGGGCTGATAGGCTCAAGCGGTTTCATCGGGTCTCCGTGTTTGGGTGGCGGACATGCGAGGTAAGTTTATTTGCCGGCTGGTCATTGCCAGTTTTGGAAGGAGCAAGGGCATGCAAATTTAGCAAGCCCTCACCTCCTATTCTGCGTCATCCTCGGGCTTGACCCGAGGATCCAATCCCTTATTCCTGCGAGCGGAGGGGCCGTCTCTTTGTTGGGCCTTCCGATCTTAACAAACCAGCGCCGACCGGCGGCGATGTGGTTAGATCCTCGGGTCAAGCCCGAGGATGACGGAAGTGGGGAGGCAGTGCCCCAAACAGACATGCTTCCGGGAGATTGCAGACTATTCCTGGATAAACGACGGATCGGCAAGCGTCGTCAGGTCCGGGATCTCGCGGATCACGCCGGCATCGAGCAGCAGTTGCGCGGCATCGGCCGAGAAGTCGTTGAACTCGCCGCCGAAGAACGCGATCGCGGCATCGCGGTCCTGCCATTCGAGATACTGCGCCGAGCCGGCGAACTGTTCTGCCGACTGGTTCACGTCAGCGCCCATGATCTCGTAGGATTTTTCCGGTTCGGCAGCGATCATGTCGAGCGCTTCGTAATAGGAGGTGGCGATTGCCTTGGCGGCATCCGGGTTTTCCTCAAGGAAGGCCGGCGTGCAGCCGAACGTGTCCATGACGGCCGGATAGTCGAGCGTGGTGGCGATGATCTTGCCGGCGTCGGGCGCTTCACGAACCGACGACAGGTAAGGCTCATAAGTCATCGCGGCATCGTTCTGGCCGGCGATGAAGGCCTGAGCGGCGGGACCGGGTTCAAGATTGACGACCTTGACGTCATCCATCGTCATGCCGTTTTCCTTGAGGATCCAGGCGAGATAGAAATAGGGCGAAGTGCCGGGGGCGGATGCCGCGACGGTCTTGCCCTTCAGGTCGGCGATCGATTCGATATCGTTACGCACCACCATGCCATCGGCGCCGTGGGACTTGTCGAGCTGGAAGATCTGCGTGGTCGGCACCCCGGCCGCGGCCCAGACGATCCAGGTTTCCACCGTGGTGGCGGCGCACTGGATATCGCCGGAGGCGAGCGCCAGATGGCGGCTTGCCTGCGGGATCTTGACCAACTCGACATCGAGCCCGTTCTTTTCAAAGATACCGGCTTCCTTGGCCAGCGTCAGCGGTGCAAAGCCCGTCCAACCGGACAGGCCGACCGAGACCTTGGTTTCCTGCGCATATGCGTTTGTCGCCAGAGCCGAAGCTGCGATGGCGGTTGCTGCAAGCCATTTCATGTTATGATCCCCTTTTATACGAGCGTCGTGGCCCTTGTTGCGAGGACGCCAGTGTAGACGGGATTCGATTTTCTTGTCTAGACATAACCGGCGCAGCAAACGCTGTTGTTCATCATGGAAGACCTTCATCCGGCCTTCGGCCACCTTCTCCCCAAGGGGAGAAGGGGACGCCGGAGACGCATTGCCTATCCGCTCTTCAAGGCATTCGCCGCTTGCTCCCCCTCGCCCCGCAGGGGAGAGGGTGGCGCGCATGCGCCGGGTGAGGGGCGGAACCCCTGCGCCAGTCGGTCCTCCGGACCAATCAGTTCCCGAGAATACCCGGCAGACGCAGATCGTTTTCCTTCGCGCATTCGATGGCGATATCATAACCCGCATCGGCATGGCGCATGACGCCGGTGGCCGGGTCGTTCCAGAGCACGCGGCCGATGCGGCGGGCGGCATCGTCCGTTCCGTCGCAGCAGATCACCATGCCGGCATGCTGGGAGAAGCCCATGCCGACGCCGCCGCCGTGATGCAGCGACACCCAGGTGGCACCGGACGCCGTGTTGAGCAGGGCATTCAGGAGCGGCCAGTCGGACACGGCATCGGAACCATCCTGCATCGCCTCGGTTTCCCGGTTCGGCGAGGCGACGGAACCAGAATCCAGATGGTCGCGGCCGATCACGATCGGGGCCTTGAGCTCGCCGTTCTTCACCATTTCATTGAAGGCAAGACCAAGCCGGTGGCGGTCGCCCAAACCGACCCAGCAGATGCGCGCCGGAAGCCCCTGGAAATGGATGCGCTCGCGCGCCATGTCGAGCCAGTTGTGCAGGTGCGCATTGTCCGGCAGCAGCTCTTTCACCTTGGCGTCAGTCTTGTAGATGTCCTCCGGATCACCGGAAAGGGCGGCCCAGCGGAACGGGCCGATGCCCTTGCAGAACAGCGGACGGATATAGGCCGGCACGAAGCCCGGAAAATCGAAGGCGCGTGTCAAGCCCTCTTCCTTGGCCATCTGACGGATATTGTTGCCGTAATCGACGGTTGGAATGCCCATGTCCCAGAAGGCGAGCATCGCCTCCACATGGGTGCGCATCGAGGCGCGCGCGGCTTTTTCGACCGCCTTCGGATCACGCTCGGCCTTCTCGCGCCATTCGCCGAGGCTCCAACCGGCGGGCAGATAGCCATTGACCGGATCATGCGCCGAGGTCTGGTCGGTGACGATATCGGGCCGGACGCCGCGTTTGACCAGTTCGGGCAGGATTTCCGCCGTATTGCCGAGCAGGCCGACGGACTTCGCCTCGCCTGCCTTCGTCCAGGCGTCGATCATGGCAAGCGCTTCGTCCAGCGTCTCGGCCTTTTCATCAACATAGCCGGTGCGCAAACGGAAATCGATGCGGGTCGGATCGCATTCGACGGCGAGGCAGGAGGCGCCGGCCATGACGGCGGCGAGCGGCTGCGCGCCGCCCATGCCGCCGAGACCGCCGGTGAGGATCCACTTGCCCGAAAGGTCGCCGTTATAGTGCTGGCGGCCGGCCTCCACGAAGGTCTCGTAGGTGCCCTGCACGATGCCCTGCGCGCCGATATAGATCCACGACCCGGCCGTCATCTGGCCGTACATCATCAGGCCCTTCTTATCGAGTTCGTGGAAATGGTCCCAGTTGGCCCAGTGCGGCACGAGGTTGGAATTGGCGATCAGCACGCGCGGCGCATCCTTGTGCGTGCGAAACACGCCGACCGGCTTGCCGGACTGCACCAGCAGCGTCTCATCCTCTTCCAGCGTCTTCAGCGTCTCGACGATCCTGTCGAAATCGCCCCAGGTGCGGGCCGCGCGGCCGATGCCGCCATAGACGACAAGCTCATGCGGCTTTTCGGCGACATCCGGATCGAGATTGTTCATTAGCATCCGGAGCGGCGCTTCGGTGAGCCAGCTCCTGGCGTTGAGTTCCGTGCCGGTCGGCGCGTGAATTTCGCGGGCATTGTGTCGCGGGTTGTCGGTCATGGCGTGTTCCCTCTTTTACATGCGTGCGGAGAACGACAGGCGTTCGATCCGCTCCAGAATGTCCTGCAGGTGGCGGCGCAGCTTTTCCGCCTTGGCCTCGTCATAAGCGAAGGGCGGCGCTTCCGTCTCCAGATGGGTCGACCGCGCCAGTTCCATCTGGATGGCGTGGACGCCAGTCGCAGGCTGGCCGTAATGCCGCGTCGTCCAGCCGCCCTTGAAGCGGCCATTAACGGCATGGTTGTAACCCGGCGCATGGGCGACCACGCTTTGCGCCGCCGCCTCGAATTCGGGGGCGCAGGTCGTGCCGAGATTGGTGCCGATGTTGAAGTCGGGCAGCTTGCCTTCGAACAGGAACGCAATATGCGAGCGGATCGAGTGGCAATCGTAGAGAATGGCGATGCCGTGCTCCCGCTTCACCCGCGCGATTTCCGCGACAAGCGCCGCGTGATAGGGGGCATGGAAAGTTCTGGTCCGCTCCGCTATATCGGCCTCCGTCGGTTCCGCGCCCTCCTTCCAGATCGGCTTGCCGTCGAAATCCGTCTCCGGCACCAGACCGGTGGTGTTCTGTCCGGGATAGAGGCTGACGCCTTGGGGATCGCGGTTCGCATCGATGACATAGCGATGGAATGTCGCCTTCACCGTCGTCGCATCGGCAAGCAAGCCGTCATAGAGCCGGTCGACATGCCAGTCGGTATCGGCGAGCAGACGGCCGTTATCGTTCAGCCGCGCCTCGATCTCCGGCGGGATATGGGTGCCGGTGTGCGGGAAGCCGAGGATGATGGGCGACGCGCCCTGTTTGACGATAACGGGATCGGTCATGGGACAATATTCCTACGTCTAGTGTTACTGCTTGCGCCGCTTGCCCTCATCCGGCCTTCGGCCACCTTCTCCCCAAGGGGAGAAGGGGACGCCGGGAACGCCCTGCCTGTCCGCCTGTTCCGGCGATGGCTGCTTGCTCCCCCTCGCCCCGCAAGGGGAGAGGGTGGCGCGAATGCGCCGGGTGAGGGGCGGAACCCCGGCGTGTGCGGTCGCGCACCCTCCCTTTCCACAAGCGCCATCAACTCTTCAACTCCGGCAAAACCCCTGCCCCGACCGCACTGATCAACACGCCATCACCCACCGCCACAGCCGCCTTCTCAAGATCGCCGGCCATATAGCGGTCGTTTTCCAGCGTCGGCACCAATCCCCGGAACGTGGCGATCACCCCTTGCAACGCCGGGCTGGTGACAAGCGGCGCGCGCAGTTCGACGCCCTGAACGCCGCAAAGCGCCTCAATGCCGATAATGCTCGCCAGGTTCTCGGTCATCGCCAAAAGCCGCCGCGCGCCGTGGCAGGCCATCGAGACATGGTCTTCCTGATTGGCCGAGGTCGGCGTGGAATCGACCGAGGCCGGGTGCGCCATCTGCTTGTTCTCGCTCATCAGCGCGGCGGACGTGACCTCCGCGATCATCAGCCCGGAATTGAGCCCCGGCTTTCTCGAAAGAAACGCGGGGAGGCCGAAGGAGAGTGCCGGGTCCACCAGAAGCGCAATCCGCCGCTGGGCAATCGCGCCGATCTCGCAGACGGCGATGGCGATCTGGTCGGCGGCGAAGGCCACCGGCTCGGCATGGAAATTGCCGCCGGAAACGACGCTGTCATCGGAAAGCACCAGCGGATTGTCGGTGGCCGCATTGGCCTCGATTTCCAGCGTGCGTCCGGCCTGGCGCAGAAGGTCGAGGCAGGCGCCATCGACCTGCGGCTGGCAGCGAATGCAGTAAGGGTCCTGCACCCGCTCGTCGCCTTCGATATGCGAAACGCGGATTTCGGAGCCTTCGAGCAGGGCGCGCAGGCTTGCCGCCGCATCGATTTGGCCCTGATGACCGCGCAGCGTATGGATATCGGGATGGAACGGGGCCGGCGAGCCCATTGCCGCATCGGTGGACAGAGCGCCGGTGACGAGCGCAGTGGCGGCGCAGCGGAAGGCGCGGAACAGGCCGGCAAGCGCGAGCGCCGTCGACACCTGCGTGCCGTTGATCAGCGCAAGCCCTTCCTTGGCGGCGAACTGAACGGGCGTGAGGTCGGCCTTTCCCAGCGCCTCTCGACCGGAAAGCCGCTCGCCGGCGAAGAAGGCTTCGCCTTCGCCCATCATCACGGCGGCCATATGGGCAAGCGGCGCAAGATCGCCGGAGGCGCCCACCGATCCCTTTTCCGGGATCACCGGCGTAACGCCCTTTGCCAGCATGCCTTCGATCAGGCGCACCAGTTCCAGCCGCACGCCGGAAGCGCCGCGGCCGAGCGAGATCAACTTCAGCGCCATGACCAGGCGCACGACGCTGGCCTCAAGCGGCGCGCCAACGCCGCAGCAATGCGACAGGATAAGATTGCGCTGCAGGGTGGCCGTGTCCGCGGCATCGATCTTGATCGAGGCGAGTTTGCCGAAGCCGGTATTGATGCCGTAGACGGGCGCATTGCCGGCCGCGATCGCGGCAATGCGGGCGGAGGCCTTTTCGATGGCGGCATCGCAGCCGGGGTCGAGCCGCACGGCATCATCGCCGCGATAGATTTTTTCCAGCGTGGCGAGCGTCACGTTGCCGGGGTTCAGGATAAGCGTCATCGCATAACCTCATCACCGGCGATATAGAGTCGGGACAGCGGATTGAAACCGATACGGTAGACAAGCTCGGCCGGCGCATCGACATCCCAGATGGCGATATCGGCAGCCTTGCCGGCTTCCAGCATGCCGATTTCCTCCGCGAGACCGAGCGCGCGGGCCGCATTGGCCGTAACGCCGGTGAGGCATTCGGTGACCGTCATGGCGAACAGCGTCGCGCCCATATTCATCGTCAGAAGCAGGGAGGTCAACGGCGAGGTGCCGGGATTGCAATCGGTCGCGAGCGCCAGCGGCACGCCCGCGTCCCTGAGTGCTGCGACCGGCGGAAGCTGTTTTTCCTTCAGCGTGTAGAAGGCCCCGGGCAGCAGAACCGCGACGGAGCCTGCGGCGGCCATGGCCTTCACGCCGGCCTCATCGAGATATTCAAGGTGGTCGGATGACAGCGCGCCATAGGAGGCCACCATCGCCGCACCTCCGAGATTGGAAAGCTGTTCGGCATGAAGTTTGGCCGGCAGACCAAGCGCCCTAGCCTTGTCGAAAAGCGGACGAAGTTCGTCCGGCGAAAAGGCGATGCCCTCGCAGAAGGCATCGACCGCATCGACCAGACCTTCGCGGTGGGCAATCTCCAGGCCGGGCAGAACGACGTCAGCGATATAATCCGCGTTCCGGCCCTTATATTCCGGCGGTGTTGCGTGGGCGGCAAGCCAGGTGGTCTTGATCCGGACGGGACGAAGCGTGGCAAGGCGCCGCGCCGCCCGCAGCATCTTCAGCTCGGTCTCGATATTGAGGCCATAGCCGGACTTGATCTCGATGGTGGCGACGCCTTCGGCAAGCAGGGCGTCCAGACGCGGCAGCGCTGCCTCGACCAGTTCATCCTCGCTCAGCGCATTCGTGGCCGTTACGGTCGAGACGATGCCGCCTCCGGCGCGCGCGATTTCCTCGTAGGACGCGCCCTCCAACCGCATCTCGAATTCCTTCGCGCGGCTGCCGCCATAGACGAGATGGGTATGGCAGTCGATCAGCGCCGGGGTGACGAGCCGTCCACCGCAATCGATCGTGTCGAAGCCGGAGCAACGCTCCGGCAATCCCGCTTCGGGGCCGACATAGGCAATGCGCCCGGCCTCAACGGCGAGCACGCCTTCGATGGCCTCAGCACCATCGGTCATGGCGGCAATAAGGGCATTGGTAAAAAGTTTCGGCGCGGCGGAAGCCATTCCTTTCCCCTTGTTGTTTTTGGTCGGATATTATGTATATACATAATACAATTACGCGCAACAATAAAATGGGGCTCATCGCATGGCACTCTTCGCCGAAAACATTCTGACACTCGAGGGCTGGCGCGCCAATGCGCGGATCGCCATCGAAGGCGGCCGCATCGCCGGCCTCGCCTTCGATCAGACGCCTGAACCGGGCGACGAGCGCCACGGCATCATCGTGCCCGCGATCGCGAACGTTCATTCCCACGCTTTCCAGCGCGCCATGGCCGGCCTCGCCGAGCGGCGCGGGCCCGCAAGCGACAATTTCTGGAGCTGGCGCGAGGTGATGTACCGCTTCACCTTCGCCATCGAACCGGATGAGGCCGAGGCCATCGCCGCCCAGCTTTATATGGAGATGCTGGAGGCCGGTTTTGCCCGCGTCGGCGAGTTCCACTACCTCCACAATGACAAGGACGGCAGTCCCTACGACAATATCGGCGAGATGGCCGAGCGCATCGCGGCGGCCGCGTCCGACACCGGCATCGGCCTGACGCTTCTGCCGGTCTTTTACGCTCATTCCGATTTCGGCGGCGCGGCGCCGAACAATGGCCAGCGCCGCTTCATCCACGATCGCGACAGTTTTGCCAGCCTGATGGAGGCGTCCGCAAAGATCGTCTCCGGCCTCGATCACGCCGTCCTCGGTGTCGCCCCGCATTCGCTGCGGGCCGTCACCCCGGAAGAGCTCGAATTGGTCGCAAGCCTGACCGACGGCCCGGTGCACATGCATATCTCCGAGCAGACGAAGGAAGTCGACGACTGCCTTGCCTGGAGCGGCAAGCGCCCGGTGGATTGGCTGCTGGAAAACAGCCGCGTCGACGGCCGCTGGTGCCTGATCCACGCCACCCACATGACCGATGCCGAGACCGATGGGCTCGCAAGGTCCGGCGCGGTTGCCGGGCTCTGCCCGGTCACGGAAGCCAATCTCGGCGACGGCATTTTCCCGGCAAGCCGGTTTCTGGCCTCAGGCGGCGCCTTTGGCGTCGGCTCCGATTCCAACGTGCTGATCGGCCTTGCCGACGAATTGCGCCAGCTCGAATATGCCCAGCGCCTTGGCGAACGGGCCCGCAACGTCATCGCCGAACCCGGCGGCACCACCGGCCGCCGCCTGTTCGACGGCGCACTCTCGGGAGGCGCGCAGGCCATGGGTATCGAGGCTGGTATTGCAGACGGCAGGCCAGCCAGCTTCTTCTCCCTCGACAATCGCGCTGCCCCTTGGCTCACGGGAGATCAGTCCCTGGACGGCTTCATCTTCGCCGGCCAGATGAAACCCGACTGCGTCTGGGCCAACGGCGTCAAACAGGTCGAAGGCGGCCGGCATGTGAAGCGCGCAGCGATCCAGGCGCGGTTCCGTAAGGCGATGGCGGCGCTGATGGGACGGAGCGGCTGAGCGTTCCAACTGCGTCGACGTCGGGTTCGGCGTGAAATTGATGGCAATCTATCCGCCACAATCTCCCCCCTTGAGGGGGAGATGTCGCGAAAGCGACAGAGAGGGGTAAAGGGCGCAAGCCCTAAAAGCCGCGTACTCCGTGCTCTCGGAGAGGGTTCACCCCTCTCTGCCCCTGTCGGGGCATCTCCCCCCTAAGGGGGGAGATTGAAGGCTGCAAGGCTTGGAGCCAACCGCTGTAGGAAACGGCAGCACTCCCTTCCATCACATCACATCACTTCGCGTCGGGCCAGGCCGTCGGGTCGGTGTCGAGATCCGGGAATTTCTTCGGGTCGAACACCGGTCGCTTGATCCCGGCGGCGAGTTGGTCGCGGAAATCGTTGATCAGCCGGAGCGCGATCGGGAACAGCATCATCAGCGCCAGGAGGTTGACGACCGCAAGGATGCCCATCATCGGATCGGAGAAGTTGAACACCGCCGTGGCACCCGGCGCGACCGCGCCGATGAACACGATGGCGATGATGACAATCCTGAGGATCTGCAGCGCGCTCGCCTTGTCGGTCATGAAATCCAGCGCGTTCTCGCCGAGATAGTAATTGTAGATGATCGACGAGAACGAGAACAGGAAGATCGCCGCCGTCAGATAATACTGCGCCCAGGCGCCGAGGTGATCGACAATGCTCTGCTGGGTCAGGATCACGCCGTCGACCCCTTCCTGGCCCGGCTGATAGACGTCGCCGAGCAGGATCACGAAGGCGGTGCAGGAGCAAATGATCATCGTGTCGATGAACACCGAAAAGCTCTGGGTGATGCCCTGGCTCACCGGGTGGCGGACATAGGCGGTAGCCGCCACGTTGGGCGCCGAGCCCAGCCCCGCCTCATTGGAAAACAGACCGCGCCTGAGCCCGTTGGCAACCGCAGCCCCGATGCCGCCGGCCACCGCCTCGCGGAAGCCAAGCGCATTGGCGACGATATCCCACAACACCGCCGGAACGGAGGTGATATTGAGGAGGATGATCACCAGCGCCATGCCGATATAGCCAAACGCCATGATCGGGATGATGACATCGGAAACCTTGGCGATGCGATGAATGCCGCCGAAAACGATGAAGCCGGTGGCGGCCGCCAGCACGATGCCGGTGACATAGCGCGGAATGCCGAGGCTGTCGGCCGCCGCGCCCGCGACGGTATTGCCCTGAAACGCATTGAAGCCGATCGCGAAGGCCGCGATCAGGCACACCGCATAGATCAGCGCCAGCCAGCGATAGTTTTCGCCAAGACCGTGGATAATGGCCTGGGCCGGGCCGCCGCGATAATCGCCATTCGGTTCGGTGCGCTTGTAGGCCTGGGCAAGGGTCGCTTCGACCAGACCCGAGCACATACCGACAAGGGCGATCGCCCACATCCAGAACACCGCGCCCGGCCCGCCGGCCGTGATCGCAACCGCCACGCCGGCAATATTGCCGCCGCCGACGCGACCGCCGACCGAAACGAACAGCGCCTCGCGGGCGCTGATCTTGGAGGGATCGCCATCCTCGTCGCCCCACAACACGCCGAACATGCGCTTGAAGAACCGGAACTGGACGAAGCCGCTCGCCGCCGAGAAGAACACGCCGAGCACGACCAGGAACGGCACCAGCGCCCAGCCCCAGGTCAGATCATTGATGTAGGTGAAAATCGTATCGAAAAACTGCACTGCCAGTCCCCTTTTGTCGCAAATGCATGCCGCGCCTACGCGCATCGATGCTCAGGGTCCCCACCCGAACGGACCGGTATGGCCCGTTGTTTTTGATTTGCTTAAAGGAAAGCGTATGCGCGAACGCGCGATGGGGCAAGCAGGTTCTAACCTGTCATGTGTCAGATTGACGCGGCGGGCGCTATGCCCGTCGCGTCGAAAGGAGCGGTCAGCGCCAGCCGAGACCGGGCGCGACATGTTTCAGGATCGCCTCGATGACATGGGCGTTATAGGCAACGCCCAGCTGGTTCGGCACGGTGAGCAGCAGCGTGTCGGCCTCGGCAATCGCCTCGTCGCCCTTCAGCTGTTCGATCAGCCGGTCCGGCTCGGCGGCATAGGAACGGCCGAACACCGCGCGGGTCTTCTCATCGATATAGCCGATCGAATCCTGCTCGTTGCCGCCACGGCCGAAATAGGCGCGGTCCATGTCCGTGGTGAGCGCGAAGATCGAACGGCTGACCGAAACCCGCGGCGTCCAGTCGTGCCCGGCTTCTTTCCAGGCGGCGCGGTAGGCGCGGATCTGGTCGGCCTGCTGCCGGTGCAACGGCTCGCCGGTTTCGTCGAATTTCAGCGTCGAGCTCTGCAGGTTCATGCCCAGTTTCGCCGCCCATTCCGCCGTCGCATTGGTGGCCGAGCCCCACCAGATGCGCTTTCTCAGCCCCTCCGAATGCGGCTCCAGCCGCAACAGACCGGGCGGGTTGGGAAACATCGGGCGCGGATTGGGCTCGGCAAAGCCCTTGCCTTCAAGCTGGTCAAGGAACACTTCCGTATGGCGCCGCGCCATGGCGGCATCGTCTTCCCCTTCGCCGGGCTGATAGCCGAAATAGCGCCAGCCCTCGATCACCT
Organism: Martelella sp. FLE1502; assembly: GCF_053484255.1. Taxonomy (NCBI): domain Bacteria; kingdom Pseudomonadati; phylum Pseudomonadota; class Alphaproteobacteria; order Hyphomicrobiales; family Aurantimonadaceae; genus Martelella; species Martelella sp. FLE1502. Next base: position 117,562 of record NZ_JBAKFQ010000007.1, read on the forward strand.
GTTCAGGCGATCCGCGCGAAATGCCGAGTTGCAGCCTTCCGCCGGAGATCAGATCGGCGGAGCCCGCATCCTCGACCATGTAGAGCGGGTTTTCGTAACGCATGTCGATCACGCCGGTGCCGATCTCGATACGGCTGGTCCTCGCGCCGATCGCGGCCAGCAGCGGAAATGGCGAGGACAATTGCCGGGCGAAGTGATGGACGCGAAAATAGGCGCCATCCGCGCCCAGTTCCTCGGCGGCGACCGCAAGGTCGATCGATTGCGACAGCACATCGGCGGCCGAGCGGGTCGCCGATTGCTGCGACGGCGTCCAGTGTCCAAAGGACAAAAATCCTATTTTCTTCATAACCTGCATACCTCCGGCATGTTCATGCCTCTGTTTGCGTGGCGTAAGCCCGTTTTCCGATAGATGCCGTTCACGCAGACCAAGAGCAATGGGGCATTCGATGAACACTGCGTTTCCCGGTCAACGCGCGCGCAAACGCAAAACGACCCGCCATCGGGCGGGCCGTCTCAATGTCGGTATATCGGTGCGGCCTGAACCGAACAATGACGGCGCAGGGGAAAATCAGCCGGTCAAACCAAAACCCGAACAGGGGCTATTTGGTCGCCTTGCGGACCCGGTCTTTCCTGGGCTTTTCCGCCGGAGCAGTCGCATCCCGCTCCATTCTCAGCCGGCGCAAACGCGCCGTCTTGGTATCCAGAAGCCTGGCCTCTTCGGCGATGATCTCGCGCGCCGCCTTGTCTGTGGTCGCGAGCTTGTCCGTCGCCGAAACCCGGCCGGGTTTGGAAAGCTGATCTTTTGTCTCAGTCATGGCTGTCTCCCTGACCGGAAGCCGCACCGGCTTCCTGGGCATTCCGCGACCAGACGCGATCGCCTGATCCCTGCGAGAATGCATCAAAACAAACGGAGAGAGCCGTTGCTCTTGTCCGCCAAGGGCCGGCTTGGCCTAGCCCTTCTTGCGCGAGGGAAGGAGACCTTCGCGCTGCATCTGTTTTCTTTTCAGCTTGCGCAGACGACGCACCGCCTCGCCCGCTTCGCGGTTGCGTTTTTCCGAAGGCTTCTCGTAAGACCGCCGCGCCCGCATCTCGCGAAAGATGCCTTCACGCTGCATTTTCTTCTTCAGGACGCGAAGCGCCTGATCGACATTGTTATCTCTTACCAGTACCTGCAAGAAAACCTCCTTGATTGGTTTATGTTTCTTCCACGTTCCCGACCCTGCAGCGCTTGAGCGCGCAGGACGGCAACATGAAAACAAAAAGGCCGGGATGAACCCGACCTCTTCCCAGTCACTGCCAGTACATCCGTGGTCAGCGACAGCGAATGACAATTATCTGCTGCTTGAAGTAGGGCGATATGCGCCAATGCCCGAAGCGGTTGCCAGTACATCCTTGGTCAACCAGGGCAATAAGATCAAGCAGCCTGAAGATTGTCGGCCGCGCTCTTTCCAGAGCGGTTGTCGCGAACGACTTCGTAGTTCAATTTCTGGCCGTCATTGAGCGATTGCAAACCTGCACGCTCAACGGCAGAGATATGAACGAAAACGTCCGTGCTGCCATCAACGGGCGCGATAAAGCCGTAACCCTTGGCAGCATTGAACCATTTGACTGTTCCGGTCGTCATGACGATTTCCCTTCATTGGCGTTTCCTTCGCGGGAATTCGCGAAAGAGATCGATTTTGAGAGGAAATCGGTAGGGCAAACCGCCCCGGACAACATCACAAGCAATGGTCGATGATCACCATATAGGCCCCTGCACCGCCGATTGCAACGGTCGGCGGCAAATTAAACCAGCCGACGGGGCCGGAACGGGGCCTCTGACCATCAGGTGCGGCAGGAAGGCGGCTCTGAGCCTGCCTGCGGGCGCTGCCCCCTTTGTGGGGAAGGAGACCAGCGATGCGGAGTCAAAAGGCGATCCACTTGCCTCGAAAAGCGGGGAGCACGGTCATTCTTGCCGGCCGTTGCCGTGGACGTAAACAACAACCCATTATTGTGCCATTGGCAATTTTCGGTTATCGCCGGGACGGGAGTGTGCAGATACAGGCCTTATCTCATGAGAATTCCATCGCCAGCCGCGCTTTTTTCGGGACGGCCCCGCCGACTGGTCCGCCGCCGGTGGGTGCGCTACGGGCTTGCGGGCGGAATTCTTCTGGCTGTGGCTGCCTATCATCTCGTGCCCACCATCGTCTCGCCCGCTTCCATGGGCGATGCGCTGGAGGAAGAGCTTTCGGACTGGCTCGGCGCACGCGCGACGGTTGCGGGAACGCCGGAAATCTCCTACTGGCCCCGCCCCCGGATCACCGCGCACGGGGCGGCGATCCCCCGCCCGAGCGGCGGCGGACTTCTGGTCTATGGCAACGCGGCGGAATTGACGGCCGATTTCGGCATTTTCGGCGCGCTTTCCGGCAAGCCCGCCTTCTCCGACCTGACATTCGAAAAGGCCGTCATCGTGCTGGAGGATGGCGGCGATCCGGGCGCCCTGCCGGCGAACAGGCTGGCGATGGCGGTCGCGGCCATTCAGGATGGCGAAGGCGGCGCGATTGACGGCAAGGGGCCGGGGGAATTGCGGCTGATCGACAGCACCATCGCCATTGCCGGCAAGGGCGACAGCGATGGCGATCCGCGGATCGTGAAAGCCGTCACCGGAGAGCTCGACTGGGAAGAACTGGATGGTGCCGCCCGGTTCACGGGCTCGGCCGAAATCGGGGGCGAGCCGACCGAAATTTCGCTCAGGACCGCCAAACCGGTCGCGATGTTTGCCGGCGGCTCCTCCACGGTCGATCTCATGCTTTCCAACGCGCTTGCTTCTGTAAGCTATCAGGGCACCGCGTCGGGCAGACGGCCCTATTTCCTGAACGGCAGCTTCTCTCTTTCGACCGCCGATCTGCAGAATCTGATGACCCGGCTCGGCGTCGAGACACGGCTTTTGAGCACCGTCGGACAGGCATCGCTTAAAGGCCAGGTCGCGCGCAGCGGACCGTCCCTGCGCTTCTCGCCCGTGGAACTGGCAATCGGGGAGTCCAGAGCAAGCGGCGCTCTCGATATCGTCATGAAGACGCCCGATGAGCCCGCCCGGATTTCCGCCACCATGGCGTTCACCGATATCGCGCTGTTCGATGCCCAGTCCTCGCTGCCATCCTGGATCGATACGATGGCGGAAGGTGCCGACGACGGAACCGGCGAGCCGCTCTCCGATCTCGACCTGCGCGTCTCGGCCGGCACCGTGCGGCTTTCAGACATCACCCTTTCCGAGGTCGCCGCCAGCATCATCCGCACCAGCGAGCAAACCAGTTTCGATATCGCTGACAGCAGGCTCGACAATGGCTCATTGTTCGCCCATGTCGCCGTACAGAACGCCGGCACCGCCAAAGTGCGGCTGAACGCCGAAGACGTCAGATCGGGACCGCTTTTCCGCCAGCTCGGGATCAGCGTTCCGCTGGAAAGCGACGCGCTCACCCTTGAACTGGTCTATCAGGCGAATTTGCCGCTGGAGCGGAACCCCAAGGACGGTCTGTCGGGCAATTTCCGTTTTTCGGCCGGTCCCGGCCAACTGACCTGGCTTGACCTCAACGCGATCCTGGCAACGGCCGAAAACAGCAATGCCTTTGCTTTTTCCCCGCTGAAGCAGGCGCCCTATGCCTTCCAGTCAATCAAGGGCCGCGGCAGTCTCGATGGCACCATCCTCACGCTCGACGGCGTCACCATCGAAGGCGAGAACCGCCAGGTCACCATCGAGGGGCGGGTCGACACCGCCACCGGCCAGCTTGAGGCAAAGCTGACGGCGACGCCGAAGACCGGCGATACTCCGGGGATCGCACTCGATATCAGCGGCAACGCGCTTGCCGCCTTCGCGCGCGTTACCGAAATCCCCGCCGGGACCGCATCCGACTAGCCCCTTCAAGCGTCCGCGCCGGAGCGTCTGCCGGCATAAAGCTCCGCCCGCGCCTTCATGAACCCGAACAGCCGGTCGGCGACCCGGCGGATATCGCGCTGGCGCCGATCGTCGTCATGGAGCACCAGCCACTGGTCGTGGGTGAGTTCATCGATCACCGGACCCGCGCGCACAAGCCGCTGGTTGGCATCGCCGATGAAGCACGGCAGGACGGCAATGCCAGCGCCGGCCTCGACCAGATCGAGCATGGAGCGCGGCCGGCTTGCCGTCATGATGATGGCGTTGGCGTGGTGCGCGTGGGGCCAGGTGAGGTAACGCGAAATCGCGGCTTCCCTTGTGACCGCAATCCATTGCTCCGCGACCGCCGCGTTCCGCGCCCTGAACGGGGCATAGGCGGCAGGACACAGGCGACGGGCGGCAAGATTGGCCTCCTCCGGCCGGAAGGCGCGGATGCCGATATGGTTTTCGCGATGGGAAAGGCTCGCGCGCTGTTCGCCGACGAGAAACTCAAGGCGGACGGGATCGCCCGGCGCGCGGATTTCGCTGATATGCTGACTGACCAGAAAGGCGTTCCATGTGCCGATGCCAAGACGCACCAGCGTCGGGGCCGCCGTCTCGCCGCCCCAGTCCTCGACCCGGCGCAGCCTGCCTTCCGCATCCTTCAGCATCGCATGCAGCGTTTCGCCGTCCGGCGTCAGGCTGTAGCCGCGCGGGCTGCGGGTAAAAAGCACCCTGCCGAGCCGTTGCTCAAGGTCGAGCATATGGCGGCCGACCGTCGCCGGGCTCAGCGCGCTTTCCTCGGAAGCGCCGGTAAGCCCGCCGTGGCGGACAACCAGCAGAAACAGTTGATAATGAGACCATGGCGCATTTTTCACAAATGAAAAATAGCCCTCATTTCAGTCGGTATCAAACGATAATTTTTGCGCTTAATAGAGGCGATGGCTCACGACAAAGGAGACATCGCAATGAACCAGGAAAAACGCCCACCGAAACTCACAGACAACGTCAACTGGCGCGACGTGCCGGAAGACGATTATTACCGCGCCTTCGCCAATCCGCTGCCGAAGTCGTGGTATTTTCTGGCTTCGCTGGCGAAGCGTGTTGGGGAAGGCCTTCGCGTCACACAACGTCGCCGGCGGCAACGCCCGAGGCCCATGCCCACTGGAAATTGTAGCCGCCAAGCCAGCCGGTAACGTCGACGCATTCGCCGATGAAATAGAGCCCCGGCACCGCCATCGCCTCCATCGTGGCGGATGACAGCGCCCTGGTATCGATACCGCCCAGCGTCACCTCCGCGGTGCGATAGCCTTCCGTGCCCGCGGGCTTCACCCGCCAGTCCTGAACGGCGCGGGCCAGCGCCGCGAGCGCCTTGTCCGGCGTGTCGGCCAGGGGCCCGGCGGGGCGGCTTTTCTCGGCAAAATACTGCGCCAGCCGCTTCGGCACATGATTGGAAAGCGCGGTGACGGCGCTTTGCCGACCGTTCTCGCGCTTGGCTTTCACGAGTTCTACCGCGAGATCGATGTCGGGTAGCATGCGCACCGCCACCTCCTGACCCGGCGTCCAGTAGGACGAAATCTGCAGGATGGCGGGACCCGAAAGCCCGCGATGGGTAATCAGCATCGCCTCGCGAAAGGCGGTCTTGCCGCAGGCGACCGCGCTATCAACGCCGATGCCCGAGAGCGGCTGCAGCTCCGCCTGCAAAAGCGGATCAAGCGTGAACGGCACAAGGCCGGGGCGCGGCTCGACCACCGAAATCCCGAATGACGCTGCAACGTCATAGGCAAAACCGGTTGCGCCCATTTTCGGAATCGACTTGCCGCCGGTCGCGATCACCAGCACGGCGCAGGAGGCCTTTTCCCCGTTCAGCCGCATCGTGAAGCGCTCGCCAACGCGGGTGATATCGCTGGCCGTGGTTTCGAGCGCCACCGTAACGCCGCCTTTGGCGCATTCGTCCAGCAGCATGGCGATAATCTCGCGCGCCGATCCGTCACAGAATAGCTGGCCGAGCGTCTTCTCGTGCCAGGCGATGCCGTGGCGCTCTACCAGATCGAGAAAATCGCGCGGGGTGTAGCGCGCCAGCGCGGATTTGGCAAAATGCGGGTTTTCGGAGATGAAATTGCGCGGGCCGGCGTGAATATTGGTGAAATTGCAGCGCCCGCCGCCGGAAATACGGATCTTCTCGCCGGGCTTTTTCGCGTGGTCGATCAGCAGCACGCGGCGGCCCCGCTTGCCGGCGCGCGCCGCGCACATCAGCCCGGCGGCCCCGGCCCCCACGATAATGACATCATAGTCTTTCATGCGCGTATTATCCCCAACGCGGCATCGGGCTTTGAGGCAGAAACTCAACTTGCCCCCTCGCCAACGCGTCACGGGTGTTTATGATACAGAAAACCGCAATGACAACCGGCGAGAAAAATGCCAGCCAAAAAAATATCCATGAAGGCCGCAAGCAAAACCCAAAGCAGCAGAACCAAGCGGGCGAAGAAGCCGACCGTGCTCTCCTCACCTGCCTCCGCGCGCGGCGTCGCGGACTGGAAGGATGCGGCGCGCTGGCTGAAGGCGCGCGGCATCGAGGATATCGAATGCATCACCCCTGACCTTGCCGGCGTGCCGCGCGGCAAGATGATGCCGACCTCGAAGTTTACCTCTAACACCTCGCTCGCGCTCCCCTCCGCGCTCTACCGTCACACGATTTCGGGCGATTATCCCGATGAAAGCGGCAGCTTCCGCTATGAGCCGCGCGATAGCGACCTCAAGCTCGTGCCGGACCTGTCAACGCTGACGACGGTGCCCTGGGAAAGCGATCCGACCGCGCAGGTGATCTGCGACGTCGTCGGCTCCGATGGCGAAGAGGTTCCCTACACGCCGCGCAATGTGCTGAAACGGGTGGTCGAGCTTTACGAGAAGAAGGGCTGGCGGCCGGTGGTCGCGCCCGAGATCGAATTCTATCTCGTCGCCAAGAATGACGATCCAGACCTGCCGCTGGTGCCGCCGGTCGGCCGCTCCGGACGCCCGATCGTGGCCGGCCAGGCCTATTCGATCGCCGGCATCAACGAATTCGACGAGCTGATCGACGACATCTACCACTTCTGCGAGGCGCAGGGGCTGGAGATCGACACGCTGATCCACGAGGAGGGCCCTGCCCAGCTCGAGATCAACCTGCGCCATGGCGATCCGCTGGAGCTTGCCGACCAGGTGTTCTATTTCAAGCGCACGATCCGGGAAGCAGCCACCAAGCACGGCACCTTCGCCACCTTCATGGCAAAGCCGATGCAGGGGCAGCCGGGCTCGGCAATGCATATCCACCAGTCGCTGATCGACATCGAGACCGGCCGCAACGTGTTCTCGCTGGAAAACGGCGAGCCCTCGCCCGAATTCTTCCACTTCATCGGCGGCATGCAGAAATACGTGCCGTCGACGCTGGTGATGATGGCGCCCTATGTGAATTCCTATCGCCGGCTGACGCCCGACATGGCCTGCCCGGTCAACACAGCCTGGGGTTATGACAACCGCACCACAGCGTTCCGCATCCCGGTATCCGATCCGGATTCGCGCCGCGTCGAGAACCGGTTGCCGAGCTCCGACGCCAACCCCTATCTGGCGCTTGCGGCCTCGCTCGCCTGCGGCTATCTCGGCATCGAGAACCTCACTGACCCTTCCGCGCCGACCGCCGACACCGCCAATGAGGGCATTGTCGATCTGCCGCGTGGGCTCTTGGAAGCGCTGGCGCTGATGGAGGCCGAAACGGCGCTCCTCCCGGTGCTCAACCACGAATTCATCGACCTTTACGCCGGCATAAAGCGCGGCGAATTCGAAACCTTCATGGAGGTGATCAGCCCGTGGGAGCGGGAATTCCTGCTTCTTCACGTGTAACAGCAACCGACCCTGAATGACGGAGACCTTCGCGAATGAAATGGCAAAGCCCGATTGCGCCGGGCCTTTCCTGGTATCAGGCAACGCTTGCCGAGCGGCCGAGCTATCCGCAGCTTGACGGCTCGACAAGCGCGGACGTCATTATCGTCGGCGGCGGCTTCACCGGCCTTCAGGCGGCCTATCAACTGGCGGCCGACGGCGTTGACGTGGTGCTGGTCGACGCCGCCCGGTTCGGCGACGGCGCATCGGGGCGCAATGGCGGCCAGCTCGGCACCGGCCAGCACTGGTGGCCGGAAGAAATGGAGCACAAGCTCGGCAAGGCGCGCTCGCTCGCGTTTTTTCGCATGGCCGAGGACGCCAAGTCCCACCTTCTGGATTTCGCCCGCGCCCAGAAAATCGATATCGACTTCACGCCCGGCCAGTTGTCCGTCGCCCACAAGCGCAACATGGAATATACCTACCGCCATCACGCCGACGCGCTGGCGGAGCGCTATGACTATCCGCATCTGTCGTTCATGAGCAGGCAGGAGACGGCCGAGCGGCTGGGCTCCAACCATTATTATTGCGGCCTGCGCGATATCGGCACCGGCCATATCCATCCGCTGAAACTGCTGGTGGGCACGGCGAAGGCGGCGGCTGCGGCCGGCGCGCGCCTGTTCGAAATGACCAAGGCGCTCAATATAGACCGCGCCGATGGCAGGATCGCGGTCGAGACCGAGCGCGGCACGGTTACCGCCGACCGGGCGCTGATCGCCTGCAACGGCTATATCCAGGAACATCTGGAGCCGAAAACGGCGGCGAAGATCATGCCGATCCGCTCCTTCATCGCCGCGACCACGCGGATCCCCAAAGCGCTGAAGATATTGCCGGGCGGCGAATCGGTCGATGACAGCCGGTTCGTGGTGCGCTACTTTCGCAAGGCACCGACCGGAGAATTGCTGTTCGGCGGGCGCGAGGTCTATTCCGCCGATGATCCGAAGAACGTCTCCAAGCATCTCCACCGCCAGATCACACAGGTCTATCCGCAACTGGCCGATGTCGACATTACCCATGCCTGGGGCGGATCGGTCGGCATCACCATGCCGCGCCGGCCGCTGGTGCACGACATCATGCCGGGTGTCACCTCCATCGGCGGGTTTTCCGGCCATGGCGTCATGCTGTCGAATTACTGCGGCAAGCTCTATGCCGACGAGATCGCGGGGCGCTCGCAGGACCTCGGCCTTTACCGCGACCTTGAAATTCCCGCCTTCCCCGGTGGCGAGCGGCTGCGCAAGCCCTTGCTGTTCCTGGCGCTCACATGGTTCGCGCTCCGCGACATGATCTAGTCCTTGTTTTTCGCGCCTGCGGAGCGCCCCCGCCCCGCAGGCGCTTCACGACCGAGACCGACCGATGAAACACCGATTGCATTTTCTCGCCCCCATCCGATTTTTTCGAAATCGGACTGGCATTTTTAAATCGATTTGATAAAACACCGCCAACCAGCTGACGATTGAGAGGACTGACCATGAGCAGTCAAATGATCCCCGTCGACCCCTTCGACTATGTTGTCTTCGGCGCAACCGGAGACCTGACCGAGCGCAAGCTGCTGCCCGCGCTCTACCACCGCCAGATCGCGGGACAGTTCACCGACCCGACCCGCATCATCGGCGCCTCGCGTTCCGAACTCACCTCCGAGCAGTTCCGCGAACATGCCGACAAGGCGCTGAAGGAGCACCTGAAGGACGGCGAGTACGACAAGGACGAAGTGGCGAAGTTCCTCGCCCGGATCGAATATGTCCCCGTCGACGCGACCACCAACAAGGGTTGGGACGCGCTGAAGAAGATGCTGGAGCCCGGCAAGGACCGGGTGCGCGCCTTCTACATGGCCGTCGCCCCCTCGATCTTCGGTCCGATCTGCGACGGCATTCGCGACCACAAGCTGATCACCAAGCAGACCCGCATCGTGGTTGAGAAGCCGCTCGGCCGAGACCTCGCCTCCGCGCTGGAACTCAACAACATGATCGCCAAGACCTTCCACGAGGAACAGGTCTTCCGCATCGACCACTATCTCGGCAAGGAGACGGTGCAGAACCTGATGGCGCTGCGTTTCGCCAACATGCTCTACGCGCCGTTGTGGAACGCCAACCATATCGACCATATCCAGATCACGGTCGGCGAGGAGGTCGGGCTCGAGGGCCGCGCCGGCTATTACGACAAGTCGGGCGCGCTGCGCGACATGGTGCAGAACCATATCCTCAACGTGCTCTGCATGGTGGCGATGGAAACGCCCTCTTCGATGGAGGCCGAGGCCGTCCGCGACGAGAAGCTCAAAGTGCTGCGCTCGCTGAAGCCGATCACCGAGGACAACGCCAGCGCAATGACCGTTCGCGGCCAATACCGCGCCGGCGCCTCCAAGGGCGGCGCGGTCAAGGGCTATCTGGAGGAACTCGGCGGCGAATCCGACACCGAGACCTTCGTCGCGATCAAGGCCGAGATCGAAAACTGGCGCTGGGCGGGCGTACCCTTCTACATCCGCACCGGCAAGCGGCTCGCCAGCCGGCTTTCGGAAGTCGTCATCACCTTCAAGGAAATTCCGCATTCGATCTTCGGCCCGGGCGCCGGACGGATCGCGGCAAACCAGCTCGTGCTGCGCCTGCAGCCGGACGAGGGTGTGAAGCAGTGGCTGATGATCAAGGATCCCGGCCCCGGCGGCATGCGCCTACGCCAGGTGGCGCTCGACATGAGCTTCGCCCAGGCCTTCGACGTGCGCAACCCGGATGCCTATGAGCGCCTGCTGCTCGACGTGGTGCGCGCTAACCAGACCCTGTTCATGCGCCGCGACGAGGTAGAGGAGGCATGGCGCTGGTGCGATCCGATCCTGAAGGCGTGGGAAGCCACCGGCCAGCCGGTTCACGGCTACACCGCCGGCACCTGGGGCCCGTCCAAGGCGATCGCGCTGATCGAGCGCGACGGCCGCACCTGGCACGAGCCGCTGTGAGGGCCGCGACATGACCGAGACGATGCACACATTCGAAAACGGCGTTGATCTGGCCGCGGCCCTTTCCGCGGCCGTCGCCAGCAAGCTTGCCGCCGCGATCGCCGACAAGGGCATGGCCTCGCTTGCCGTTTCCGGCGGGTCGACGCCGAAGGCCTTTTTCCGCGCGTTGTCGGCAGCGCCGATCGACTGGGAAAAGGTGACCATCACCCTCGTCGACGAACGGTTCGTGCCGGAGGACAATCCGCGCTCCAACCATCTTCTGGTGAAGCAAAACCTGTTGAATGGCCCCGCCGCCAGCGCGCGCTTCATTCCGCTCTACCAGAAGGTGGAGACCGCCGAGGAAGCGGCCGATATCGTGACCAACAAGGTCTCGGCCGCCAGCCTGCCCTTCGACGTCGTGGTGCTGGGCATGGGAACCGATGGCCATACGGCCTCGTTCTTTCCGGGAGGCGACACGCTTGAAAAAGCACTCGACAAGACCACGCCCACCGGCGTGATGGCCATTCATGCCGAAGGGGCGGGCGAAGCCCGGCTGACCTTCACCTTCTCGAGCCTCGAAAATGCGGGCCTGCTGGTGCTGCATATCGAAGGCGAGGCCAAGAAGGATGTTCTGAACAAGGCGCTGGCCGGCGATGACGAGGCGGAAATGCCCATCCGCGCCGTTCTCACCCGCGCCTCTTCACCCGTGGAAATATACTGGGCGCCCTGACACCTCCTGCCGGGCGCCTTCCGCAAAGCACAGGAAAAGCCCATGACCGCCGATCCCCGTATTGCAGACATAACCGCTCGCATTATCGAGCGGTCCAAACCGACCCGTGAAGCCTATCTCGATCGCGTCTCCCAGGCGATCACGAAGGGCGTCCATCGCTCCGTTCTGTCCTGCGGCAATCTTGCCCACGGCTTTGCGGTCTGTTCCCCCGCCGAGAAGGACGCGCTTTCGGGCGATACCGTCCCCAATCTCGGCATCATCACCTCCTATAACGACATGCTCTCGGCCCATCAGCCGTTCGAGACCTTCCCGGCGCTGATCCGGGAAGCGGCCCGCGAGGCCGGTGGCGTGGCGCAGGTGGCAGGCGGCGTGCCTGCCATGTGCGACGGCGTCACCCAGGGCCAGCCCGGCATGGAGCTGTCGCTGTTTTCGCGCGACCTGATCGCGATGGCAGCCGCCGTCGGCCTGTCGCACAACATGTTCGATGCCGCCGTCTATCTCGGCGTCTGCGACAAGATCGTGCCCGGCCTGACGATTGCCGCCTTCACCTTCGGCCACCTGCCGACGATCTTCATTCCCGCAGGTCCCATGACCACCGGCCAGGGCAATGACGAGAAATCGCATATCCGCCAGCTCTATGCGGAGGGCAAGGTCGGCCGCAAGGAACTGCTGGAATCGGAATCGAAATCCTATCACGGCCCCGGCACCTGCACCTTCTACGGCACCGCCAACTCCAACCAGATGCTGATGGAGATGATGGGTCTGCACATGCCCGGCGCATCCTTCATCAACCCCAACACCCCGCTGCGCGACGCGCTGACCAAGGAGGCCGTGAAGCGCGCCTTCGCGATCACCGCCGACGGCAACGAGTTCACGCCCGTCGGCCAGATGATCGACGAGCGCTCGATCGTCAACGGCGTGGTCGGGCTGCACGCAACCGGCGGCTCCACCAACCACACCATGCATCTGGTCGCCATGGCGCGGGCGGCAGGAATCCAGCTCACCTGGCAGGATATTTCCGAGCTCTCCGACATCGTGCCGTTGCTGGCCCGCGTCTACCCGAACGGGCTTGCCGACGTGAACCACTTCCACGCCGCCGGCGGCATGGGCTATCTCATCCGTCAGCTTCTCAACGCCGGCTTCCTGCACGACGATGTCCGCACCGTGTTCGGCGAGGGCATGGAAGCCTATGCGATCGACGTGAAGCTTAACGATGACGGCACGGTGCTGCGCGAGCCGATCGGCGACGGGCCGAGCGCCGATCCGAAGGTGCTCACCACCCATGACAAGCCGTTCCAGCCCAATGGCGGGCTGAAGATGCTTTCCGGCAATGTCGGCAAGGCGGTGATCAAGATCTCCGCCGTCAAGCCGGAGCGCCGCGTGATCGAGGCCCCGGCGATCGTGTTCCACGACCAGCAGGAGCTGCAAACGGCCTTCAAGGCCGGCGAGCTCAACCGCGACTTCATCGCGGTGGTCCGCTTCCAGGGCCCGAAATCGAACGGCATGCCGGAACTTCACCGCCTGACCCCGCCGCTCGGCGTGCTACAGGACCGCGGCTACAAGGTGGCGCTGGTCACCGACGGGCGCATGTCCGGCGCGTCGGGCAAGGTGCCGGCGGCGATCCACGTGACGCCGGAAGCAAAGGATGGCGGCCCGATCGCCAAGATCCGCACCGGCGACCGGATGCGGCTCGACGCCGAGGCCGGGACGCTGGAGGTTCTGGTGCCGGCGGAAGAGTTCGATGCCCGGCCGCTCGCCGAGGCTGATCTCACCGGCAATGACTACGGCATGGGGCGCGAACTGTTCGACCCCTTCCGCCATCATGTCGGCACCGCCGATCACGGCGCAAGCGTGTTTTTCGAGTGATCGTTACGATCATTCGCATTACGTGATTGCCTGCCCCAATTCGTGCGCCTTGCTGCCACGAAATAAACATATGCCACCAATAATCGTCGGCCCGGGAAACAAATCCCGGGCCTATTTCGTTTCCGAGGCAAGGGTCAATCGAGCAGGGGACACTGTCACATTCCAGCAACAGCTCCCAACGAAGTGCGCGGGATGTGCAAAGTTAATTTGATCGATTGATTAAATCACCTATCTAGACGCTAGGTGAAACACATCGAAGGAGTACAAGTAATGAAAAAGATTCTTCTCGCTTCCGCCGCCCTGTTTGCGATGGGCGCCGCTGCAGAAGCCGCTGACGTGGTCATGACGCCCGCAGCCGAACCCTATGTCGCTCCGCAGGTCATCCCCCAGAGCTTCAGCTGGACCGGTTTCTATCTCGGTGGCACCGGCGGCTATGACTGGGCGACCGCAAACCTGCACTATAACGGTGCACAGATCGGCAGCGACGATTTCGACGGCGGCAAGCTCGGCGGTTTCGCCGGTTATAACTACCAGTTCAGCAACAACGTCGTTCTCGGTGTTGAAGGCGAACTCGACTATAACTGGAACGAGCAGGACTATAATGTCGGCGCGCCCTTCTCCGTGAAGGCCGGTTCCGACTGGGAAGGCTCGGTTCGCGCCCGTCTCGGTTACGCGTTCGACAAGGCCCTGATCTACGCAACGGGTGGTTGGGCGATTGCCAACGGCTACATCGACGGCAACGGTCTCGATCAGGACCAGGCCTTCAACGGCTGGACGGTCGGCGCCGGTCTCGACTACGCGCTCAGCAACAACGTCTTTGCCGGTCTGGAATACCGCTACACCGACTTCGGCAAGAAAGACTTTGACGGCGCTCTGACGGGCTTCGAAGCCAAGGACTACACGTCCAACCGGGTTATGGCCCGCGTCGGTTACAAGTTCTGATCTTTCTCCCGAATGGCGGACGTCCCCCTGTCCGCCATTCATTCTTCGCTGTGCCCCCCTCCCTCAGCGAAGAAGATAGAAAAGCCCGCCGGCACATGCCTGGCGGGCTTTTTTTTATATCGGCGCAGCGAATGCGTTCAGCGGTAAAGGTAGCTGTGACCGCTTTCGTCGAACAGGTGCAGCCTTTCCGGATCCGCGACGAAGCGCATCACATCGCCGGGCTTGCCCTTGTGAATGCCGGGCAGCTTGACGATGATCGGATCCTCGTCGATGAGATCGCCCTCGATATAGATCAGGGTCACCTCACCCAGCGCCTCGATGATCGAAATCTTGCCTTCGAACAGGAAGTCCTCGCCCTCGGCCGCCTCGCGCACGTCCTCGGGCCGCACGCCGAAGCTTGCCTTCTTGCCGCGCTCGCTCTCCTCGGTCTTGATCGGCACGTCGAAACGCTTGCCATCCTTGAGCTCGACTTCGGTGGTCTCGCCTGTGCGGGCGATCTTGACCGGCATGATGTTCATGGCGGGCGAGCCGATGAACTGGGCCACGAACAGGTTCGAGGGCCGCTCGTAAAGCTCCAGCGGCGCGCCGACCTGTTCGATATAGCCGCCCGAAAGCACCACGATCCGGTCGGCGAGCGTCATCGCCTCGACCTGGTCGTGGGTCACGTAAATCATCGTGGTGTCGGGCATCTTCTCGTTGAGCTTGGCGATCTCGATGCGGGTCGCGACACGTAGCGCTGCATCAAGGTTCGACAATGGCTCGTCGAACAGGAAGACCTTCGGATCGCGGCAGATGGCGCGGCCGATCGCCACGCGCTGACGCTGGCCGCCCGAAAGCGCCTTCGGCAGGCGGTCGAGATAGGGCGTGATCTGCAGCATGTCGGCGGCAGCCCGCACCCGGCGGTCGATCTCTTCCTTGCTCTCCTTGGCGATGCGCATGCCGAAGGCCATGTTGTCGTAGACCGACATATGCGGATAGAGCGCATAGGTCTGGAACACCATGGCGATGCCGCGCTTGGAAGGCGGAATGTCGTTGACCACCTGGTCTTCGATCGCGATCGTGCCGCCGGAGATTTCCTCCAGCCCGGCGATCATCCGGAGCAGGGTCGACTTGCCGCAGCCGGACGGGCCGACAAAGACGACGAACTCACCCGGCTGGATATCCAGGTCGATCTTGTGAAGAACTTCGACATTGCCGTAGGATTTCTTCACATCCTTGAGTGTTACACCAGTCATTACCGCCCCTTTCCCTATGCGCCCTTACGGGCGAAATATGCGCCCCAGGCAGGAAGTTTTATCGTATTGCCCTCGGCCTCGCACGAGAAGCCCGTTCCTTCAAACGCGCTCCATGCGCCATCCGGCAGGCGCGCCGTCACGGGCGCTGCCGAGATATTGAACACGCAAACAACGCTTTCGCCATCCAGATCACGCGTGAAGATCAGCAGCGCATCGTCATCGGCCCTGTGAAACGCGATCCCGCCTCTGGCCAAGGCCGGCTGGCTTTTGCGCAGCGCCAGGAAGCGACGATAGTGCTCAAGCACCGACCCGTCCTCGCCCTGCTGAACGTCAACGGCCTTCATCACATGATCGGTCGAAACCGGCAGCCAGGTCTTCTCCGCTGTGGAGAAGCCGGCATTGACCGCGCCCGCCTGCCAGACCATCGGCGTGCGGCAGCCGTCGCGGCCCTTGAATTCCGGCCAGAACTCGATGCCGTAGGGGTCCTGCAGATCCTCGAAGGCGATGTCGGCCTCTGTCAGGCCCAGTTCCTCGCCCTCATAGAGGCAGATCGAACCCTTGAGCGTCATCAGCAGCGAGGCCAGCATTTTGGCATAGCCCTGCTTGTCCTCGATGCCCGCGCCCCAGCGGCTGACATGGCGGACCACGTCGTGATTGGAAAATGCCCAGCAGGCCCAGCCCTCGGGCGCTGCGGCATCGAAGGCGTTGATCGAGTTGACAACATGCTTCGGCGTCACCGGCTGCGGCGCCAGGAATTCGAAGGCATAGCACATCTGCATCTTGTCGCCGCCGGAGGTGTATTCGCCGACGATCTCGAGACCGCGCTGGCTGTCGCCAACCTCGCCGACGGCTGCCACGGCCGGATATTCTTCCATAACGGCGCGAAGCCGCTTCAGGAACTCCAGATTCTCCGGGCGGCTCTTGTCATAGAGATGTTCCTGGTAATTGTAGGGATTGACCGCCGGCGCCGTCTGGTCGTTGCGACGCTCGGGCGCAAGCGCTGGATTGTCGCGCAGTTGCTGGTCATGAAAGTAGAAGTTGATCGTGTCGAGGCGGAAGCCGTCAACGCCGCGATCGAGCCAGAACCGCGCGACATCAAGCAGCGCGTCCTGAACCTCCATATTGTGGAAGTTGAGGTCCGGCTGCGAAACCAGGAAATTGTGCATGTAATATTGCAGGCGGCGGCTGTCCCACTGCCATGCCGAACCGCCGAAGATCGAGAGCCAGTTGTTTGGCGGCGAGCCATCGGGCTTGGCATCGGCCCAGACATACCAATCGGCCCTTGGATTGTCGCGGCTTGCGCGGCTTTCCGAGAACCAGGGATGCTGGTCGGAGGTATGCGACAGCACCAGGTCGATCATGATCTTGAGGCCGAGCTCATGGGCCTTCTCGATCATCATATCGAAATCGGCGAGCGTGCCGAACATCGGATCGATGTCCTTGTAGTTCGACACGTCATAGCCGAAATCCTTCATCGGCGAGGTGAAGAACGGCGAGATCCAGACCGCGTCGGCGCCGAGGCCGGCGATGTAATCCAGCCGTTCGGCAATGCCGCGGATATCGCCGACGCCATCGCCGTTGCTGTCCTGAAACGAGCGCGGATAGACCTGGTAGATCACGGCGCCGCGCCACCAGTTCTTGTCGATGGCCTTGTTATTGGTATCGTTCATTTTCTTGTCTTTTCTTGTCAGTGTCGCAGGCAGGGCTCAAGGCGGCGTCAGCCGCCCTTGACCGAGCCCGCCAGCAGGCCGCGCACCAGATAACGCTGCAGCGCGAAGAACACGATCAGCGGCACGATGATGGAGATGAAGGCGGAAGCCGTCAGGATTTCCCAGTTGCCGCCGCGCGAGCCGAGCAGCTCGCGCAGCCTTGCCGTCAGCACGATGGTCTGCTCGCTATTGCCGAGGAACACGGTCGCCACCAGGAGGTCGTTCCAGGTCCACAGGAACTGGAAGATCGCGAAGGAGGCGAGCGCCGGATAGGACAGCGGCAGGATGATCTTGCGGAAGATCATGAAGTCGTTCGCGCCGTCGACGCGGGCGGATTCCATGATTTCGCGCGGCAGGCCGGCGATATAGTTGCGCAACAGATAGATCGCGAGCGGCAGGCCGAAGCCCATATGCGCCAGCCATATCCCGACATAGGTCTTGGATGGCACGCCGAATATGTCGCCGATCCAGTTATACATCTTCAGAAGCGGGATCAGCGACATCTGCAGCGGCACCACCAGCAGGCCGACGATCACGGCCAGAAGCAGATTGCGGAACGGGAATTTCATCCACGACAGCGCATAGGCCGCATAGGCCGCCACCAGCACGGGAATGATGGTCGAGGGGATCGCGACCGTCAACGAGTTGAGGAAGGACTGGCCGATGCCTTCCGAGGTCAGCACGTTGCGATAATTCTCGAGCGTGAAGCGCGGCGGAATTTTGGCGGTGACGAAGATGCGATCGCCGCGCCGGCCGAACGGCTCTTCCGAGGTCATGCGGTATTCGCCGTCGGCCTCCACCGTGAGTTCCTGGCCATCGCCCATCTCGACCGTCTGGCCGACCTCGAATTCCTGCGGCCGGAGCGAGGACGTACCGAAGCGGGAGACCTTGCCGCCCGCGCCGTCCAGCGCATTGCCGGTGATCACATAAAGGCCGTCCTCTTCGGTCTGCCCCTCCGCGCCCGGCGTGCGGTAGATCAGGTTCTGGGTGGAGGTTGACAGCGACGTCCACCAGCCGGAGGCGACGATCTGATCCTTGTCACGCAGCGACGTCACCAGCAGGCCGAAGGTCGGAATGGTCCACAGAACCACCAGCAGCAGCACGGTGATGTGGGAGAACCAGACCAGCGGCGATTTCTTGTGCGAGTGCATTTACCGGCCCTCCATCTCTTTGCGCGAATTACGGATATTCCAGACCATGATCGGGATAACCAGAACCATGATGACGATGGCGATCGTGGCCCCGCGGCCGAAATCGCCCCCGCCCCTGAACATCCAGTCGAACATGAGATTGGCGAGCACCTGGGTATTCCACTGCCCGTTGGTCATCGCGAGAACGATGTCGAAGATCTTCAGCACGATGATGGTGATCGTGGTCCACACCACGGCGATGGTGCTGTAGATCTGCGGCACCATGATCTTGAAGAAAATCTGCAAGCCGTTGGCGCCGTCGATCACGGCCGCCTCGATTGTTTCCTCCGGAATGCCGCGCAGCGCAGCGGACAAGAGCACCATGGCGAAACCCGTCTGGATCCAGAGCAGGATGACCATCAGGAAGAAATTGTTCCAGAACGGCATCGCGATCCACACATGCGGCTCGCCGCCCATGGCCACGATGATCGCGTTCAGGATGCCGATCTGGTCGGCGCCGTCGCCGCGATAGTCATAGACGAACTTCCAGATGACCGATGCGCCGACGAACGAGATCGCCATCGGCATGAAGATCATCATCTTGGCGAAGGAACCCCACCAGATCCGGTCGGTCAGCCAGGCGATGATGAGCCCGAAAAAGGTCGAAAGTGCCGGCACGAAGATCAGCCAGAGCATGTTGTTGAACATCGATTCGCGGAATTCGGAATCGTTGAACATCCAGACATAATTGGCTGCACCGACATAGGTGTTACCCGAAGGGCCGTGCAGCGAATACCAGACCGAAGCCACCACCGGATAGACCAGGTAAACCCCGAGCGACAGCAGTGCCGGCAGCAGGAACAGCCAGGGCCGGATCATGCCGGAGATGCGCAGATTGCGCACGCCCTTCGCCGGATCCTTCGTCTGGGACGGAAAGATGAGGTCGAGCAGCTTGTTGGTGCCGTAGAAATAGATCACGGCGGCGGCCACGCCTATGACGACGGCCAGCAAGGCTTTGATGATTTGTTCCACGCCTTTCACTCCCCGTAACGGCGCTTTTGGGCTGGTCGCCGCGCCGTTCAGCTTATTTCGGGCCGCCGCGGCTCATGGCCGGGCCCCTTTGTTTCGCCGCGCGTTCCAAAGACTGGCATCCCCCTTGGCGAAGCGCGCTTTTTGAAGTCTGCCGCACCGGCCGCCATCTGGCAACCAGGCATGCCTCAGACAGGGCGACCGGGCCGCGAGCGGCCCGGTCAATCATTGCAGATCCTTATGGATTTCGACCGTTACTTGATCGAGTCCCAGGTGTTCTGGATGTTGGTCGCTGCCTGTTCGGCAGACTGGCCGCCGACGAAGTCAACCATGCCGGTCCAGAACGCGCCCGCGCCGATCTTGCCCGGCATCAGGTCGGAACCGTCGAAGCGGAAGGTCGTGGCGTTGGTCAGGATCTCGCCCTGGCCGCGCAGCGCGTCATTGGCATAGGCTTCCGGGTTGACGCCGGTGAACGGGGTCAGGAAGCCGGACTGGGCCATCCACACTTCATGCGCGATCGGCGTTTCCAGGAATTCGATGAAGGCCTGGGCGGCGGGGCTGTCCTTGGTGATGCCGAACAGCGTGCCGGCGCCGAGAACCGGCTTGCCGAGGTCTTCGCCTTCATAGGCCGGGAAGTAGAAGAAGTCCGCATCGAGGCCAAGCTCGGTGCCTTCCGGGAAGAAGGACGGGATGAACGACGCCATCTTGTGCATGTAGCACTTCGGCGGCGACGAGAAGAGACCCTTGGGGCTGTCGCGGAAGTCGGTGGACGCCACGGCGGCAGCGCCGCCATCGACGAATTTGTCGTTCTTGGCGAACCAGCCGAACTCTTCGATCGCATTGACGATGCGCGGATCATTGAACGGAATTTCGTTGGTGACCCACTGGTCATAGACTTCCGGCGGCTGCGTGCGCAGAACCATGTCCTCGACCCAGTCGGTCGCCGGCCAGCCGGTGGCCCCGCCCGAACCGAGACCGATGCACCAGGGCGTGCCGCCATCGGCGACGATCTGTTCGGTCAGCGCCTTCAGATCTTCCATGGTTTCCGGGACTTCATAGCCGGCATCGTCGAAATTGTCCGGCACGTACCAGACCAGCGACTTCACATCGGCCTTGTAGGGAAACGCGTAAAGCGCCTTCTCGCCATCCTTGCCGGTGTAGCTCGACAGATCGACCCAGGAGTCGCCGGCGGCGTAGTTCTCGGAGAGGAATTCGCCGACTTCGGCCGGAAGCTTGGTCAGCAGGCCCTTGGCGGCCAGATCGGCGGCAAGGCCCGGCTGCGGGAACACCGCGATATTCGGCGGGCTGCCGGCCTGGGTGTCGATCACGATCTGCTGCTCGAAGGAGTCGGAGCCGGAGTATTCGACATTGGCGCCGGTCGCCTCTTCGAAATAGGCGATCACGCTTTCGACGAGATCCTTGTCCGGGCCGAGCCAGGGACCGAAGACGGTCAGCGTCTGGCCCGAAATGTCGCCATGGGCTTCGGCGAACTGGTTGTAGCTATCCCAGTTGAAGCGGGAATCCTCGCCCACCGGGAATTTAAGATCGGCGGCGCTGGCCGCGCCGGCGAAAAGCGCCAGCGTGGCAACGCCGGTCAGAAGAGCTCTGTTCATGTGATTTACCTCCCATCACATAGGGCCCTGTCGCGGGCCTTGGTTGTCAGTCGGCACTTTTTCCAAAGCGCTTTGACATCTTTAAACATTTCTCGCGCAACGGTCAGGAGTCAACCCCCCGCGTCAAAAACAGGCGAAATTTTGGACGATTTGTCCCAATTTGAATAATTTTCTTGACGACGGCTTGAAAACAATCCCATCAATCGCTTTGATAAATTTCAAGTTTACCCAAAACGCTTTGAGGAGAGCGAAGGGGAAACACGAAGCCGGAAGTTGCAACCGCATCAAGCATTTGCAATGAAGCCCGGCACGTCGGCCCAGCCCGCCGCGAAGACAGGATTTAAAAGTCCTTCAAACCCTGCATCCGCCTGCGTGAACGCAAAGCCGGCAGGGCGGATGGCGAAAGGGCTCCGGGCACGAGGGAGGATGGATGTGAACCTGAAGCAATTATCGGCCCGGCTCGGCCTTTCCCCGACGACAGTCAGCCGCGCCCTGAACGGCTATCCGGAGGTCAACGCCGCCACGCGCGAGCGCGTGATGAAGGCCGCGCGCGAAACCGGCTACCGCCCCAACCGGACCGCCCAGCGGCTGGCGACCGGCAAGGCCGGCTCGATCGGCCTTCTTATGCCGATCGGCGACCAGGTGATTTCCGACCTGCATTTCGGCGAATTTCTCAACGGGTTGGGCGAGCAGGCGCAGAGGGAAGACTTTCACCTCGTCGTCATGCCCTCCGATCCCGCCGACGAGGTCACCGCGCTTCGAAGCCTTGCGACCAGCGGCTATGTCGACGGGCTGTGCCTTGCCTATATCCGCGAAAACGATCAGCGCATCGACCTGATGGAATCCTTCGGCCTGCCCTTCATCGTCCATGGCCGGTTCTTCGATGCGCCACATGCCTATCCCTCGCTCGATGTCGATAACGAGGCCGCTTTCTACGATGCCACCCGGCTGTTGCTGCAGCTTGGTCACCGCCGCATCGCGCTCATCAATGGCGACGAGAATTTCGGCTTTGCCATCAGGCGGCGCGATGGCGTCGCCAAGGCCTGCCGCGAGGCCGGGCTCGCGCTGGAACCCCGCTTTCATGTTTCGACGCAGATGACGGAGGCCGACGGGCAGCGCGCCGCGGAACAGTTTCTGGCGCTTGCAGAGACGCCGAGCGCAATCGTCTGCTCCAGCATGATCCAGGCGCTCGGCATCGTGCGCGCGATCGAGGCGGCCGGTATGACGCTCGGCGAAGACATCTCGCTGATATCCTATGACGACGTGCTGCCGCTTTTGCGCCCCGAACTCTTCAGCGTGCCGCTGACAACCACGCGCTCATCGCTGCGCACCGCCGGAAAGCGGGTCGCCGAACGGCTGATCAACCGGATAAACGGCACGGAAACGGATGATTTCGGCGAATTGTGGCGGCCGGAACTCGTGGTCCGGTCCTCGACCGGACGGGCGCCAGACTGATGTCCGCGGCACGAATCGCTCAGAACTGACGTATCCAGGCGTTGAGGCTGGCGAACCCTTCGGGGTTGATGGCATAGAACCGCTTCGTGCCCACGGGCGTGACCCGCACCAGATCACTGTCGAGCAGCGCCTTCAGATGCTGCGAAACCGCGGGCCTGCTGATGGGAAGCCCCTCCGACAGCTCGGTCACCGTCTTGGGTTCACGACGAAGCGCCATCAAAAGATGGCGCCGGTTGGGGTCCGCAATTGCGACGAATGGATCGAATCTGCTCATCGCGGCACATTACGTCAAAGTCAGTAGGCCGGCAAGTAGTCCATTTCTTGAAACAATGGAATCAGAACCTTGCGGAGTCAAAATACTGAACGACGGTCTGGCTATCTTGCGCCTTATTTTTAGAGCCAACTAAAACTTGGGTCGGCTCAGTCGAAACCTGATTATTATTACCCAGTTTCGGCGTTATATTATCATTCGATGATGCCAGCGGCACAGCATCACCCGGACGCCCGCCCTTTTGCGGGGCAGCGGGAGCGGCGGCATTGATGCGCGCGGCTGTCGGCTTGAACAGCGTGCGGAAATCGGCATCTTCATTATAGGCGAGTTCGGTCGTCTCGCCCATCGCCGCAAGCTTGCGGGCAAGCTCGGTGCGGGCATCGTCGATCGGAGCTTCGGTTGCCGGCGCTGCCGAGGCGAGCGTGGGTCGAGGCGTTGGAGCCGCATTGACGCCCATCGCAGCGCCGCCGGTTTCGGCATAGGCGAGACGGGGGCTGGGCACCGGCACCTCGCCATCGAACAGGCCGAAGCGATCGCCGTCGAAACCAGCATCATCCGATTGCAGAGCGGCAACCTCGGTCGCGGGCGCGGCAGCCACCGGATCGGCGGCCTCCGAGACAAGAATATCGGCGACGGACACGCCCTCTTCCGGCCCAAGAGCGGCCGGGCGCGTCTGCGGCAGCGGCACATCGGCGGCGGCCAGAGCCAGGACCGGATCGGTGGCCATTTCAGTTGCTGTCGGCGTCGGATCAACCAGCGCGGTGGCGAGCGGCGTTCCGAGACCAGCCTCGCCGGCGCTCGGCCTGCTGAGCGGCAGCGGAATATCGAGATTGTCGAAGGTCACGGCCGCCGTCAGGATATCCACGGGACGCTGGGCGGGTTCGGCCTGACGCTGCGGTTGGGCCTGCTGGCGCGAGGGCCTGCTCGGCGTCGGCGGCTCGGCGTCGCCCTTGTCCCGCTTGCCGAACAGCATGGAGAGCAGGTTCGGACGCTCGTCCTCGTCGCCGTCATCCGCGCTTGCGACCTGGACGGGCTGCGACGATCCGACCGAGCCCTTGGCCTTGTATTCGGCCAAGGCCTCATTATAGCCCGGCAACGGTTTGCCGTCTGCAGGCAGATGCAGGGTGTGCCCCTCCGGGAACAGCGACACGAGCTGGCTGCGGCTCATGCGCGGCCAGGCACGCACGCTCGCCACATCAAGATGCACGAAGGGCGAGCCGGATTTCGGATAGTAGCCGACCCCGCCGCGCTGCATTTTCATCGCGGTTGCGCGCAGCTTGGCCAGTGGCACGCCCGGGATGAAGAAGTCCATCGCGTTGCCAAGCATGTGCTGCGATTTCTTGGCGACGCCGGAGGACGTTTTGCGAAGCATGGCGTTGGTCTCGGGCGAGCGATAGGCCGAAACGACATTGATATAGTCGGTCGCGCCAACCTGCTGATAGACCTCCCACACCAGATCGAACAGCTTCGGGTTCATCGTGGTCGGCTCCTTGCGACGCCAGTCGCGCAGGAACCAGTTGAGCTGCTCGAGCCCCTTCTTGTCATAGCGGCCATTGCGCTTGAAGGTGATCTCGGCCTTCTCGCCGGTATGGATGTAATAGATCTTGAGTGTCCGGGTTTCCGCACGCGCCTCGACGCCGCCGAAAAAGCACAGCGTTGCCGCCAGTACGGCCAGTACAGCAAATGTCCGACGCAAGAACGCGCGATATGGACGGATAGTCAAACCGGACTCTCCCTGGATTCTCTGAACGTCCCGAAGGCTCCCCCGAGCGCAAGGCATATGCCGACACAAGAGATTAGAACCTCTTTTCTGAAGGCGCAATGCGGCGCAAACGAGGCGATTTTCCGACACAATTTCAGGTCGCCTTTTATAGGCAACATTCCGTTAATTTCCAACCATCGTGCTATCAGATTAAGCTTACATAAGGGTTAACCCATTGTTGCAGATCAAATTGTTTGACGCGCGAGGCGGCTTTCGACATCCCATTGCGCCCTTCGCGCGCTGCGGTAAAAAGGCGGAAATTCCGCCGTTGCGGGCGGCGGGCGCGAACCATATGTTGAGGCGGCACACAGATCACGAAAGGCAGCCCCATGTTCAATCCCCGCTTCCCCTCCCTTCCCGCCGATGCCGCCGCCGGCAGGGCGGAAAGCCCGGAACTCGGCGCCCTGCCGGAATGGGATCTGTCGCATCTCTATCCCGGCGCGACCTCGCCCGAATTCGCGGGCGATTTCGATGACGCCGCCAGAAAGGCGCGCGCTTTCTCCGAACGCTGGAAGGGCCATCTGGCCGAAGCCGCCGAAAAATCCGGCGATGACGGGCTGGGGGCTGCGACCGAGACCTATGAGGCGATCGGCGACACGCTTGGCCGGCTCGGCTCGTTCGCAGGCCTTTCCTATTACGCCAATGCGGCCGATCCTGCCCTGCGCAAGCTTTACGGCGACACCTCGACCCGGATCACCGAAATCTACGCCGATCTGCTGTTCTTCGAACTGGAACTGAACCGGCTTTCCGAGGAGGCGATTGAAAAGGCGCTCTCGAACGATCCGCGCTTTGCCCACTACCGCCCCTGGGTGCTGGACCTCAGAAAGGAAAAGCCGCACCAGCTTGATGACCGGCTGGAACAGCTCTTCATGGAGAAGTCGACAACCGGAAGCCAGGCCTTCAACCGCCTGTTCGACCAGACCATGGACCGGATGCGCTTTACCGTCGATGGCGAGGAGATGCCGATCGAAAAGGCGCTCAACCTGCTTTCCGACAACAAGGAGCCGGTGCGCCGCAAGGCGGCCGAGGCGCTTGCCGCCACCTTCAAGGACAATCTGCCGACCTTCTCGCTGATCATGAACACGGTCGCCAAGGATACCGAGATCAACAGCCGCTGGCACGCCTTTGAGGATATCGCCGACAGCCGCCACCTTTCCAACCGCGTCGAACGCGAAGTGGTGGATGCGCTGACGGAAGCCGTGCGCGAAGCTTATCCGCGCCTGTCCCACCGCTATTACGCGATGAAGGCGAAATGGCTCGGCATGGACCAGATGAATTACTGGGACCGCAACGCGCCCCTGCCCGACACCGCAGAACGGGTGATCCCGTGGGAGGAAGCGCGCGAGACCGTGCTTTCGGCCTATGGCGCATTCTCGCCGGAAATGGGCGGCATCGCGCAGCGCTTCTTCGACGAGCGCTGGATCGACGCCCCGATCCGGCCCGGCAAGCGCACCGGCGCCTTCGCGCACCCGACCGTGCCGTCCGCCCACCCCTATGTGCTGGTCAACTATCTCGGCAAGCCGCGCGACGTTATGACGCTAGCCCATGAACTGGGCCACGGGGTTCATCAGGTGCTCGCCGCCAAGCAGGGCGCGCTGATGTGCTCGACGCCGCTGACGCTTGCCGAAACCGCCTCAGTCTTCGGCGAAATGCTGACATTCCGCGCGCTTCTGGCAAAGACCGAAGACAAGGCCACCCGCAAGGCGATGCTGGCGCAGAAGGTGGAGGACATGATCAACACGGTCGTGCGCCAGATCGCCTTCTACCAGTTCGAGCGCAAGGTCCACACCGCGCGCCGCGAGGGCGAGCTGACCGAGGACCAGATTTCCGAAATGTGGATGTCGGTGCAGGGCGAAAGCCTGGGGCCTGCGATCAAGCTCGCCGATGGCTACGAGACTTATTGGAGCTATGTGCCCCACTTCATCCACTCGCCGTTCTACGTCTATGCCTATGCCTTCGGCGACTGCCTGGTGAACTCGCTCTACGCGGTTTACCAGAACGCCGAGACCGGCTTCCAGGACAAGTATTTCGACATGCTGACCGCCGGCGGCACCAAGCATCATTCCGAACTGCTGAAGCCGTTCGGGCTTGACGCCTCCGACCCCGCCTTCTGGGGCAAGGGGCTGTCGATGATCGAGGGGCTTATCGACGAACTCGAAGCGCTGGAGTGAGATGACACGCGGGCAGCAGGTCGTTTTCTGCGACGATCTTTCGGGCCGGATGCTCAGCTTTCGCGCGCCCGACGAACTCATCGTCGCCGAAACCGCCGAGGAATTTATTCCTGCGCTGGAGCGGATGGAGACCGTCAGGGCCTCCGGCCGCTTTTTGGTGGGCTATATGTCCTACGAGGCGGGTTTTCTGCTCGACCCCGCGCTTGCGGGCCTAGCGCCCCAAAAACCGGACCTGCCATATCTCTGCTTCGGCGTCTTCGACGCGCCGGAGCAGGCAGCACCGTCGGCGCTCCAGCCCGAAACCGGTTTTCTTGCCGACATCCGACCCGCCTGGGATTTTGACGACTATCGCCCCCGTTTCGAGCGGCTGCATGCCCATCTGATGGCCGGCGACTGCTATCAGGGCAACCTGACCTTTCCGGTGCATGCGCGCTGGAGCGGCGATCCGCTTATGGCCTTCCACGGCCTCGCCCGGCAACAGCCGGTGCGCTATGCCGCGTTTGTCGACCTCGCCGGCCCGCGCATCCTGTCGCGCTCGCCGGAACTGTTCTTCCGCACCGACGCCGACGGCATGATCGAGACCCATCCGATGAAGGGCACCGCCCCGCGCGGACAAACCGCCGCGGAAGATGCGGAAATTATCGCGGCGATGGGCGAGGACGACAAGATGCTGGCCGAAAACTGCATGATCGTCGACCTGCTTCGAAACGACATGTCGCGGATCGCGGAGCCGGGGTCCGTCCACGTACCGGAACTCTTCGCCATCGAAACCTATCCGACGCTGCACCAGATGGTGAGCAAGGTGCGCGCCAGACTTCAGCCGGGCGCCACGATCGAGGCGATCTTCCGCGCGCTGTTTCCCTGCGGCTCGATCACCGGCGCACCGAAGATTTCCGTGATGAAAATCCTGCACCGGCTGGAGGGCAGCCAGCGCGGCGCCTATTGCGGGGCGATCGGCCATATCGCGCCGGATGGCGCCATGCAGTTCAATGTGGCAATCCGCACCGTCAGCCTCTACGATGACGGGCGGGCGATCTTCAATGTCGGCGGCGGCGTGGTGCTCGATTCAACGGCGGCCGGCGAATATGAGGAAGCTCTTCTGAAAGCCCGTTTCGCCGCCCCCGCGCCCTTTTGCGCTGTCGCTGAGTGAGTTTGCCATGATCCTGATTTCCCTCACCTATATCCAGCCGCTCGAAGAGGTGGAAAAGCACTTCGAAGGCCATATTGCCTGGCTGAACAGCTATTACGAGACCGGCGTCTTCGTCGCATCGGGCCGCAAGGTGCCGCGCACCGGCGGCGTGATCATGGCGCGCGGCACGATGACCGCGGTTGAGGAAATCTGCCGGCAGGACCCGTTTGTCGCTGAAGGCGTCGCAAATTTCGAACTGACGGAGGTGAATTTCACCCGCACCCTGCCCTCCCTTGAAGGCCTGAAGGATGGCGACTGAGCACCTGCGGCTGATGCCCTATGGCCGCGCCTACAAGCCGTTCTCGATCGGCCTCTCCGCGCTCGATCCCGACACATGGCTGGAGCCCGGCGACGATCTCGCGCGCTATCTCGCCGAAAAGGAACGCCTGCTGGCGGTCCGTTATGACGAGGTTTTCCGTGCGGATGACGACAGCCTTGATGCAGGCCGCGAGGCTCTGGCGCTGATCTCCGGGCATCTGGAGAGGCATCACGCCGATATCTACCGGCGCGACGGCAACCGCCTCCGTTTTCTCGACCGCGCCGTCGCCCTCGACGATCCCGCCGTTCCGCCGCTTCTGACCGCCGGCATGTTGATCGAGGACGATCTCGCGATCCTGATCAAGCGCGAGGATCGCTGGCATCTTGCCGCCGGTTTCATCGCCTTTCCCTCCTCCTGGTCGCTCGCCGAAAAGGCCGGCCGCCCGATGGAGGAGGTCCATGCCGACGTGCCCGGCTTCTCGGCGGGCACCCGCAACGCCGCGCTGGTTGCCCGCATCTTCGACAATCTCAAGCCCGGCCTGCCCGCCGAGCGCTTCAACTGGTCGTTCAAGGGCTCCGATGCGCTGGCCATGCCGGTTTCAAAACATCTGCCCGAAGACCCGTTCCGCCCCATCCGGCCGATCGCCGCCAATTTCATGCGGGTCGAGCGCCAGACGCTGACGCGTCTGCCGGAAACGGACGCGATCCTGTTCACCATCCGCATCTACATGGACCCCGTCGAGGCCATTCTGCGCCATCCCGAGCGCAAGGCGATCGCGACCGCCATGATCGCGCAGCTTCAGGGGCTGAGTGCCGAAGAGCGCGCCTACAAGGGCATGGTCGACGCTGATATCGCCGCGTTGATCGCCTGGCTCGAATCCCTTTTGCGCTGACGATCGGCATTGACGACTGGAACTGCGGCCATAAATCCGCTTTACTTGAACGCGTTGGTGTGATCTCGCTTTGCGCGGGGAACAATTATCGCCGCGTCACAATTCCGCTTTATAGCGCGACCGGAAGACCGGTCAGCGCGAAGCCTGGAAATGACCGCCGGTCACCCGCCAGACAAACAAGAAGGACATGGAAATGCAGCAGGAATTCCCGATCCACGCCGAAATCACCGGCCCCATCGTCATGATCGGCTTCGGGTCCATCGGCCGCGGCGCATTGCCGCTGATCGAAAGGCATTTCCGGTTCGACAAGTCGCGCATGGTCATCATCGATCCGAGCGATGCCCATGCCAATCTCGCCGCCAATCACGGCGTGCGCTTTATCCACGCGGCGGTGACCAAGGACAATTACGAGGAACTGCTGGAGCCGCTCCTGACCGAGGGCGAAGGCCAGGGCTTCTGCGTCAACCTGTCGGTCGACACCTCCTCGCTTGATCTCATGAAACTCTGCCGCTCGCTCGGCGTGCTCTATATCGACACCGTGATCGAGCCCTGGCTCGGCTTCTATTTCGACGAAAGCCAGGGCAATGCCGAACGCACCAATTACGCGCTGCGCGAGACCGTGCGCAAGGAGAAGCGAAAGAACCCGGGCGGCACCACCGCCGTTTCCTGCTGCGGGGCCAATCCGGGCATGGTGTCCTGGTTCGTCAAGCAGGCGCTTGTCGATGTCGCGCGCGAAACCGGCGTGAGCTTCGCCGAACCCGCCGCCGATGACCGCGAGGGCTGGGCGGCGCTGATGAAGGAGACCGGCGTCAAGGGCATCCACATTGCCGAACGCGATACCCAGCGTTCGAAATTCCTGCGCCCGCAGAACGCGTTCTGGAACACATGGTCGGTGGAAGGCTTCGTGGCCGAGGGCATGCAGCCGGCAGAACTCGGCTGGGGCACCCATGAGAAATGGATGCCGAAGAACGCCAGGACGCACAGGAAGGGCTGCAAGGCGGCGATCTATCTCGAACAGCCCGGCGCCAATACACGGGTCAGAAGCTGGTGCCCGACGCCCGGCGCGCAATACGGCTTCCTCGTTACCCATAACGAGTCGATCTCGATTGCCGATTTCTTCACCGTTCGCAACGACAAGGACAAGGTCACCTATCGCCCGACCTGCCACTACGCCTACCATCCGGCCGATGTCGCCGTGCTTTCCCTCGACGAAATGTTCGGCAATGGCGGCACGCCGCAAAAGGACATGCTCGTTCTGGAGGAAGCCGATATCCTGACCGGGATCGACGAACTCGGCGTACTGCTCTACGGCCACGACAAGAATGCCTACTGGTACGGCTCGCGCCTTTCGATGGAGGAGACCCGCAATCTGGTGCCCTACCAGAACGCCACGGCCCTGCAGGTAACCTCCGCGGTGCTCGCCGGCATGGTCTGGGCGCTCGAAAACCCGGAGGCCGGCATCGTCGAGGCCGACGAGATGGATTACCGTCGTTGCCTCGAAATCCAGATGCCCTATCTCGGCCCGGTCGAAGGCCACTACACCGACTGGACCCCTCTCACCGGCCGCCAGACCTTCTTCCCGGAAAAGAAGGACGAGAAGGACCCGTGGCAGTTCAAGAATATTCTGGTGCAGTTCTGATCGGCCTTAAACGAAACAGGCAGGCCCGATATCCTTCGGGCCTGCCTGTTTGTTCTTTGCCATGGAAGAAGGCTGCGGCGGACGCAAAAGCCTCCGCCAGACCCGCACTCAGTCCTTCTTGGACTTCGCGCGCTCGATCGCCTCGACGATCAGCTTCTTGGCCTCGGCGGCGTCGTGCCAGCCGAAGATCTTGACCCATTTGCCGGGCTCCAGATCCTTGTAGTGCTCGAAGAAGTGTTCGATCTGCTTGAGCTGGATTTCCGGAATATCGGTGAAGTTCTCGACCTTGTCGAAACGGGCGCTGAGTTCGCGCGAGGGAACGGCGATGATCTTTTCGTCCTTGCCGGAATTGTCTTCCATCATCATCACGCCGATCGGGCGGACATTGATGACGCAGCCCGGCATCAGCGGACGATGGTTGCAGATCAGCACGTCGATCGGATCGCCGTCATCGGAGAGCGTGTGCGGCACGAAGCCGTAATTGCCGGGATACATCATCGGCGTATAGAGGAAGCGATCAACGACCAGAACGCCGGCGTCCTTGTCCATCTCGTATTTGATCGGCTGGCCGCCGAGCGGGACTTCGACAATAACATTGATATCATCGGGCGGGTTCTTGCCGATCGCAATCGCTTCAATACGCATCTAGGTCTCCAGAAAAGGGGAAGAATTCGCCGCCTTGGATAGCCAAAATGCCCCGACAAAGCAACCGCGTGAAAAGAGTTGCAGCAATCGGGGTAAACGCGCAAAAAGCCGCTCAGTCCCAGATATAGGAAACCTTGCCGAGCACCTTGCCGCCATGCTCCTCCTCGGCGAAGGCGAAAGGTTTGCCGCCGAGCGCGGTGAAGAAGATGCCGGCCTGATCCAGCGCCTCGAAGCACCAGCAGATCGTGCCCTTGCAGCCGAGCGAGGCGAGCAGCCGGCGCGCCTCGGCGAAAAGCGCCCGACCGAAGCCGAGGCCCTGATATTCCGGCAGTAGATAAATCTCGTAAATTTCGCCTTCCTGCGGCAGCGCCTTGACGCGGTTGAGGCCGACGCTGGCATAGCCGACCGGCTGGCCCTGCACTTCCAGCACCAGCAGCGTCTCCTCGCTGGCGATCGCGTTCTTCCACCAGGCGATGTTGCGGCTTGCGATCATGTCCTGAAGCGCGCGGTGAGGAAGGATGCCGGCATAGACCTGTTGCCATGCCAGCCAGTGAACCCTTGCGATTTTCTCGGCGTCGGCCGCCTCTGCTGGCCGCACGTCGCTGGATAGTATCCTCATCGTCTCCAACCGGCATGTCATTGCGGTTAAGACCCAAGGATATGACAAACTGAGCCGATTGCCCATCAAAATTAATTTACCGGTTGCTGACAGAGCGGCTCACCGCTTTTGTCGGTCCGCTTCAACGCGGCGGCGGAAGGCATCGAGCGTGGCGACGACCATGCCGGCAGGCATGGCCTTGTTCTCGAAAACGGCGGTGATCTCCACCACGCGGCTCTTCTCGCGCAACGCCGATATCGCCGGCCCGCCGCCGCCCTGAAGCCGGGCCATGTCCTTTGCGGTCGTGACCGGCAGCAGGGCCCCGGCATCGGCCAGCAGAGAGCGGGCCAAGGCCTCCGATATCGGCTGGTGATCGGCCAGAGCGACGGCCCGGCGCACCCGCGCGCCAAGCGCTTCCAGCGTTGCGAAGAACTTCTCCGGATCGCCGATGCCGGCGTAGGCGAGCACCTCCTCACCGGCAAATTCTCCGCTGTCAGACGTCGGCTGCTGATGCAGCACCTCGACCGGGCGACGGGCGCTGCGCGCAAACTGGCGCACCTCTTCCTCCGCGCCGCCGGCGCCATTCAGCAGCACGGCATCCACCTTCGGAAACTGCGCCGCAAGCGGCGCGCGAAGCGGGCCGGCGGGCAGGCAGCGCCCGTTGCCGAAGCCGCGCTTGGCATCGACCACGGCCACGGCGAAATCCGGCTTCAGCCGCCCGCTCTGCAAGCCGTCATCCATGATGATGAAATCGACGCCCGCCTGTTCCAGAAGCGCTGCCGCATCCACCCGCGCGGGCGAGACCGCGACCGGCGCGAGCCGCGACAGCATCAGCGCCTCGTCGCCGACATCGCGAAAACTGTGGCGCTTCGGATCAACCATAACCGCGCCCTCGACCTTGCCGCCATAGCCGCGCAGCAGAAAGCCGGGCCGTTTGCCAGCTTCGCGCGCCGCGCGCGCAAGCGCCTCGGCCACCGGGGTCTTGCCCGTCCCGCCGACGGTGAAATTGCCGACGCACAGAACCGGCACGCCGGCGCGTGCGCCCGCCGCCTGCCTCATCCGGCGACCGGCGATCGCGGAGTAAATCCAGGAAACCGGAAGAAGAAGCAGGCTCAACGGATGGCCGCGCTTCCACCAGAAGGCCCGTGTCGTTTTCTTCATATCGGGCACAACTCTCTGTCAGACCCCGAAGCAATGCGCTCTGTCAGGTCATCGCATTACGGTTCAACCAACAGATAGACCAGACAGACACGCGCGTGAAGTGCCGCTCCGATTCACGAAGAGTGAGCCGCACGCCGCAAGGCCGCGTCCGCGTCGGTGCGGCCACGAAAAACCGTTACTGCAGCGCCTTGCGCAAATTCTGCTCAGGCAATCGCTCCGGAACGATCGGCATGCGTTTCTTCTCGGGCACGGCCTTGGGACGCGCGGAAAAACGGGCCTCGAGAATGAGCGGCGCAAGATAGCGCTCCAGCCCCTTCATGGTGCGGATCAGCGCGCCGCGCATGTCGCGCACCCCGGCATAGCCGGCGGCGATCATGTGTTCGCGCGCGGCTTCGTCCCGCAGCAGCAGATCGACGGATTGCAGCAGCGCTTCCGTGCTGTCGACGGTGCGCACCGCGCCACGCTGGCGCAACTGACGATAGGTGTCGCGGAAATTGTCGACATGCTGGCCCGTCAGGATCGCGGTTCCGAGCATGGCGGGCTCCAGCGGGTTCTGCCCGCCGCGCGCCGTCATCGAGCGGCCGACGAAGGCGATATCGGTGAGGCGCAGATAAAGCCCCATATCCCCGATCGTGTCGCCGAGATAGATATCGGTCTCCGCGTCGGGACTTTCGCCGAGCGAACGACGCTTGACCGAAAGTCCCTCAGCCGAAAACTGGGCGGCAAGCGCATCGGCGCGATCGGGATGGCGGGGAACGATGACGGTCAGAAGGCCGGGATGGGCTTCCTTCAGCGCGATATGCACGTCGGCGGCATTCTTTTCCTCGCCGTCGAAGGTCGAGATCGCCGCCCACACTGGGCGCGCGCCGATTGCGCTCTTCAGCGCCTGAAGGGCCTTATCGTCGGCGGGCGGCGCGCTGCGGTCGACCTTGAGATTGCCGGTGACCGAGACATGCAGCGCCCCGAGATCGGCAAAGCGCTCGGCGTCAAGATCGGTCTGCGCCATGACCAGCGAAAATCGCGAGAACATGGTGCGGGCAAGTTCGCGGCGCTGCATCCAGCGCTCGAACGAACGATCCGAAATCCGGCCATTGACCACAACCTGCGCGATCTTGCGCTTGGCGAGCTCCGCAATCGTGACCGGCCAGACTTCGGTTTCAACATTGATGGCAAGGTCCGGTCGCCAATGATCGAGGAAGCGTGTTACCGCTGGCAGGGCATCCAGCGGCACATATTGATGGATGACCGTGTCCCCGAAACGCTCCGCCGCCAGGCGCGCCGAAGTCACCGTGCCGGTTGTCAGCAGAACCGAGATGCCGAATTCATGGATATTCTGGACGACCGAGGTAACGGCGAGCGTTTCGCCCACGCTTGCTGCGTGTATCCAGACGAGCGGGCCTTCCGGTCTCTGCCGGTCGGAGCGGCCGAGGCGTTCCCCCAGGCGCGCCTTGTCCTCCTTGCCGCGGCGGACGCGATGATAGAGGATCGGCCGTAACAGCGGATAGCCGAGAATCCCGCCAAGTCGGTACGTGTTGCGGGCCAACCAAATAGAAATGCCTGATACCATTCCCTTGTCCGTTTACCCCGTTCTCGTGCATCGGATCAGCGGCCGCACCCACCACCATTGCGCGAATCATCCTACTTCAGAAAATAACATTTAGGAACAGGAAGAACCACATCCTAAATATTCTATCAAACGTCTTCAGGCTGACCCGGAACGAAGTTCTTTTTTTCTTCTTATAAAGACTTCATCTGCTTTATTTTAAAGCAATTTCTTAATTTCAAACCACAAAGCACTTGCAGGAGCGTCGTCTGGCGAAAACGCTTCGGAGGCTAAAGCAGTCGCCTATACTGCGTCCGGAGCCATGAAAACGCAATACTCACGATTCCGGGTCGAGAAGCCGGTGCAGATGGACGATGAAGTAGCGCATATGGGCGTTGTCGACGGTCTGCTGCGCCTTGGACTTCCAGGCTGCATGGGCGCTGGCGTAATTGGGGTAGATACCGACGATATCAAGCGCGTCCAGATCGGTGAACTTGACGCCCTTCAGGCTTTCGAGCTCGCCGCCGAAGACCAGATGCAGGAGTTGCTTGTTTTCAACCGTATCAGCCATTTTATATCTCTCTTTGCTCATAGCCTCCCGCCATAGCGTGTCTCGGGTTTGGCCGTTTTTGTCAAGTGACGGGTCACATGACGGGCGGCGGCGCGAATTCGCGCATCAGCGTGCCGACCAGTGCCGGATTGCCCGCAAACAGCGTCCCGTGGCGCAGCGTGCGGCGATTATAGGTCAACGGACGCCCCGCGTCATCCACCAGCGAAGCGCCGGCTGCGGCAAGGATGATATCGGCGGCGGCCAGGTCCCAGTCGTGGGAGTCAGGCCTCACAAGTGTGGCATCAAGACGGCCATCGGCCACCGCAGCCAGCCGGTAGGCGAGCGAGGGGATATGCGCGGCCTTGTTAACCCGCGCGCGAAAGGGCGGGCTGAAGCCGTCGAGCATCATCGCCGGAAGGCAGAGCTCCAGGTTTCCGCTCTCGCCGCCGCGAGAAGAGGCCGCAATCGGAAGGCCGTTTTTCAGCGCCGGACCGCCGAGGGCAGCGGTAAACACCTCGTCAAGCGCCGGAGCGACGAGAACGCCGGCCACAGGGCGGCCACCCCGCACCACCGCCACGCTGACCATCCAGTTCTTCTTGCCCTTGAGAAAACCGCGCGTGCCGTCGATCGGGTCGACCACGAAGGTCGCCTCCGCCTCCAGCCGGGAGAAGTCATCGCCGCTTTCCTCCGAAAGCCAGCCATAATCCGGCCGCGCCCTCAGCAGCAGGTCTTCCAGGCATTCATTGGCGGCGAAATCCGCGGCGCTGACCGGCGACTGGCCGGAATTCTTCCACCAGACTTCGGGGTTCTGGCCGAAATGGGAAAGCGCGACCGCACCCGCCTCGCGCGCCGCATCGGTGATCAGCGCCAGATCGGCCTGGATATCGACATCCAACGGCTCGGCCACGGCGGACCTCACGATCCGGCGAGGGTGACGCCCTCGACGAGAATGCTGGGGGTGGCAATCGAGAATCGGCGGTCGATATCGCTTGCCGGCGTCATCGCCATGAACATGTCCTTCAGATTGCCGGCAATCGTCATCTGCGACACCGGATAGGCGATCTCGCCATTCTCGATCCAGAACCCGCTCGCCCCGCGCGAATATTCGCCGGTGACCATGTTGACGCCATGGCCGATCAGTTCGGTGACATAAAGCCCGGTTCCGATCTCGGCCATCAGTTCCGCGGGCGATTTCGCGCCCGGTTCCAGCACAAGGTTGGTCGGTGCGGCGGAGAGCGAATTGCCGGAGCGGGTGCCGCGGCCATTGGTCTCGAAGCCAAGTTCCCGGCCGAGCGCCGTCGACAGGAACCATTGCTGCAACACGCCGTCTTCGACCATGGCGAGCCGCTCGCTGGCGACGCCTTCGCCATCGAAGGGTTGCGAGCCCGCGCCCCGGCGGATCGACGGATCGTCAACCAGATTCAGCCCGGCCTTCAAAACCGGCTTGCCGAGCTTGTCCCTCAGAAAGCTGGTCTTGCGCGCGACCGAAGACCCCGAAATCGCGCTCGCGAGACTGCCGACAAGGCTTGCGGCAAGGCGCTGCTCGAAAATGACGGCAGCGTTGCGCTGCGTCGGCACCTGGCGCGGCGAAAGACGGGCGGCGGCCCGTTCGCCGGCCTTGCGGCCGATTTCTTCCGGCGGATCGAGATCGCCGTCATGGGCGCGCGCGTCGTAATCGTGATCGCGCTGCATGCCAGCGCCCTCGCCCACCACGACGGAGACCGAGACGGAGGAATAGGAGCGGCGATAGCCGCCGGAAAAACCGTCGGAAGTCACCAGCACGAAGCCGACCTCGCCGCGCGAGGCGCCTGCGCCCGAGCTTCTGGTGACGCCCTCGACCTCAAGCGCCGCCGCTTCGGCCGCAAGCGCGCGTTCGGCCAGCGCCTCGGGCGAGACCTCGGTATCGTCGTAAAGATCGAGGTCCGGGGCTTCGCGGGCAAGCCGGGCGCTGTCGGCAAGGCTGGCATAAGGGTCTTCGGGCGAGACGGCGGCCATGGCGAGCGCGCGCTCGACGAGGGTATCGATATCGCTGTCGTCATTGGTGGAGACGCTTGCGACCTTCGCCCCGCGGAACACGCGCAGCGAAAAGCCCCGGTTCTCGGACGCCTTGGCGTTTTCGCGCTTTGCCTCGCGCACGGAGATGCCGTGCGAGGCACCCTGCGAGACGACGACATCGGCCGCATCGGCGCCCTTCTTCTTCGCGACGTCGAGAATCTGCGACGCGGTGTCGATCAATTGATCGGGAACCCTTGATGATGACATGGCAATGGCCTTTCCTTGTGCCCTCATTTATTGTTCACTTCATTGCGCATCAAGTGCCGTTCCTCCGGCGCTTCCGTTTTCTTGCAGCCCGGGACCCTTTTTATGGCAGCCACCCAGAGCCTCTTTACCGAAACCGTCTGGATGCTGGGCGCCGCGACCATAGCAGCGCCGCTTTTCAAGCGGCTCGGCCTCGGCACGGTGCTCGGCTATCTGGCGGGCGGGATCGTGATCGGCCCGGTGCTGCAGCGAATCAGCAATGGCGAGGAGGTGCTGCACGTCGCCGAACTCGGGATCGTGTTCCTGCTGTTCATGATCGGGCTTGAACTTAAGCCGGCTAGGCTCTGGACGATGCGCAAGGATATTTTCGGCCTTGGCCTTGCGCAGGTGCTGGTCACCGGCGCGGTGCTGGTGCCGCTCGCCAAGTTCGGCGGGCTCGGAAACTGGCAGGCCGCGGTGATCGCCGGTTTCGGCCTGGCGCTGTCATCCACCGCCTTTGCCATGCAGATCCTCGACGACAATGGCGACGTCAACACCCGTTACGGCCAGCGCTCGTTCTCGATGCTGCTGTTCCAGGATATCGCGATCGTGCCGCTTCTGGCGCTCGCCAGCATTCTGGGCGGCGGCGTGGAGGAGGCGAGCACGTCGGACATGCTGACGAATGCCGGGCTCGCCGCCCTTGTCGTGGTGCTGATGATCGCCGCCGGGCGCTATGTGCTGACGCCGGTGTTCCAGATCATCGCCGCCACCGGCGCGCGCGAGGTGATGATCGTGGCTGCGCTGTTCGTCGTCATCGGCGCGGCGATGATGATGCAGATCGTCGGGCTGTCGATGGCCATGGGCGCATTCCTCGCCGGCGTGATGCTTGCCGAATCCTCCTACCGTCATGAGCTCGAGGCCGATATCGAGCCGTTTCGCGGCGTGTTTCTCGCGATCTTCTTCATCGCCGTCGGCCTCTCGCTCGAATTGTCCGTGGTCTACGAGAACATCCTTCTGATCCTCATCGCGGTTCCGGTGCTGCTCGTCGTCAAGGCCGCCGTCATCTACGGGCTCTGTCGCCTGACCGGCTCGCCGCACGAGGACGCGATCCGGATTGCGGCGCTCCTGCCGCAGGGCGGCGAGTTCGGCTTCGTGATGTTCTCGACGGCGGCTGCCGCCGGCATCTTCTCCAACGCCACCGCCTCGCTACTGATCGCGATCGTGACGGTCTCGATGGTAGCGACCCCGCTGACCGTCCGCCTCGCCGAGCGACTCTATGCCCGCCACGAGGCTCATGAGGAAATGGAGGAGGATTTCGACGGCGCGGGCGCGGACGTGCTGATGATCGGTTTCTCGCGCTTCGGCCAGATTGCCGCGCAGATCCTGCTCGCCAGCGGCCGCGACGTGACGATCATCGATTTCTCCGCCGATCGAATCCGCCAGGCCTCGGCCTTCGGCTTCCACATCTATTTCGGCGACGGCACCCGCAAGGACGTGCTGATCGCGGCGGGCATCGAGAAGGCGAAGATCGTCGCGGTCTGCACCCAGAAGCGCGAGATCACCGACCGGGTGATCGACGTGGTGCAGGAGAATTTCCCGCGCGCCCACATCTACGCCCGCTCCTATGACCGCAGCCACACGCTGGCGCTCAGGCAGCGGGGCGTCGAATATGAATTGCGCGAGACGCTAGAATCCGGCCTCGTCTTCGGCCGCGAGACGCTGGTGGCGCTCGGCACCAGCGAGGAAGAGGCGATCGCGATCACCGACGATATCCGCAAGCGCGACGCCAAGCGGCTGGAGATCCAGGCCGTCGAGGGCATCATGGCCGGCGCCGACATGCTCCACACCCACCCCGTCAGCCCCGAGCCGCTGATGCGCCCCAAGCGCCGGCAGATCGACCCGACCGTGAAGGTGACCGGCAAGGACATGGCGTAGGTCGCCGGCCTTTAGTCGGCGCTGTAGACGCGTTCCCCGGCGATATAGCTCGCAGAAAGCGTTAGGTCGTCGGAAAGCAGGACCATGTCGGCGTCCGCGCCCGGTTTCAGCCGCCCCTTGGAGCGCGCGCCCACGGCCTCGGCCGGATAGAGCGTCGCCATTCTGAGCGCCTCTTCCAGCGGCAGGTCCAGCATGTCGCGGACATTCTTCACGCAGGTCAGCAGATCGGTATCGGCCCCGGCAAGCGTGCCGTCGGCAAGCGTCAGGCGACCGTCCTTGCGGTAGATCGTGCGACCGTTGAGCTCGAAACTCTGAAGGTCCGTGCCGGTGACCGACATCGCGTCGGATACCAGGAATATTTTCCCAGGCCCGGCCTTTGCCCTCAGCGCGATCCCCATCGCCACCGCGTCGACATGGTATCCATCGGCGATCAGCCCGCAGGAAAAACCGCCATCGCCGAGCACCGCGCCGACCATGCCCGGTTCGCGATGGCCGAGCGGGCTCATGGCGTTGAAGAGATGCGTCGCCATCGTGGCACCGGCAAACCGGTATTCCCGCGCCACCGCGCAGGCGGCATCTGTGTGGCCAAGGCTGACGACATAGCCGGCCTTGCTGAGGCGCGCGACCTGCTGGCGGGTGACGTTTTCGGGCGCGACGGTGAGCAGCCCGACGCCGAAACTGCCGGCATTTTCCACCAGAAAGTCGCAATCCTCCGCTTCCATCGGCCGGATCAGCGCCGGATCATGCGTGCCCTTTCTGGCGAGCGAAAGATGCGGGCCTTCCAGATGCAGGCCGAGATAGCCCGGAATGCCCGCCTCCCATGCGGCCTTGCCGGCCTCGACCGCCGCGCGCACCACATCGGGCCGGTCGGTGATCAGCGTCGGCAGAAGCGCGGTGACGCCCGAGCGGATCTGGGCGGCGCAGATGGTGCGCAGCCCATCGAGATCCGGCGCATTGTTGAACAGCAATCCGCCGCCGCCATTGACCTGGAGATCGATCAGGCCGGGCGCCAGGATCTGCCCGTCCGCCGGGATGATCTCGCATTCGTTCGGAATATTCCGCGCCGAGACAATCGCCTCGATGCCGGCTGAGGAAAACACCAGCGCCCGGCCTTCCAGCAGGCTCTCGCCGTCGAATATCCGCGCGCCGCTTATCGCCTTCTTCATGATTATTCGGTCTCCGTCACCTTGTTGAGCGCCACCGGCGCATCCGGGTTGAAGCCGCGGGCAAGCGACAGCTTCTCAATGACGCTGTAATAGGGCACGATCAGCGCCAGCGCATCGGTCAGCGGATGGCCGGTTGCCACATGCGGCAGCAACGCCGTGCCCTCTCCGCGTTCCGACGACAGGAACACAGACGCGCCCTTCTTCGCCATGCCGGAGGCGATCTTGACGACGCTGTCCTCCGCCTTGTCGCGGGCGGCGAACGCGATCACCGGGAAGCGCGGCTCGACCAGCGACACCGGGCCGTGCATCACTTCCGCCGAGGAATAGGCCTCGGCATGGAGCTCCGAGGTCTCCTTGCATTTCAGCGAGGCTTCGCTCGCGATCGCGAAGCTCGGGCCGCGTCCCAGCACGTAAAGCGACTGGGCATCCTTCAGCGGTTCGATCAGCGCCGACCAGTCGCAGGCAAGCGCCTTTGAGAGATCATCGGGCAGCTTGACAAGCGCCGCCTTGAGCGCTGCGTCATCGGCCCATTCAGACAGTACGGCAAGGCCGGCGACGATCGAGTTGACGTAGGACTTGGTCGCCGCCACCGCCTTTTCCGGACCGGCCGCGATATCGATCGGCTGATCGGCCATTTCCGCCAGCGGCGAGGCAATGGTGTTGACGAGCGCAAGCGAAAGAGCGCCGCCCTCGCGCGCGGCCCTTGCAAGCGCCACGATATCCGGGCTTTTGCCGGACTGCGAAACCGAAATCGCGGCTGCCTTGTTCATTTTGAGCTTCGCGCCATAGATCGAGGCGAGCGAGGGGCCGAGGGAGGCGACCGGAATGCCGACGGTCAGCTCGATCGCATATTTCAGAAACAGCGCCGCATGGTCGGACGAGCCGCGGGCGATGGTGACCACCACCGCGGGGTCCTTTTCGGCAAGCGCGCGGCCGGCGGCTGCAAGCGCAGCGCTCTGGCCGTCCAGCAGCCGGGCGGCGGCTTCGGGGATCTCGTCGATTTCGCGGCGCATATTGGTGATGTCGGTCATAGAGCCATCTTCCGTTTCATGGGTCGCCGGCATAGGTCAGCTCGGCGACAAGGTCATAGATATCGCTTCGATAATAGGTTCTGGTCAGTTCCACCGGCCGGCCGCCGGCATCGTATCCGGTGCGGCGGATCGCAAGCGCCGGGGCACCGGGCGAGACAGTCAGGAGCGCGGCCTGTTCGGTGGTCAGATTGCAGGCGGTGATCCGTTCGGTGGCTTTCGCCATGGTGACGCCGCGCTCGGCAAGCGCGGCATAGAGCGAGGTCTCGACGAGGTCAGGCCGTTCGAGAATATCGGCGGGCAGCGTCGAATGCTCGATCGCCATTGGCAAGTCATCGCCATAGCGGATACGGCTGAGCCGGGCGACGGCGGCGTTCCAGGGAAGCTTCAGCGCCTCCGCCTCTTCAGCGTTGGCAGCATAAAGACCGCGCTCCAGCCAGTGCGAGCGCGGTATCAGGCCGCGCGCCTGCATGTCTTCGGTAAAGGAGGTCAGCCGCTTCAGCGGCTGCTCGATCCGCGCCGGCGGGCGCAGCACGAAGGTGCCGGCGCCATGGCGGCGCTGCAAAAACCCCTCGCTGGTCAGTTCCGCGATCGCGCGGCGCACCGTTACCCGGCTGACGCCGACAAGCCGGGCGAGATCGCGCTCGGGCGGCAGCGCCTCGCCATGGGCAAGCTTGCCGCTTTCGACCGCTCGGGCGAGCTCTGCCTTCAGCCGCCGATAGATCGGCCCGTCACCCGAAATGTCGAAATCCTGGAAAACCCGCACGGCCATCTCCTGATGTCGGAAAGATACCAATTTAATACCAAATAACAAGACCGCCGCGCAAAATTCATGAATGGATCATGCGCGACCAGCCTTGCCTTACCGTCCGACGGATGGCTCAAATACCCTTCCGGCAAATGCGAGACCGCCATGCAGATCGAGGCCCTTATCTATTTCAATGAATTGACGCGGTCGCGCTCGATCCGGCAGGCGGCCGAAACGCTGGGCGTGTCGCCGATGGCGGTCAGCCGCCAGCTTGAAAATCTTGAGGCCTATTTCAACGCCGTGCTGATCGAACGCGGCGCGCG
This sequence comes from Martelella sp. FLE1502, assembly GCF_053484255.1. Taxonomy (NCBI): domain Bacteria; kingdom Pseudomonadati; phylum Pseudomonadota; class Alphaproteobacteria; order Hyphomicrobiales; family Aurantimonadaceae; genus Martelella; species Martelella sp. FLE1502. Next base: position 160,110 of record NZ_JBAKFQ010000007.1, read on the forward strand.
CGGGATTGCGCTTACCCCCGCCGGCGCACTGCTGGCCGAACGCGCGGATGCCATGATCCGCGATCTTGAAGGCGCACGGCAGGTGATCGATGATCTTCGGGGGCTCAATGCCGGCCATGTCTCGCTCCACGTCAACGGCGCGGTGATCAACGCGATCCTCGCCCCGGCGCTCGCCGAATTCTACGCGCTCTATCCGAAAATCTCGATTGCCGTCACGGTCACGTCCGCCGAAATCGCGTTGAACGCGGTGACAACCGGCGAGACCGACATCGCAGTGACGATGTTCTCGCCCTCGGATGCGCGGATCGAGACGCTGTTTTCGCTGTCGGTCAGGCACGATCCGGTGATGGCCCCGGACCACCCGCTTGCCGGCGAGCGCGAAATCACGCTTGAAGCGATCCGCCGCCACGCCATCGCCATGCCCGACCGGGCCTTCAGCATCCGCCGCGATTTCGACGATCGCCAGCGCGCGGCGGGATTTGCGCCGGTGGAGGTCGCCTTCACGACCTCCTCGCTGGAACTCCAGAAGGAGCTCGCCCGGCGCGGCACCGCGGTGCTGATCCTGCCGGCGATGACGGTTGCCCGCGAGCTTCGCGACGGCCAGCTTGTGCTGCGTCCCTTCGCCAAGGGCGCGGAAATCGCCAGCGACATGCGGCTGGTGCGCGCCGAGGGGCCGACGCCCACCTTCGCCGCCCTGAAGCTCGCCGAGTTTCTCGAAGCCTTCCTGCGCGAGCACGGGTAGACCCCGCTCAGACCTCGCCGCCGGCGAAAATCGTCTGTACCCATTCGAGAAACACCCGCAGCCTTGGCGCGGTGTGGCGGTTCTGGGGATAGAGCGCGGTAAGCGGCGTTGGCGGCGGCGGGAAATCCGGCAGCACCTCGACCATCTCGCCTTCCGCCAGCGCTTCGGCGAAATGATAGCGCGGGGCTTGCACCAGCCCGAAACCCGCCCGCGCCAGCGCATTGGCCGTGCCGGAATCATTGGCGGTCACCCGGGTCTTCAGCGTCACATAGCGGGTGCGGCCGTTCTCGATCAGTTCGAGCGGCATCACCTCTCCGGTGCGCGACGAAATGAAGCCGACGGCGATATGGCCGGCAAGATCATCCGGCGTTTGCGGCACGCCATGCCGCGCAAGATAGGCCGGGCTCGCCACCGTGACCTCGCGGAGCGCGCCGAGCCGGCGCGCGATCAACCCGCTATCCTCCAGTTCGCCCGCCCGGATGGCGCAGTCATAGCCCTCGCGCACCAGATCGACATAGCGATCGCCCTGCCCGAAATGGATTCTGAGATCGGGATAGCGCGCCAGAAACGCGGGCAGGCCGGGCAGCAGGAAGTTTCGGGTCAGATGCGGATGGGCATCGATGCGCAACAGGCCGTCCGGATTGCCAGCCCGGAACGCAGTGTCGGCCTCCTCGACCTCGGCAAGGATGGCAACGCAGCGCCGGTAGTAATCCTCGCCGTCGAGCGTCGCCGCGACATGGCGGGTGGTGCGGTCGAGAAGCCGGACGCCGAGATCGGCCTCCAGCCCCTTGATCGCCTCCGTGGCGGTTGAGCGCGCAAGGCCGAGATCATGCGCTGCGGCGGAAAAGCTGCCGCGCTCCACAATGCGGGTGAACAAACGCATGCGGTCAAATCTGTCCATTCACATTGTTCACCACAGGCGAATTATGTTGTCAATTTTCCGGTGATTGTTTCGGAGATTCCAGAGCATATTTTGGGCGCGGTTCAACGAACATGGAGTTTATCATGAGCAGAACAGCCATCATCACCGGCGCCTCGCGTGGCATCGGCGCGGAAGTCGCCAGGCGTCTCGCCACCGACGGCATCGACGTCGTCGTCAACTACGCGTCGAACGCTGCCGCCGCAGGAGAGGTGGTTGCGTCGATCAGGGAAAAAGGCGCTAAGGCGATCGCGGTCAAGGCCGATATCGGCAGCGACGACGGCATGGCGGTGCTGTTCGATGCCGCCGAAGCCGAGTTCGGCAAGGCCGACATTCTCGTCAACAATGGCGGCATGCTTTCGCTCGCGCCGCTCGCGACGGTCACCGACGAGGATTTTGAACGCCAGGTCGCCGTCAATTTCGGCGGCACGTTCCGCGGCCTGCGCGAAGCGGCGAACCGGCTTGCCGATGGCGGGCGGATCGTCAACTTCTCGACCAGCGTCGTCGGCACGAAACTTCCCGCCTATGGCGTCTACGCCGCCACCAAGGCCGCCGTCGAAACCATGACCCATATCGCCGCCAAGGAACTGGCCGCGCGCGGCATCACCGTCAATGCCATCGCGCCGGGCCCGGTCGCGACCGAACTGTTTCTCGACGGCAAGAGCGAGGAACTGGTCGCCAACATCACCCGGACGATTCCGGCCGGCCGGCTGGGCGAGCCCGGCGATATCGCCGGCGTGGTCGCCTTTCTCGTCGGCGATGAGGCCCGCTTCATCAACGGTCAGGTGCTGCGCGTCAATGGCGGCATGATCTGACAAGGAGAACCGATATGCCACTCGTCAACATCAAGACCCCCGAGGCGGCGCTGACCCGCGACCAGAAGGAAGACATCATCCACCGCGTCACCGATATGCTGGCCGAGTATTTCACCGAGGCCGCGCGGCCCCACACCATGGTGCTGATCGAGGAGGTCCGCGACGGCGGCTACGGCCGCGCCGACGCGGTTTACGTAACACCCGAGGCCTGGCGCGCTGAAGGATAGCCCTCGGGCCGGGGCGGAAACGCCTCGGCCAGCCCTTCCACGAACCGCATGATCTTGGCGCTCGGCTTGCCGCGCATCGGATAGAGCGCGTGCATGGGGCGCGGCGGGGTGCGATAATCGCTCAGAAGGCGCACCAGGCGGCCGGCCCTCAACTCCTCCCGCAGGATGATATCCGAGCCGAGCGCCACCCCATGCCCCTCGATAGCGGCGCGCAACAGCACCATCCAGTCATTGGCGTAAAGCCGCCCGCTGACCTGAATTTCACGCTCCCGACCGTCCTCGGTGAACAGCCAGCGGCATGGCGTATGCCCTGCGCGCTGGCCGAAGATCAGGCATTCGTGCCGGGTGAGATCCTGCGGGGTTTGCGGCGCGCCGTGGCGGGCGAGATAGGCAGGCGCGGCGCAGACCACCAGCTCATAGGAGGCGAGCGGGACGGAGGCCAGCCCCGCGCCTTCCGTGCCGCCGACCCGGATGGTGACGTCGAAGCCCTCTTCCAGCGGATCGACGAACCGGTCCTCAAGCGTGACCTCGACCTGCACGTCCGGATATTTATCGAGAAACCGGGTGACGAAGGGCGCGAGCGCCAGCGCGCCGAAGGTTTTCGGCGCGTTGACCTTCAGCAGGCCCTTGGGATGCCGGTGCATCTCGGACGCCAGCCCCTCCGCCGCCTCGGCCTCCGAAAGGATCAACCGGCAGCGCTCGTAAAAGGTACGCCCGATATCGGTAATGTTCTGGCGGCGGGTAGTGCGGTGGAGCAACGTCGCACCCACCCTGTCCTCCAGAAACACGATATGCTTGGAGACCATCTGCGGCGAGATGCCGAGCGCATCCGCGGCGGCGGCAAACGAGCCGAGATCGACCGCCTTGACATAGACGGCCATGCTGGTGAGCCGGTCCATGATTATCCCCTTCTGGTTGGGAGAGACTGTGAAAATCCGATATTTAAGTTCATATGGTGGAGGTTTATGCCGGGTCATCACAGTGTGACAAGGAGAAAACGTGATGAAGATCGGAATTATCGGCGCGGGCTTTGTCGGCCGCTCGGTGGCGCAGAAGGCGGTTGAGGCCGGCCATGTGGTGATGCTCAGCAATTCACGCGGGCCACAGAGCCTTTTCAGCATGAAAAGCGCCCTCGGCTGCGCCGTCGGGACGGTGGACGAGGCGATCGCCTTCGGCGAGGTAATCGTGCTCGCGATCCCCCTGGCGGCCTATGATGCGCTGCGGCCGGAAGGCTTCAGGGGCAAGATCGTGATCGACGCCATCAACTATTATCACGAGCGCGACGGCCATATCGAAGCGCTGGACCGTGGCAAGACCACCACCAGCGAGATGATCGCCGCGCATCTGCCCGGCGCCCGCATCGTCAAGGCCTTCAACGCTATTCGGATGATCGATCTTGATGTTGCGGGTCGGCCGGAGGGTGCTGCCGATCGCCTCGCCCTGCCATTGGCAGGCGACGATGCGGGGGCGAAGGCGGTGGTCGCCGGCCTCTACAATCAGTTCGGCTTCGACAGTGTCGACGCCGGCTCGCTTTCCGAAGGCTGGCGCTTCGAGCGCGACCGCCCGGCTTATTGCAATCTGAAACCGAAACAGGCGCTCGCCGAAACGCTTTCGGCCACCGTCCGGTAATTTTTGACGCCGGTGGGGAGAGCAAAGTCGCCAACTCAATGCATGCGGCAGGGCTGTCTCCCCTCACCCGGCGCATCCGCGCCACCCTCTCCCCTCCGGGGCGAGGGTCACCAAGAAAGCCGCCGCAGAGCCGGCGGCACGGCAGAGCCTCGCCGGCGTTCCCTTCTCCCCTTGGGGAGAAGGTGGCCGAAGGCCGGATGAGGGTATAGGGTCTCGCGACACCGCAGACCTTGCGGCTGACACACCCGCTTCACCCACATGACATAAATCAATTTCCTACGCGTCTCGTTCGGTTACACCCGTGACAAGAGATCGGCGGCTTGCTTTCCGTCAAGTATCGGTATACACAATTTTCAGAAATTTCTGAAAATTCAGATAGAACAGGAATATCGATGCCATTGTCGCCGGTCGTGCAGGATTTCGTGGCCCATTTCGGAGAGATGGGAAGCCGCTGGGGCATTAACCGCTCGGTCGGGCAGATCTACGCCCTGCTCTACGCCACACGCGAGCCGCTCTGCGCCGACGACATGGTGGAGGCGCTGAAGATGTCGCGCTCCAATGTGGCCATGGGGCTGAAGGAATTGCAGGGCTGGGGGCTGGTTCTGTTGCGCCACAAGGCGGGCGACCGGCGGGATTATTTCACCACGCCGGAGGATGTCTGGACGATCCTGAGGACGCTCGCCGAAGAGCGCAAGAAGCGCGAGATCGACCCGACGCTGACCATGCTGCGCGAGGTCCTGATGCGCGAGCCGGAAAACAACGAAGAGCGCTACGCCCAGGAGCGGCTCGGCGAAATGCACGCGCTGATTGAAAAACTCTCCGACTGGTACGATGATGTGAAGGTGATGGAAACCGATCGGCTTCTCATGCTTCTCGGCATGGGCTCTGCCGTCACCAAACTGCTGGAGACGGCAGACAGGCTCCCCGGCTTCGGCCGGAAGGGCGCAAAAGACAGCAAGGTTTCATGATGGACGCGCTTGTCGAAAAATCCAGGGCAGAAGACGCCGCTCCCGATCGGAGCGCCGCCCAGGACACGGGCCGGCCCGCTTCGCCACAAGGCGCGGCGTCGGGTGCTGCCCGCCAGAAATCGCGCGCGCCAAAAACCCGGGCGCTGAAGCTTGCGGCATGGCTTTCCACCCTTGCCGAACTGATGTGGCTGCCGCAGGCGGCCTGTCTTGCCTATGGCATCGGACAGGTGGCGGCGGGTAATGGCGTCGCCACGATCTGGCCGCTGGCCGCCGCCGTGCTGGCGCTCGGCCTTGCCAAGGCTCTCCTGGAGCGGGCGGGCAACCGCATGGCCTATCGCGAGGCCCGCAAGATCCTCTCGCAAAAACGCGCCGCCGCGGTTTCCGCGCTTGCGCGCCGGTCACCGCTTGATACCAGCCGGGCCGCCTCCGGCGAGGCCGCCAGCATTCTCGCCGAGCAGGCCGAACATATCGTGCCCTATCTGGCCCGCTTCCAGACCGCCCGCTTCAAGGCGAGCGTGGTGCCGCTTGCCATTCTGGCGGTGGTGCTCCCCTATTCCTGGATCGCGGCGCTGGTGCTCTTGATCGCCGCCCCGCTGATCCCGATCTTCATGGCGCTGATTGGCTGGAGCGCGCAATCGGCGAGCGAAAAACACCTTGCCGACATGGGCACGCTCAACGCCTTCCTGCTCGACCGGCTGCGCGGTCTGCAGACCATCCGTTCCTTCGATGCCGTCGAACAGGTCTCGCGCCGCCTCAGACTGCGCGCCGAAAACCTGCGGCGGCGCACCATGGCCGTGCTGAAGATCGCGTTCCTGACATCCGCCGTTCTGGAGCTGTTTTCCGCCCTCGGCGTCGCCATGGCCGCGGCCTATATCGGCTTTCATCTTCTGGGCCAGATCGGCTTCGGCGCCTGGGGCGGCAAGCTGACGCTGTCGGAAGGCCTGTTCATATTGCTGCTGGCGCCGGCCTTCTTCGATCCGCTGCGCATGCTGTCGTCGGTCTGGCACGACCGCGCCGCCGGCGAGGCGGCGCTTTCCGCGCTCGACAGCCTTGCCGAGGACGGGCTTGCCATGGTCGGCGGCGCGACAGCCGATGCCGCACCGGCCACGACCCGCCCGGCAAGCGTGGAACTGCGCGATCTCGGCTTCGTCCACCAAGGCTCGAAGGATCCGGTCTTCGATGGCTTCGACCTGAATGTCAGGCCGGGAGAACATGTCGCCCTGCTCGGGCCCTCGGGCAGCGGCAAGTCGACGTTGCTTGCGCTCATTGCCGGCCTTGCCGAGGCCCGGCACGGCCGCATCGTCATCGATGACCTGACGCTTGCCGACGACACCGCCGACAGGCTGCGCCAGAGGATCGCCTGGATCGGCCAGGATCCGCACCTTTTCGCCGGTTCGATCGCCTCCAATATCCGCCTCACCCGCGAAGATGTAACCCGCGACGATATCGCCGGCGCGCTGAAGCTTGCCGCGCTCGACACCGTCGCCGAGGCCCATGGTAACGCCATGATCGGCGAAAACGGCGCGGGCCTTTCCGGCGGCGAGGGTCTGCGGCTGACGCTGGCGCGCGCCGCCGCGACCAGGGGCGCGGGCCTCATCCTCGCCGACGAGCCGACCGCCCATCTCGATCACCACACCGCCGCCGAAATTACCGAGGCGCTGCTGACGCTTGCCGCCGGCCGCACGCTGATCGTGGCGACCCATGATCCGGTGCTGGCCGCGCGGATGGACCGCGTCGTCCACCTTGCAGAGGATTTCAGGGCGGAAAACTTCAGGGAGAACGGGCTATGAGAACACAAGGCTTTGCCGCACTCGGCCCGATCATCCGCCTGTTCTGGCGCGAGCGGCGCGGCGGGCTCGTCGCGGGTGCAGCCCTTTCCGCCTTCACCGTGCTTGCCGGCATCGCGCTGCTCGGCGTCTCCGGCTGGTTCGTGACCGCCACCGCGATCGCGGGGCTGACAATGGCGACGGCGCTCGCCTTCGATGTCTTCGCACCGTCCGCCGCCATCCGTTTCCTGGCGCTGTCGCGCACGGCCGGCCGCTATTTCGAACGGTTGCAGACCCATGACGCAACGCTGCGCGTGCTGGCGGGCCTCAGGGTCAACCTGTTCCGCGGCTTTGCGGCGCCGGGCGCTGCCCGTGCCCTTGCCTTGAGACCCGCGCGCCTGCTGTTCCGCCTGACCGCCGATGTCGACGCGCTCGATTCGCTTTATCTGAGGGTGCTGGTGCCGGGCGCAGTCGCGGTCGTCGCAGGCCTTGCCGCCATCATCGCGCTCGGCATTCTGTCGTGGCCGCTGGCGCTGGCCGTCGGCGCGGCGATCGTGCTGCCGGGCCTTGCGCTTCCGGCGCTGGCCGCACGGGCGGCCGAAAAACCCGCCCGTCGCCGGGCGCATGCGCAGGAGGCGTTGCGCGCCCGCGCCGTGGACATGGTTGCCGGCCAGAGTGAACTGGCCTTGGCCGGACGGCTGGATGCCCAGCGGGAACGGGTGGAAAACGCCGACAGCAGGGAATATGCCGCCGATCTGGCGCTGAACCGGATCGACAGCAATACCGGTTTTGGCTTCGACATGGTCACCGCGCTGATTCTCGCCGGCGTGCTGCTTGCCGGCGCCGCCCTTGCCGAGGCCGGACAGATCACCGCCCCGCTTGCCGCCCTGGTACTCCTCATCGCTTTTGCGGCACTGGAACCGTTCGCAGCACTCCGGCGCGGCGCGATGGAGCTTGGCCGCACGCTGCTTGCCGCGCGCAGGCTTTCGCCCCGACTGGAAGCGGAACCCGCCGCCAGAACCGTTCACGCCGCGCCGGACGCCGGCATCGCGGTCGCGTTCGAAGATGTCCGTCTGCGCTATCCCGGACGCGGCGGCGCCGCGCTTTCCGGCCTGACGCTGACGATCGCCGAGGGCGAGCGGGTGGCGCTGATCGGCGCGAGCGGGGCCGGAAAATCCTCGATCATGGCGCTGATTGCCGGCGAGGTCGCGCCGGACGCCGGCAGCATCGCCGCCCTGCCGGCCACGCTGTTGACCCAGCGCACCGAGCTGTTCCAGGATACGCTGCGCGCCAACCTGAAGCTCGCCTTCCCCGCCGCGGGCGACGAGCGCCTGATGGAAGCGCTCGATGCGGCAGGCCTCGGCGACACCGTGCGCGGCCTGCCCCACGGTCTCGATACCGAGCTTGGCGAACAGGGGCTCGGCCTTTCGGGCGGACAGGCCCGACGGCTGGCGCTTGCCCGGCTGGTGCTGCGCGACACGCCCGTCTGGCTGCTCGATGAGCCGAGCGAGGGCCTCGACGGCAAGACAGCGCGCGACGTCATGACAAAGATCAAAGCGCGCGCCGGAAAACACCGTAGTTTGCTGATCGCGACCCATATCCGTCGGGAGGCAGAAATTGCCGACCGACTGATCATGATCAATTCGGGGCGGATCATTTCCGCCTACAGAAGAGGCGAGCCCGGCTTTGCCGGAGCGCTTGCCGCACTGAGACCGGACTGAAACCCGGCCTCCAACAATAATGCGGCTGCCGGTCAAACGGCGGTCGATGAAACTGAGACCCGGTTTGAACGCGGGAGAGACGCAATGGAACTGGACATCGTGGCGCTATCGCGCCTGCAATTCGCTATGACGGCGCTATATCACTTTCTGTTTGTGCCGTTGACGCTGGGCCTTTCCATGATCGTTGCGATCATGGAAACGACCTACGTCATGACTGGCCGCAAAATATGGCGGCAAATGACAAAATTCTGGGGCGTGCTGTTCGGCATCAACTTTGCCATCGGCGTTTCCACCGGCATCGTGATGGAATTCCAGTTCGGCATGAACTGGAGCTATTACAGCCACTATGTCGGTGACATCTTCGGCGCGCCTCTGGCGATCGAGGGGCTGATGGCCTTCTTCCTGGAAGCCACCTTCGTCGGCCTGTTCTTCTTCGGCTGGGACCGCATGTCGCGGGTCGCCCACCTGATCATCACCTGGTGCGTCGCCATCGGCTCGAACTTGTCGGCTCTGTGGATCCTGATCGCCAATGGCTGGATGCAGAACCCGGTCGGTTCGGCCCTCAACCCGGCCACGATGCGCATGGAGGTCACCAACTTCTTCGAAGTTCTGACCAACCCGGTCGCACAGGCGAAGTTCGTGCATACGGTTTCGGCCGGCTATGTCACGGCCTCGGTCTTCGTGCTCGGCGTCGGCGCATGGTATGTGCTGAAGGGCCGCCATGTAGAGCTTGCCAAGCGTTCGATGACGGTTGCCTGTTCCTTCGGCCTGGCTGCTGCCCTTTCGGTGGTCGTGCTGGGCGATGAAAGCGGGTATCTGACGACCGAACACCAGAAGATGAAGCTCGCCGCGATCGAATCGATGTGGGAAACGGAGCCGGCGCCTGCCTCGTTCACGCTGTTCGGCATTCCCGACACGGAAAACCGCGAGACCCATTACGCGGTGAAGATCCCGTGGGTCATGGGCCTGATCGGCACCCGCTCGCTCGATACCCCGATCGAGGGCATCAACGAACTGGTCGAAAACGGCAAGACCAAGATCGAAAACGGCATCCAGGCCTATGGCGCGTTGCAGAACATGCGCGCGAATATGGGCACCGGCACGCCGGACCCGGCCGACCAGGCGATCATGGAGGAATACGGCAACGACCTCGGTTACGCCTATCTCCTGAAGCCGTTCGTGGATGACCCGGCAGACGCAACGCCCGCCCAGATCGAACAGGCCGCAAACAGCTTGGTTCCGCCGGTCGGTCCGCTGTTCTGGTCGTTCCGCATCATGGTCGGCGCAGGCTTCCTGTTCATCGCCGTCATGGCTACGTTCTTCTACCTGTCGACCCGTCGCAGGCTGGACAGCCATCGCTGGCTGCTGCACCTCGCAGTCTGGATCATTCCGCTGCCGTGGATTGCTGCAGAATGCGGCTGGATCGTCGCCGAACTCGGCCGTCAGCCGTGGATCATCGAGGGCATCCTGCCCACGGCGCTGGCCGTCTCGAGCCTCGGCGCCAGCACGGTTCTGCTCACCATCATCGGCTTTGTCGGAATCTACACGGTGCTGTTCATCGTCGAAATGGGCCTGATGCTCGCCGCGATCCGCAAGGGACCGCAGCCGGACAACGGACCCGACATGCCGGTTCTCGGCGCCCGCCGGGTTCAGGGCACCATGGCACCTGCGGAGTAAAACATCATGGTACTGCACGATCTTATCTCTTACGAAGTCCTCCGCGTAATCTGGTGGTTGCTGCTCGGCGTTCTGCTGATCGGCTTCGCCATCATGGACGGCTTCGATCTCGGAACCGCCACCCTGCTTCCCTTCGTCGCCAAGAACGACACCGAGCGCCGCGTCGTGATCAACACGGTCGGCCCGGTCTGGGAAGGCAATCAGGTCTGGCTCATTCTCGGCGGCGGCGCGATCTTCGCGGCGTGGCCGGCGATCTACGCCGTATCGTTCTCGGGCTTCTATCTGGCTATGTTCGCGATCCTGTTCGCGCTCATCCTGCGCCCGGTCGGCTTCAAGTATCGCTCCAAGCGCGAAAGCGCCACCTGGCGCAATACCTGGGACTGGCTGCTGTTCATCGGCGGCTTCGTGCCGACCCTGATCTTCGGCGTGGCGCTGGGCAACGTGCTGCAGGGCGTTCCCTTCCGGCTCGATGACGACCTTCGCATCTTCTACGACGGTTCGTTCTTCGGCCTTCTCAACCCCTTCGCGCTGGTTGCGGGTCTGGTCTGCGTTGCCATGCTGGTCATGCACGGCGCGGCCTATCTTTCGACCAAGACCGAAGGTCCGGTCAACGACCGCGCCCGCGGCTTCGGTTCGATCGCGGCTGTTGCCCTGATCGTGCTGTTCGCGCTGGCCGGCGTCTGGCTCTATTACGGCATTGACGGCTACGCCTTTATCGGCGCTGTCGATGCGGCCGGTCCGTCGAACCCGCTGATGAACGATGTTGCCCGCGAGCAGGGCGCATGGTTCGCCAATTACGGCCGTTATCCGTGGATGATGCTGGCGCCCGCGCTCGGCTTCCTCGGCGCGATCGGCGCGTTCATCGGGCTGAAGGGCAAGAGGCCGGCGCTTGCCATGCTGTCGTCGTCGGCTTCGGTCTTCGGCGTTGTGGCAACGCCCGGCGTCGCGATGTTCCCGTTCATCCTGCCGTCGTCGGAACAGCCCGGCGCCAGCCTGACGGCATGGGACTCCTCGTCGAGCCACCTGACGCTGTTCATCATGCTGGTCTGCGCGCTGATCTTCGTGCCGATCATCCTCGCCTACACCTCGTGGGTCTACCACATCATGTGGGGCAAGGTGACCAATGCGGACGTGACCAACAAGGACAAGCACGCCTACTAAGCAAGCCGGCGGGCCGGAAGGCCCGCCCCCTTTCACGAAAGGAGAATTCTATGTGGTATTTCGCCTGGATCCTCGGTCTGCCGCTCGCAGCGCTCTTCGCGGTGCTGAACGCCATGTGGTACGAACTGATGGACGACCGCGCCCGCGAGCGCGAAAACAAGGGCAGCGGCATCTGAACCGCTTCGCCTGAGTGTTACAAGCGGCTCGCAGCAATGCGGGCCGTTTTGTTTTGGAATGAATCTCACCAACCGCCAAGCGATCTTTCCCCTTAAGGGGCAGGACGATCGCATAGTGACTGATTCCGGAAAAACGAAAGGGGAAAATTGGGGTGCGATGCCTCGATCCCACACTACCACTCAGATGACACTGACCGGCAGCCAGAAAACTACGCCGTTTCCGGCAGATGCCGGCGCTCCTGCAATGTCGCGATCATCGCCGCCAGTTCGCTGAGCAGGTAATCCACGAACAGGCTGGTGGCGGCGTCGAGGGGGGCGCGGGCGCGGGCGAACAGCTTCATCGGCTGATGGCGCACATGCGGGTCGGCGACCGGACGGAAAACCAGCTCGCCCCGGCTGCAATCATCATAGACATCGAGCGGGTTGAGGAAGGTCAGGCCGGTACCGCGCTTGACCAGTTGCTTCAGCATTTCCGACGCATTTGTCTCCACCACCGGTTCGACCGGCAGCGGCAGCGGCGACAGCATGAGATTGATGACATTGCGCAGGCTGGTGCCGCTTTGCGCCAGCACCAGCGGCTCCTGCACCACATCGGAGACGTTGACGCGTTCCTGCTCCGCCAGGGGATGCCCCGGCGGCAGCACCGCGCCGATCGGCACATCGAAGGTGGCCACGGTGCGGATACCCGGCGTCGGCGGAATATTGAAGCCGAGCCCGAGATCGACATCGCCGGTGACCACCGAGGCAATGGTGGTATCGCCGATATCGGAGCGCAGATGAATGCGGATGCGTGGATTCTTCTCCACGAATCGGGCGATGATCTCCGGCAGCGGCCCCGCCGCAAGCCCGACGGTGGTGACCAGCGTGACCTTGCCGGCCTGCGGCATCTTCAGCGCTCGGATACGCGCCTCCAGCCGGTCATAGCTTTTCAGAACCTCGCGGACATGCTCGACGCACATCTCGCCCGCCGCCGTGAGCCTGAGACCGCGCGGCAACCGCTCGAACAGCGGCGCGCCCAGTTCCTCCTCCAGCGCCAGGATCTGCCGGTTGACCGCCGACGATGCGACATTCAACCTTTGCGCGGCTTTTCGGATCGATCCGCAACGCGCGATTTCATCAATATATTGCAGTTTGCGGGAGTGCAGCATCGGGGTAAACTCGGCTCAAGTGACCATTTTTTACGCAGTGCGACTACAATTATATCATTCCCGAGCCTTGTGCAAAAAAGGCATCGATGCGCACGAAAATTGATACTTCTCAAACAGCGGTTAAGCCGCTCAAATACCAATCATAAGCTTCAGCAAAACGCGAAGGGGAACGAGAAATGTCACTTCAATCCAGCATGACCGGGCTTGCGGCATTGGCCGGCCTGACGCTTGCCGCCGCAGCGCCCGCGCTGGCGCTCGACGAGGTCTCCTACGGCACCAACTGGCTGGCCCAGGCCGAGCATGGCGGCTTCTACCAGGCCGTTGCCGACGGCACCTACGAGAAATACGGGCTCGACGTCACCATCGTGCAGGGCGGACCGCAGGCGGCCAACCGCGCGCTGCTGATCGCCGGCAAGGTCGATTTCTACATGGGCTCGCCGCAGGGTGAATTCGACGCCGTGGTCGAGGACATTCCGCTGATCGACGTCGCCGCGATCTTCCAGAAGGACCCGCAGATCCTGATGGCGCATCCCGACCAGGGCATCGAGGAATTCGGCGACCTCGCCAAACTGCCGACGATCTTCATGGGCAAGGACGGGTTCCTGTCCTATTTCCAGTGGATGAAGGCCAATTTCGACGGCTTCGACGATGCCCAGTACAAGCCCTACACCTTCAACCCGGCCCCGTTCATCGCCGATCCGCAATCCGCACAGCAGGGCTACCTGACGTCGGAACCCTATTCGGTGGAAAAGGAAGCCGGCTGGACGCCGAAGGTCTTCCTGCTCGCCGACAGCGGCTACTCGCCCTATTCGACGATGATCACCGCCCAGCAGAAAATGGTCGATGAAAACCCGGACCTCGTGCAGCGCTTCGTCGATGCCTCGATCGAGGGATGGTACAATTATCTCTACGGCGACAACACCGCCGCCAACGATCTGATCAAGAAAGACAATCCGGAAATGACGGATGAGCAGATCGCCTATTCCATCGGGAAGATGAAAGAATACGGCATCGTCGTCTCCGGCGAGGCCGAGGATGGTGGCATCGGCTGCATGACCGATGAGCACTTCAAGACCTTCTTCGACGACATGGTCGATATCGGCCTCTATGAAGCCGACCTCGACTATACCAAGGCCTACACGACCCAGTTCGTCTGCAAGGGCGTCGGCAAGGACCTGATGAAGTAATCCCTTCGCATTCTTCGCCCCGCGTCCGCGCGGGGCGACCCGTTTACGCATACAGGAAAACCGCATGGCGCCCGCCGAGGCATTGCTGCAAAAGCCGCTGGTGAAGCTTGAGCATGTCACCAAGATTTTCTCCAACGGCACGATCGCGCTCAAGGATATGAGCCTCACCGTCTGTCAGGGCCAGTTCGTCAGCCTGCTCGGGCCGTCAGGCTGCGGCAAATCGACGGCCTTGCGCATCATGGCCTCGCTCGGCGACGTCACGCGAGGCACGATCGACTGGCCGACCTCGCGCATTTCCGCCAAGGGCAAGCCGGAAGGCGATATCAGCTTCGTGTTTCAGGAACCGACGCTGATGCCGTGGGCGACCGTGTTCGACAATGTCTATCTGCCGCTGAAGCTGCGCGGCAAATCCAAGGCTGGCACACGCGAAGAAATCATGGCCGCGCTCGCCACCGTCGAGCTTCAGGATTTTCCGAACGCCTATCCGCGCGAACTCTCCGGCGGCATGAAGATGCGGGTGTCGATCGCCCGCGCGCTGGTGACCAAGCCGAAATTACTTTTGATGGACGAGCCGTTCGCGGCGCTGGACGAGATCACCCGCCAGAAGCTCAATGACGACGTGCTGCGGCTCTGGCACGAAACCGGCATCACCGTGATCTTCGTGACCCATTCCGTTTTCGAATCCGCCTATCTCTCCAACCGCATCGTGGTGATGCGCGCCCGTCCCGGTCAGGTGTTCGACGATTTCCCTCTCGATACCAGCCAGGAGCGCGACGAGAGCTACCGCACTTCGGAAGAATATCGGCTGGCCTGCGAAAAGGTGTCGCGCTCGCTTCAGGGCGCCATTCAGGCAGCGGGAGGCGAGCACTGATGAGCGACGAAACCTATCAGCGCCCCGGCTTCTTCGCCCGCAATGGCGAGACCATTCTGAAAATCGCGATCCCGATCGCCGTGCTGGCGCTGCTGGTGGCGATCTGGCAGGCGATCGTGGTGATCTACCAGACCCCGCATTACATCCTCCCCGGCCCCGCTTTGGTGGCCAAGGCCTTCATCGAGGACTGGGGCACGCTCGCGCCGGCTCTCTGGGTCACCACCAAGATCACCTTCATATCGCTCGGCCTCGCCCTTGTCGGCGGCGTCGGGCTTGCGGTGATCATGGTGCAATCGCGCTGGATCGAGACCGCGCTTTACCCGATCACCGTGATCCTGCAAGTCACGCCCATCGTCGCCATCGCGCCGCTGATCCTGATCTACACGCCGACAACTCAGGTGGCGCTGCTGATTTGCGCCTTTCTGGTGGCGTTCTTCCCGATCCTCTCGAATATGGCGCAGGGGCTGAAGAGCGTCGACCACAATCTTCTGAACCTGTTCGAGCTTTACGGCGCCTCGCGTTGGCAGACGCTGATCCACCTGAAACTGCCGGCCTCGCTGCCCTATTTCATGACGGGGCTGAGGATCGGCGGCGGGCTGGCACTGATTGCCGCCGTGGTCGCGGAATTCGCGGCGGGTTCGGCGGGGGCCGGCTCAGGCCTTGCCTTCCGGCTCTTGGAATCGCAGTACCGTCTCAACATTCCCCGCCTGTTTGCAGCGCTGTTCATGCTTGCCTGCCTTGGCGTCGCGATCTTCGCGCTCACCTCCTTCATCGCCTGGCTGTTCCTGCATCGCTGGCATGAAAGCAGCCTGAAGAGAGAGAATTGATGACCGGCTTTGTGACGCTTCCGGAAGCCCCGGCCTTCGTTCTCCAGAACGCGACCGTGCCGGCGATCTGTCTGAAGAACGCCGCGGGATTTGCCGCACGCGAAGGGCTGATACAAGCCGATATCACCATCGAAAACGGCAAAGTCGGCGCGATCACCGCGCCCGGCACGCCAGCAGCCGCCCTGCCCGCGACAGATCTTCGCGGCGGCATGGTCTGGCCGACCTTCACCGACATGCACACCCATATCGACAAGGGCCATATCTGGGAGCGCCGCCGCAATCCCGATGGCACCTTCATGGGCGCGCTCGAAAACGTGCGCGCCGACCGCGAGGCCAACTGGTCGGCCGATGATGTCGCCGCGCGGATGGAGTTCTCGCTGAAATGCGCCTATGCCCACGGCACCGGCCTGCTGCGCACCCATCTCGACAGCCTGCCGCCGCAGCACGAAATCTCCTTCGAGTTGTTCTCCGATATCCGCGAGAAATGGGCGGACCGGATCGAGCTTCAGGCCGTTGCGCTGTTTGCGATCGACATGATCTTCGAGCCGTTCTTCGATGATCTGGTGGCGCTGCTGAAGCGCCGGGACGGCCTGATCGGCGGCGTCACCCAGATGCTCCCGGATCTCGATGCACGGCTCGACCGGTTGTTTCAGGCGGCGGGCGAAGCCGGGCTTGATATCGACCTCCATGTCGACGAGACCGAGGACCGCGAGGTGCTGACCCTTGGCCGCATCGCGGATGCGAAATTGCGAAATGGCTTTGAGGGCGCCGTCACCGTCGGCCATTGCTGTTCGCTGGCGCGGCAGGATGAAGATACGGCAATGCGCACCATCGACCGCGTGGCTGAAGCAGAAATCGCGGTCGTCTCGCTGCCGATGTGCAACATGTATCTCCAGGACCGCCATGCGGGCGTCACCCCGCGCTGGCGGGGCGTGACGCTGTTCAAGGAACTGACGGCAGCGGGCGTGAAGACCGCCGTCGCCTCCGACAATACCCGCGACCCGTTCTACGCTTACGGCGATCTCGATCCCGTGGAAGTGATCCGCGAGGCGGTGCGCATTCTCCAGCTCGATCATCCGCTGGACGACACGCCGCGCATCATCACCCGCACGCCCGCCGACATTCTCGGCCGCCCGGAGCGCGGCGTGATTGCAAAGGGCGGGCCCGCCGATCTGGTGCTTTTCAGCGCGCGGCGCTGGAGCGAGTTTCTTTCCCGTCCGCAGGCTGACCGCATCGTGATGCGGAATGGCATGGGCATCGACCGCAGCCTGCCGGATTATCGCGAACTTGACCCGCTGATGGATAAGTGAACATGCCGGACTATCAACAGATCAAGGCCGAGCTCGAAGGCATCGCCATCGAGGACAACCCCAACCTCGTCTCCCGCAAGAGCCGGGATTTCTACTGGTACTCGCCGATCCTCAAGGCCCAGCTCGAAAACGTCACCGGCGACCTGATCGTCTCGCCCGCAAGCGAGGATGAGGTGATCCAGGTGCTGAAGGTCGCATTCCGCCATGATGTGCCGGTCACGGCGCGCGGCGGCGGCACCGGCAATTACGGCCAGTGCATGCCGCTGTCGGGCGGCATCGTGCTCGACATGACGAAGATGAACCGGATCAAGGAAATCCACCCCGGCCGCGTCATCACCGAGCCGGGCATCATCTGCGCCCAGCTCGACAGGGAGCTGAAGGAACAGTCGGGCCAGGAACTGCGCTTCCACCCCTCCACCACCGGCCAGGCCACCCTTGGCGGCTTCATCGCCGGCGGTTCCGGCGGCGTTGGCTCGGTGCACTGGGGCGGGCTTCGCGATCTCGGCAATGTGCTGAGGCTGCGCATCGTCACGCTTGAGGAAGAACCCCGCGTGATGGAGCTTACGGCCCGCGACCTCCTGAAGGTCTCCCACGCCTACGGCACCAACGGCATCATCACCGAAGTCGAGATGCCGCTGGCGCCCGCCTATGACTGGGTGGACGTGATCGTCGGCCACGAGACCTTCATGGATGCCGTGCGGTTTTCCGACCGGCTGGCGAAATCCTCCGGCATTCTGGTCAAGGAAATCGCCCCGATCGCCGCCCCCGTACCTTATGAATATTTCACCCGCCACAAGCCGTGGCTGAAGGAGGGCGAGGCGGTCACCGTGGTCATGGTCGCCCCCCATGCGCTGGCGCCGTTCGAGGCGCTGGTGAAGCTGATGAAGGGCGAAATCCGCTTCCGTTCCGATGAAGTGGAGAGCCTGCGCGGCATACCGCGCGCCTATGAACTTGGCTGGAACCACACCACGCTGCGCGCGCTGAAGATGGAGCCCGACAGCTTCACCTATCTTCAGGTGCAGTATCCCGGCCCGGACCATGTCGAGAAGGTCCGCGAGATGACCGAGCTTTTCGGCGACGAAGTGATCGGCCATCTGGAATTCCTGCGCTTTGACGGCGCTATACAGTGCTCCGGCCTGCCGCTGGTGCGCTACACCACGCCGGAACGGCTGGAAGAGATCATCGCGATCCACGAGACCCATGGCTGCCCGATCTTCAACCCGCACCGCTATACGCTGGAAGAAGGCGGCATGAAGCAGACCGACGAGCTGCAGCTTGCCTTCAAGAAGGAAACCGACCCCAAGGGCCTGATGAACCCCGGCAAGATGATCGCCTGGGAGAACCCGGATTTCGACTTCAAGGCCGGCAGGAACTTCCTGTTCAAGGGGCTGGCAGAGACGGGAGCGGAGTGAGATGCGGGTCCTCGTGCTCTTTTCCCACCCCGTGGAAACCAGCTATGGCGCGGCCCTTCACAGACAGGTCGTCGAAAGCCTCACCAAGGCCGGTCACGATGTCGATGATTGCGACCTCTATGCCGAAAACTTCCAGCCGGTGCTGACCCGCGAGGAGCGGATCGGCTATCACGACTATCCGGAAAACACCGCGCCGGTCGCCTCCTATGTCGAGCGCCTGCAGAAGGCGGAGGCGCTGGTGATCGTCACGCCGATCTGGAATTTCGGCTATCCGGCAATGCTGAAAGGCTATTTCGACCGCGTCTGGCTGCCGGGCGTTTCCTTCGCGCTGGAGGATGGCAAGCTGAAGCCGACGTTGCGCCACATCCAGAAGGCCGCCGCCGTCTTCACTTACGGCGCGACGCCGATGCGGGCGTTTCTCGCCGGCAACCCGCCGAAAAAGATGATCAAGCGCGTGCTGCGCGCCCAGATCAAGCTCGGCGCCCCGGTGCGGTTCATGGCCCATTACGACATGAACAACTGCACCGAGGAAACCCGCGCCCGCTTTCTCGATAAGGTGAAAAGCGAGATGGAGGCTTTCTAGCCCTCACGCTCTTTACATCCCGTCTCAGTGCATTAGGTCTAAAGCTATCCCGCAGCTCTTCTTCCCTGCGGGATAGCGCATGCGTGCAACCGGTTTTCGTCACCATGCGCATAACTGTAATTCCGGGCTGTTCCGCGCGGCAAGGCGTTGAATGATCCGGTTGCGCTGGAACGGAGCCGAACGAGCATGCATGAATTGACCACCGCCGACGAAACCCGCCTTCGCAAGCTGCGCGGCAATGTGCCGGTCAATGCCGTGCTGCATGTCTGGTTGAAGGCGGTTCATCCGCATGCGCCTGCGGAGTTGCGGCTTTCGCTGAACGACCGGGTTTTCGGCAATGTGTTCGTGCAGAATTCCGAGGAATACGAATTCCGGATGTTCTTCATGCCGCATGGCGGGGAACTCGAATGCGCCTATGATCCCGAAACGACCACGATTTCGGTCGCTTACTGGTTCACCGATGCGAAGGCGCTGGAGGAAGGCATCACCGTCTTGCGCACCCACGCCGCCAATGCGCCGGCGCCGGCGCCCGGCTCCTATCATTTCCGCCCGCCCTTCGGCTGGATGAACGATCCGAACGGCTTTGGCCGTTTCAACGGCTCGGCGCATCTGTTCTATCAGCATTATTCGCACGGGCTGAAATGGAACACGATGCATTGGGGCCATGCGGTCTCGGAGGATTTCCTGCACTGGCGGCATCTGCCGATCTTCCTGTTTCCTTCGGAAGATCTGACCGCCAAGCCGGACAAGCGCGGCGGCGCGTTTTCGGGCTCGGCGATCCCGCTGGAAAACTCCGCCGGCGTCCGTGTGTTCTTCACCGAACACATGATCGACCGCGCGCCGGAGCGCGAAATCCAAATGATGGCGACCTCGCAATCGCTGATCTTCGCCGGCGCGGCCAAGCCGCTGATCGACACCCGGCCCGAACTTGAGGGCCTGACGCTCGACTTCCGCGACCCTTATGTGTTCCGCGGCCCCGACGGCTACTGGAAAATGCTGCTCGGCAGCCGCTTGGGCGAGGAGGGCGTGGTTTTGCTCTACCAGACCGCGGATGTGACGGCGGCCAGCGGCTGGGAATTCGTCTCGGTGCTGCATTCGGAGGGACGGTTCAACACGCAGGTGATCGAATGCCCCTGCCTGCTGCCGCTCGACGGCCCGGCCGGCGACCCCGCCACGCACTGGGGGCTGATCTGCGGCCTGATGCACAGCCATCATGAGGAAACCGGGCGCAAGAACCTGACGACGGCCACCGTTGGCAAGTTTGATGGCACGACATTCACGCCGCATTTCGAGCAGGAGCTCGACTTCGTCACCGACAATTACGCCTTCCAGGCCTTCCTCGACCAGGGCACGCCGGTGGGCATCGGCTGGCTCGCCAACTGGGCCGATGCCGCCCCCGAAATCGATTTCCCGACGGCGATGACGCTGCCGCGCAACCTCGTCTATGACGCCGCCGACGACACGCTTCTGACGCCGCCGATCGAAGGCGTGGAAAGCCTCCGCGACCATCTGATAGATGAAACGGCGCTCGCGGCGGGAGAACTGGTAAGCCTCGAAACCGGGCAGGCCGAGATCGTGATCGATCTCGACGGACCGACATTCGAGCTTGATCTCTATCACAACAATATCGAGATCGTGATCACGCTCGATGAGGAAGGCCTCAGCCTGGTCTACCGCGATGACGCCGAAAAGCCGACGCCGCGCTATATCGCGCCCGGCGCGAAGCCGAGCCATATCCGGGTGTTTCTCGATATCGGTTCGGTCGAGGTTTTCGCCGATAATGGCCGCTGGACCGGCACCAAGCGGATTGCCGGCTTCGATCCGATCCATTCGATGCGGCTGCGCCACGGCGACGTCCGGTCGGCGAGGGTCTGGGCGCTGGCGCTCTAAGCAATGGGCGGTGAGCGCTTTTGCTACGCCAGCATCAGCTGATCGTCGTCGATCTCCGTGCCGGCCGCGCGGCCGAAGCGTTCCAGAAGGTCGGAGACCTTGAGCCTTGAGCGTTCCTCACCGGCGATATCAAGCACGATCCGGCCGGCATTCATCATCAGGGTGCGCGAGCCATAGGCCAGCGCGTCCTTCATCGAATGGGTCACCATCAGCGTGGTCAGACGGCTTTCGCCGGCAATCTCGGCCGAAAGCGTGAGCACCTTGTGGGCGGCGGAGGGGTCCAGCGCCGCCGTATGTTCGTCGAGCACCAGGATTTTCATCGGAAGCAGCGTCGCCATCAGCAGGCTGACGGCCTGGCGCTGGCCGCCGGAAAGAGCGCCGATCGGCGTTGCCATGCGGTGTTCGAGGCCGAGGCCGAGCTTTTCCAGATGCTCGGCAAACATCTGTTTCTGGCCGCGCTTGCCAAGCGCGAGAGCCAGACCCCGCTTCTTGCCGCGGGCGGCGGCGAGCGCCAGATTTTCCTCGATCGACAGCGACGAACAGGTGCCGAGCCTGGGCTCCTGAAACACCCGGCCGACAAGACGGGCGCGCTTGGCGGCCGGCCAGTTGGTGACGTCGTTGCCGGCGAGGTGGATCGTGCCGGTATCGGGCTTCGCCGTGCCGACGACGGTGGATAGCAGCGTCGACTTGCCCGCCCCGTTGGAGCCGATCACGGTGACGAACTCGCCCTCCGCGATATCGAGCGAAATGCCGCGCAGCGCCCGAACTTCGGTTGCCGTTCCGGCATTGAAGGTGATGTGGATGTCGTCAAGTTTCAGCATCAGTCCTGCCCTTCATCCGGTTGCTGCGCGCCGCGCACGAGGCGGAAGTTGAACATCGACTTGCGCCCCTTCTTGCCGCGGCTCTGGGAGAGCACAACGGCGACGGCGACTACGATCGCGGTGATCAGGTTCAGGTCCTGCGGGCGGATGCCGATGAAGCCGGCCGACAGCGCAAGCGCGATGAACAGGCGGTAGACGACCGCGCCGATGACGCAGCCGAGCGTGGCGAGAAACACGGTGCGACGGCCGAGAATGGCCTCGCCGATGATCAGGGCCGCAAGCCCGGTGACGATGGTGCCGACGCCCATGGTGACATCCGCCACCCCCTGCATCTGCGCAAACAGCGAGCCCGCGAGCGCGCAGAGCGCATTGGCGATCGACATGCCGAGCAGCGTCATCGCGCCGTTGCGAATGCCCTGCGCTTCAGCCATGGCCGGGTTCTCGCCCGAGGCGCGCAGGCCAAGGCCGATTTCGGTCTTGAGGAACCAGTCGATTATGAACTTGGCGCCGATCGCGATGATCAAAAGCAGAATCGTGTTGCTCCACAGCCCCGCGCCCACAAGGTCTTCAAAGCGGGAAAACACCGTATCCTGGCCATAGACCGGCAGGTTGGGTCGACCCATGATCCGAAGATTGATCGAAAACAGCGCGACCATCGACAGAATGCCGGCAAGCAGGTTCATGATGCCGAAGCGGACATTCAGGAGGCCGGTTACGAAACCGGCGGCCGCGCCCGCCATCAGGCCGAAAAACGTGGCGATAAAGGGATCGACGCCGTGGATAATGGCGGCGGCGGAAACCGCCGCGCCAAGCGGGAAGCTTCCGTCCACCGTCAGGTCCGGAAAGTCCAGAACCCGGAATGACATGAAGATGCTCAACGCCACGAGGGCGAAGAGCAGGCCGGTCTCAAACGCACCGGCGAGTGCGAAAAGCGTCATGTTTACTCGATGACCTTCTTGGCGCTGTCAACGACGTCGGCCGGCACATCAATGCCCATGGCCTTGGCCGCCTTGAGGTTCAGGAACAGATCCTGATTGCCGGGTACGACGACCGGAATGTCGGCAACCGCAGTGCCTTCGAGGATCTGGGCGATCATGTCGCCGGTAACCGTGCCCATTTCGGCATAGTTGAAGCCAAGGGCGGCAACCGCGCCGCGCTCGACGGAGTCGGTATCGGTGGTGAAGACCGGCAGCTTGGCGCGCTCGCCGACGGTCACGATCGCTTCCAGCACCGAGATCACCGAATTGTCGGTCGGCAACAGGATGGCATCGGCCTTGCCAACGAGGTTGCGGGCCGCATCCGGCACCATGGTCGACTGGGCGGCGGGGCTTTCGACGACGGTGAGGCCGAGCTCTTCGGCGCCGGCCTTGATGTCATCGACCTGCACGACCGAGTTGGCTTCGCCCGGATTGTAGATGACGCCGATGGTCTTGACGTCCGGAACCAGCTTCTGGATCAGCTCCAGCGCCGGCTTCGGCGGCTGCTTGTCGGAGGTGCCGGTGATGTTGGCCTCCGGCTTTTCCGGGTTCTCGATCAGGCCGGCGGCCACCGGATCGGTGACGGCGGCGAAGACGACGGGGGTGTCGCCCATGGAATTCTTCAGCGCCTGGGCCGACGGCGTCGAGATGCCGACGGCGACATCCGGATCGATGCCGGCGAATTCGTCAGCAATCTGGCTCTGCGTGGTCATGTTGCCCTGGGCGGAGCGGGCGACGACCTTCAGGTTCTCGCCTTCCTTGTAGCCCTTTTCGGCGAGGCTCTCGACAATGCCTTCACGCACGGCGTCAAGGGCGGGGTGTTCGACGATATAGGTGATGGCGACGGTCTTGGTGTCCTGCGCGACGACCGGCGCGGCAAAGCCGGCAAAAGCGGCGATCGCCGCGGTGGCGAACACCGTTTTCTTGAAGTTGAGCATTTCGAAACCCCCTGTCAGGATTGTTCTTAGCGCGATGTGATCACGCGGCAGTTTGGCCTGTGCCAAAGCGCCGGTCAACGCCGGAACGTCGCCGCCCGCGACTTTATTTGCCGGCGCTGGCGGCGGGTCCCCTGCCGCGCCGGCTCGCGTTTGCGGATGCCGCGGCCCGTCAGGTGATCTGCAGCGATCCCTCGGCGTTCATCAGAAGATCGATGACGTCAGGCGCGGTGATGATCTCGTAGGCGGGATCCATGTCTTCCGCGCTCATGCCGTTATGCTTCATGCAGGCGCCGCAGATCGCGATCTTGCCGCCGGCCGTACGGTATTCTTCGAGCAGATCGGAAACCGGCTCGAACGGTGCGCCGATATCGATGCCGTCGGTGGCGCCGGGCTTGCCGAGTTCCACGGCCTCGACCATCAGGATGATCGTGGCGCTATGCCCCTTCTTCAGCGCGTTGAGCGCCATGGTGAAGGCGACGGTCACCTTGTTCGGATTGGACTTGCCGTCGAAAATCGTTGCAACAAAAGCTGTGGTTTGCATGTTTGAGGCCTCCTTCTGCCTGTTCTGGAATTGGGGAGACGTCGTTGCTATACAAGTGCGACAATTGTCGCAGGCAGGACTTGAACGGGAGGTAGCAGAGCATGGGCGAAATCAGACTCGAGCCGGGCTGGAAGGAGAAGCTTCAACCGGAATTCGAAAGCGCCTACATGGCCGGCCTCAGATCCTTTCTTGTGGACGAGAAGAAAAACGGGCAGGTCGTCTTTCCCAAAGGCGAGGAATATTTCCGCGCGCTCGACCTGACGCCGCTCGACCGGGTGAAGGTCGTGATCCTCGGGCAGGATCCCTATCACGGGCCGGGGCAGGCCCACGGGCTCTGCTTTTCGGTGCGTCCCGGTGTGCGCACCCCGCCATCGCTGGTCAATATCTACAAGGAGCTGGCCGCCGATGTCGGGTTTCAGAAGGTCGATCACGGCTTTCTGGAGCACTGGGCGAAGCAGGGCGTCTTGCTTTTGAACTCGGTGCTGACCGTGCGCCAGGCCGCCGCCGCCTCCCATCGCGGCAAGGGCTGGGAGGAATTCACCGACGCCGTGATCCGCGTCGTCAACGACGAGTGCCCGCATGTCGTATTCATCCTCTGGGGCGCCTATGCCCAGAAGAAGGCGAGCTTTGTCGACAGAAGCCGGCATCTGGTGCTGAAATCCCCGCACCCCTCGCCGCTTTCGGCCCATAACGGCTTTTTCGGCAGTCGCCCGTTTTCCAAGGCCAATCAGTTCCTGCTCGAACAGGGCATCGAGCCGATAGACTGGCAATTGCCGAAAGACCCCGGAGAAAGTTGAAGAGGCGGCGCTTGTCGAGCCGTGACCTTCAACACATTTATGCGCTATAGACGGCGCGATGGCGCAGCATCCAATTTACGGAGATACCGATGTCCCACCACAGAAAATTCTTCATCGACGGCGCCTGGGTCGAGCCGGACGGGCAGGAAACGCTCGACGTCATCAATCCGGCGACCGAGGAGGTCGTCACCGCGATCGCGCTCGGACAGGCATCGGATGTCGACAAGGCGGTGGCTGCCGCGCGGCGCGCATTCGAGAGCTTCTCGCTCACCACGCGCGAGGAGCGGCTTGCGCTTCTGGAGCGGGTGCTGGAATGCTACCGAGCCCGCGCCGACGATCTGGTCGAGGCGGTGATGAGCGAAATGGGCGCGCCGCTGAAGCTTGCGCGCAGCGCCCAGGTGCCAGTCGGCGCTTCCCATATCAGCAACACCCGCAAGGCGCTTGAGAATTTCGAATTCTCCGAGGAGCGCAACAAGGGCCTGATCGTGCGTGAACCGATCGGCGTCTGCGCCCTGATCACGCCGTGGAACTGGCCGCTGAACCAGATCGCGGCCAAGGTGGCCCCTGCGCTCGCCACCGGCTGCACCGTGGTGCTGAAGCCGTCGGAAATCGCGCCGCTTTCGGCCATCATCTTCGCCGAGATCATGGAGGAGGCCGGCGTTCCGCCCGGAGTCTTCAACCTCGTCAACGGCACTGGCCCGGATGTCGGCCAGGTCATGGCCGGCCACGAGGACGTCGACATGGTCTCCTTCACCGGCTCGACGCGTGCCGGCATCATCGTTGCGAAAACCGCCGCCGACACGGTCAAGCGCGTTTGCCAGGAGCTTGGCGGCAAGTCGCCGAATATCGTGCTGGAGGATGCCGATTTCGAAAAGGCGGTCGCGGGCGGCGTGCGTTCCTGCTTCCAGAATTCCGGCCAGTCCTGCGACGCGCCGACGCGCATGCTGGTGCCCGCCGCAAGGCATGACGAGGCGCTGGAGATTGCCAGGAAGGCGGCGCTCACGCTCAAGGTCGGCGACCCGCGCGCGGAAGACACCGATCTCGGCCCGGTGGTGAGCCAGCAGCAATATGACAAGATCCAGGGGCTTATCGAAACGGCGATCGCCGAGGGTGCCACCGTTGCGGTCGGCGGCCCTGGCCGTCCGGACGGCATCAATCACGGCTATTATGTCAAGCCCACCGTGTTCGGCCATGTCGACAACGCCATGACGATCGCCCGCGAGGAAGTCTTCGGCCCGGTTCTGTCGGTGCTGTCCTATGAGAGCGAAGAGGAAGCGATCGCGATCGCCAACGACACGCCCTACGGGCTTGCCGCCTATGTGCAATCGGGCGATCTCGACCATGCCCGCAAGGTCGCTGCGCGCCTGCGCGCCGGCAATGTCACGATCAACGATCCGGACTGGGACACCGCCATTCCCTTCGGCGGCTACAAGCAATCCGGCAATGGCCGCGAGTTTGCCGACTGGGGCATGGAAGATTTTCTGGAAATCAAGGGGATACGCGGCTACACGGCTTAAAATTCCCCGCGAAACCGCTACATTGGAGCGTGTTGCGCATCGCCGTCCGCCAGTTCGGATGCGCGAGAACACAAAATATCGCATGCCCGGCGAAAGCGCCGGGCATCGTTGCAATCACGGGTCACGGCAGTATTCGGAGGCGGTTTCATGAAAAAGAGCATCAACCCAAACGGCGTGCGCAAACCCTTCGGAAATTACAGCCACGGGCTTTACGTGCCGCCCGGCGCGGGGCTGCTGGTCACCTCCGGCCAGCTCGGCATCGGCACGGATGAGGTCATCCCGCGTTCGGTCAAGGGCCAGGCGGAGCTCTGTTTCGAAGCGATCGGTAAGATCCTCGCCGAGGCCGATATGGGCTTCGAGGACGTGATCCGCATCAACGGCTATGTGACGATGCGCGAGGATTTCCCGGCCTATATGGAGGTGCGCGACAAGTACATTTCCGATCCCCTGCCCGTCTCCACGCTGCTGATCGTCTCCGGCTTCACCCGCGCCGAATTTCTGGTCGAGGTCGAGGTGACGGCGGCCAAGGTCCCGTAACCGCGGCGACCTGAACGCAGACCTGCCCCCTCACGCAACCGCGTCAGCCACCAGCGCGCCGCGCGCTGCAATGACGCGGGCGGAAAGGGCTGCGGCCCGGCTGATGGCGTCGGAGAGACTTTCGCCCCGCGCCAGCGCCGCGATCAGACCGGCATTGAAACTGTCGCCCGCCGCCGTGGTGTCGACCACGTTTTCGGCCGGCGTCGGCTGGAAGGTGATCGCGCCCTCTGCTCCGGACCGGGCATGGATCGTATCGACGCCGTTCTTGACCACCACCGTCTTGACGCCGAGCGCGCGATAACGCGCGATCGTCGCCTCGGGACTGTCATCGCCGAACACCGCGCCATCTTCATCGAACGACGGCAGCACCATGTCGCTAACCGCCGCAGCCCGCATGATGGTCTCCGCCATCACCGCGCGCGAGGGCCACAGCCTGAGACGCATATTGGGATCGAAGGCAATCACCGCGCCCGCCTTGCGCGCCTCGGCCAGCACATCCAGCAGCGTGCCGCGATCTGCCTCGTCGACAATCGCCATGGTGATGCCGGAAAACAGGACAAGGTCTCTCTCCCGTACCGCCGCCTCAAGCGCAGTGCGATCGGCGGCGAGCCGTTTGGCGGCGGACTGGCCGCGCCAGTAGGAAAACGAGCGCTCGCCATCCTTCAGCGCGATCATGTAGAGGCCGACCGTGCGATCCTCGATCCGGCGGATGCAGCCGGTCCCGACGCCCGACCGCTCCATGAAATCGAGCATCTCGCCGGAGACGGCATCCGTGCCGACGGCGGTGAAATAATCAACCGTGCCGCCTTCAGGCAAAAGCTTCGCCAGATACCATGCCGCGTTGAAGGTGTCGCCGGCAAAGCCGCGCGTATAGGCGCCATCGGCGCGCGGGGCCATTTCGACCATGCATTCGCCGATGCTGAGAATGTTTTTCATATCTGTTCCTGATCGAAGAAACCGGGATGGGACTTGTGGATGCGCGCGATGCTGCCGGCGATCCGGGAAAGGTGATGACGCATGGCCGCGACGGCGGCATCGGCATCCCGCGCCTTGATCGCGCCGACGATGGCGCGGTGCTCGGTCAGCGCATCATGGGCGGTGAAGGACAGCGAGAGCAGCCGGATGCGATCCATATGGGCCTTATGCTCGCGGATCAGCGTCCAGGCATATTCATGGCCTGCCAGCGCGCAGATCTGGCGATGAAGCTCGTCATCGAGACGGTGGAAGCCCATCCGGTCATCGGCCTGCACGGCTCTCGCCTGCTCCGCGAGCAATGCGTCGAGCCTGTCGAAATCCTCGTCCGTTCCCTGCTCCGCGGCGGCCATGACGGTCGCCACCTCCAGCGCCGTGCGAATGAACAGCGCCTGCATCACCGCCTCGACCGAAATGGGCGCGACGAGCGTGGCGCGCTGCGGCCTGACCAGCAGAAAACCCTGCTGCGACAGCCGGTAAAAGGCATCGCGCACCGGCTGGCGCGATACGCCAAGCGTGCGCGCGACCTCGGCTTCCGAAAGCTTGGTGCCGGGCGGCAAGTCATTCTCGATGACCTGGCGGTAGAGCCTGTCATAGATCAGGTCGGTCACCGTCTGCCGGGGCTGGTCGATACTGGCCACCATGCGGCCTCCGTTGACACTTCTTACATACTAACATATTAGTTTTGACACGAATTGCAATGCGCCAGGGAGCCGCGAATGCTCGACAATGACCGTCTTTTTCCGCTCGAACCGAAGGTGCGGGATCTGGCGCGCGCGCTTTATCGCGAAGTCAGCAGGCTGCCGATCATCAGCCCCCACGGCCATACCGATCCGCGCTGGTATGCCGAAAACGAACCGTTCCCGGATCCTGCGCAACTGTTCGTCGTGCCCGATCACTACGTTTTCCGCATGCTGTGCTCGCAGGGCATTGCGCCGGAGAAACTCGGCGTTGCCCGCATTGATGGCGGTGCCAGCGAGACCGACAGCCGCGCGATCTGGCGGCTTTTCGCTGAAAATTTCTACCTGTTCCGGGGCACGCCCAGCCGGGGCTGGCTTGAACATGCCTTCGAACATGTCTTCGGCCTGACCAAGCGGCTGGGGCCTGACACGGCGGATGAATTCTACGATCACATCGACGATTGCCTGAAGCGACCGGAATTCCGCCCGCGCGCGCTGTTCGAGCGGTTCAACATCGAGGTGATCGCCACCACCGAAGACCCGCTCGACGATCTGAAATGGCATCGGCAAATCCGCGAAAGCGGCTGGACCGGCGGGCGCGTGATCACCGCCTATCGCCCCGATCCGGTGGTTGATCCCGATTTCGAGGGCTTTGCCGAAAATGTGGAAAAACTCGGCGCGATCACCGGGCTCGATACCACCAGATACGACCAATATCTCGACGCCCATCGCATGCGCCGGGCCTATTTCAAAGAGTTCGGCGCGACCAGCACCGATCACGGCCACGCCACCGCCCGCACCGAGGACCTGCCGAAAGCGGACGCCGCCGCGCTGTTTGAAAAGGCGCTGAAGGGCGCGTGCAGCGCGGATGAGGCGGACGCCTTCCGCGGCCAGATGCTGACAGAGATGGCCCGGATGAGCATCGAGGACGGTCTGGTGCTGCAGATCCATCCGGGTTCATTCCGCAATCACTCCGTGCCGATGATGGCCCGGCACGGCCGCAATGTCGGCTTCGATATTCCAGTCCAGACCAGCTATGTCGAGGCACTGCGCCCGCTGCTGAATGCCGTCGGCATGGAGCCCTCGCTCAGCATCATCCTGTTCACGCTGGACGAAACCGCCTACACCCGCGAGCTCGCGCCGCTTGCCGGCGCGTACCCTTCGCTGAAGCTTGGTCCGGCATGGTGGTTCCATGACAGCCCCGAGGGTATGCGCCGCTACCGCGAGATGACCACCGAGACGGCGGGCTTCTACAACACCGTCGGCTTCAACGACGATACCCGCGCCTTCTGCTCGATCCCCGCCCGCCACGATGTCGCCCGCCGCGTCGACTGCGCCTATCTGGCAACGCTGGTGGCAACCGGCCGGCTGGACGAGGACGAGGCCCCGGAAGTCGCCCGCGACCTCACCTACAATCTGGTCAAACGCGCCTACAAGCTGTGATCATGCGGCAAACCGCATATATTTCAGAAATTTAATTATACCTTCCCACGATACTCACCTATTGCCGCCATAAAGCTGCCGTGTCATAGAAGCGTGACAACGTCAGGGAAGCGAACCATGCAAGACCCGATCATGATGTCGGCCGAAGAGGGCCGGATCGTATCGCTGGAAAGCCTTGCGCCCGGCGAAAGCGGGACTGTCGAAATCATCGACGCCGGCGGTCACGAAAACGGGCTGGCGGTGCGGCTGAGGGCGATGGGCCTTTCAAGCCCGCATCAGGTGATGGTGGTCCGGCGCGGCTGGTTTGGCGGCCCGCTGGTGGTGCGCGCCGGTAAGGCGACCGAGATCGCCATCCGCCGTTCGGAGGCGGCGCTGGTCAAGGTTCGAAAGCTTTAAACGATGATGCCGAAACGGCACGCCGGGTCAAATTGCCGGACGATCTCGCCCGGTCCTGCACTTTGAAGACCGGAACGCACGATGACCCATTGCTCCCCGGCTGAAGCCGACCTTTCCCGTAATGATATCCCGCGCATCGCGGTCATCGGCCAGCCCAATACCGGCAAGTCGATGCTCTACAACCGGATCACCGGCGCGAGCGCCCATGTCGGCAACTGGCCGGGCATCACCGTGTCGCTATCGAATGCACGGGTGCGGATCGGCGGCCGGATGGTCGAGGTGGTGGACCTGCCCGGCATCTATGATCTCGAAGGCTTTTCCGAGGACGAGACCGTCGTTGCCGACTTCCTGCAGAATTATCCCGTCGACCTCGTCATCATCGTCGTCAATGCCAGCCAGATCGACCGCCAGATCCTGATGCCGTTGCAGGTCAAGCTGCTCGGACTGCCCGCCGTGGTGATGCTGAACATGGCCGACGAGGCCCGCCGCAACGGGATCGCGATCGATACGCAGGCACTGTCGGCGCGGCTTGGCCTGCCGGTGCATCTGATCAGCGCCAAATATGGCGAGGGCTATCCGGAGGCGCTCACCTCGGTCGCCGCCACGCTTGCGGACCATGAGGGCATGCCGGCAAGGCTTGCCGGTTACGATACGCTGCGCGCCACGCTGATGACGCCCGAAACGCTGGCCAAGACAATCGATGGCGCTGTCCACTACCCGGAAACGCCGCCGAAGACGATGACGGAGCGCCTCGACCGGGTGCTGCTCCATCCGCTTTTCGGCCTGCCGCTGTTCTTCGCGGTGATGCTGGTCGTCTTCTACATCGTCTGGGCGCTCGGCCTGCCCTCGCAAGACGCGGCCGGCGTCGTCACCGACTGGATCCAGGCGCATATCCTCGCCCCGGCGCTCGATCTCGGACCGGCATGGCTGAAGAACTTCGTCATCAACGGCATCTGGCTCGGCGTCGCCACCGTCGCCTCGTTCATCCCGCTGATCATGCTGTTTTTCTTCTTGATGGCGGCGGTGGAGGACTCGGGCTATCTCTCGCGCGCGGCCTATCTGATGGATACGTGGATGCGCCGCGTCGGCCTCGACGGCCGTTCCTTCGTGATGCAGATGATGGGTTTCGGCTGCAACGTGCCGGCGCTGATGGGCACCCGCGTGATGCGCTCGCAGCCGCTCCGGCTGCTGACCATGCTGATCGTCCCGTTCTCGCTCTGCTCGGCGCGGCTCGCGGTGTTCGTGTTCATCATCGCCGCCGTGTTTCCGCCGGCGCAGGGGCCGCTGGTGCTGTTTTCGTTCTATATCATCAGTTTCGTCGCCGCCTTCCTCGCCGCCGCGATCTTCTCGCGCTCGAAACAGTTCAAGAATACCGAGCCCTTCGTGCTGGAACTCCCGCCCTACCGGGTGCCGACGCTCAGACAGGTTTGGCTGCGTGGCTATGGCGAACTCCGCATCTTCCTGCACCGCGCCACCAATTTCATCATCGTCGGCACGATTGCGGTCTGGTTCCTGACCAATTTTCCGACGGATGCGACGGGGCTTGATACCTGGGGCGGAAAGCTCGGCGAATTCCTCCAGCCGGTGATGGCGCCCATAGGCATCAATCCCTATCTGACGCTCGCGCTGATCTTCGGCTTTATCGCCAAGGAAGTGGTGATCGGGTCGCTCTCGACCATCTACGCCATGTCCGCCGGCCTGGTCGCCCACCAGATCGGCCTCACCGTCTCGCCGGTGGCGGCCTATTCCTTCTGCCTGTTCTGCCTGCTCTACACGCCCTGCCTGACCACGGTCGCGACCGTGCGCGCGGAAAGCCGCTCGACAATGTTCATGGTGTTTTCGCTGGTCGTGTCGCTGGTTTACGCCTGGCTCGTCGCCTTCGTATTCTACCAGGGCGCGCTGCTTCTGGGCTTCGGCTGAAGCCTGCCACAAAACATTCTCTTTCGTTTTGGTCAAAATATGTGTAAGAGCGCCCCCATGAGTACCGGGCGCTCCTCCCCAGAACATTGACTGCGCCCCAGCCCCAGAGATCTAAAAATATGGCACTTCGCAACATCGCGATCATCGCGCACGTTGACCATGGCAAGACGACCCTTGTCGACGAGCTTCTGAAACAGTCCGGCGCATTCCGCGAAAACCAGCGCGTTGACGAGCGCGTGATGGACTCGAACGACCTCGAAAAAGAGCGCGGCATCACCATTCTCGCCAAGGCGACCTCGGTTGTCTGGAAGGACACCCGCATCAACATCGTCGACACCCCCGGCCACGCCGACTTCGGCGGTGAGGTCGAGCGCATCCTTTCGATGGTGGATGGCGCGATCGTGCTCGTCGACGCCGCCGAAGGCCCGATGCCGCAGACCAAGTTCGTGGTCGGCAAGGCGCTGAAGGTCGGGCTCCGCCCGATCGTCGCGATCAACAAGATCGACCGCCCCGACGCCCGCGCCGATGAAGTCGTCAACGAGGTCTTCGACCTGTTCGCGGCGCTGGACGCCACCGACGAGCAGCTCGATTTCCACATTCTCTACGGCTCCGGCCGCGCCGGCTGGATGAACACCTCGCCGGAAGGCCCGAAGGACCAGGGCCTCGGCCCGCTCCTCGATCTCGTTGTCGATCATGTTCCGGCGCCGAAGGTTGCCGAGGGTGCGTTCTCGATGATCGGCACGCTTCTGGAAGCCAACCCCTATCTCGGCCGCATTATCACCGGACGCATCCATTCCGGCACGATCAAGCCGAACCAGGCCGTCAAGGTGCTGGGCCAGGACGGCAAGACCGTCGAGACCGGCCGCGTCTCGAAGATCCTCGCCTTCCGCGGCATCGAGCGCCAGCCGATCGAGGAAGCCCAGGCGGGCGACATCGTCGCGATCGCCGGCCTTTCCAAGGGCACGGTTGCCGACACGTTCTGCGATCCGTCGGTCACCACGCCGCTGACCGCCCAGCCGATCGACCCGCCGACGGTGACGATGTCCTTCATCGTCAACGACTCGCCGCTCGCCGGCACCGAGGGCGACAAGGTGACGAGCCGCGTCATCCGCGACCGCCTGTTCAAGGAAGCCGAAGGCAATGTCGCGCTGAAGATTGAGGAGGCCGAGGGCAAGGATTCGTTCTACGTTTCCGGCCGCGGCGAATTGCAGCTCGCTGTCCTGATCGAGACCATGCGCCGCGAAGGCTTCGAGATTGCCGTATCGCGTCCGCGCGTCGTCATGCACAATGACGCGGAAACGGGCCAGTTGATGGAGCCGATCGAGGAAGTCGTCATCGACGTCGATGAGGAGCATTCCGGCGTCGTCGTGCAGAAGATGGCCGAACGCAAGGGCGAGATGGTCGAACTGCGCCCGTCGGGCGGCGACCGCGTGCGCCTGCGCTTCTTCGCGCCCACCCGTGGCCTGATCGGCTACCAGTCGGAGCTTCTGACCGACACCCGCGGCACGGCGATCATGAACCGCCTGTTCCACGACTACCAGCCCTACAAGGGCGAGATCGGCGGCCGCAGCCAGGGCGTTCTGCTGTCCAACCAGGCCGGCGAGGCTGTCGCCTACGCCATGTTCAACCTGGAAGATCGCGGTCCGATGATCATCGAGCCGGGCGACAAGGTCTATGCCGGCATGATCGTCGGCATCCACACGCGCGACAACGACCTCGAGGTCAACGTGCTGAAGGGCAAGCAGCTTACCAACATCCGCTCTGCCGGCAAGGACGAAGCGGTGAAGCTGACCCCGCCGATCCGCATGACGCTCGACCGGGCGCTCTCCTGGATTCAGGACGACGAGCTGATGGAAGTCACCCCGAAGTCGATCCGCCTGCGCAAGATGTATCTCGATTCCAACGAGCGCAAGCGTTTTGAGAAGGCCCGCGCTGCGGGCTGAAACAGCGACGATACGGACCTGAACGAACCCGGCCCCAGCGGCCGGGTTTTTTGTGACACCTCGCCGCATAGCCCCCAACCAATCTCCCTCCCTTGAGGGGGAGATGTCGCGAAAGCGACAGAGAGGGGTAAAGGGCGCAAGCCC
>NZ_JBAKFQ010000008.1:0-187790 GCF_053484255.1 Martelella sp. FLE1502
GCGCCGTCCATCGACGACCAGGCGCCGTAACCCGCGGCCCAAACGCCAATGCCGCTATTGTCCTCCTCGAACGGCCCGAACGGGGTCGCAACCGGCGCGGCGGCGGCATAATTGCTCACCGACGAGACACCGGAACCGGTCGCAACGCGTCCCATCGAACCGCGAACCTGCGAGCCCGTCGCGTCCCGCAGATAACGACTGCCGGAAATCATGGCCGCATCGCTCGAGGCATAGGCATCGCCCGAAAGCTGACCAAGCAGCGATTCGCCCTCATCCTTCGGAACGCTCATCACATTGCCATAAAGCTCATCACCCTCGCCAAGACCATCAACCGCCTCAAGAACACCGCAAGATCCGCGCGTAAGCGTGCCGCAAACATCAAGCAGTTGGCTTTTCTGTACTACAAAGTTCACAACCAGCCCCCCACTGTCCTTAACAAAGCCCGTCGTATAGCCGAGATAAGGCTTTCGGTAGGAGATGGACCCGTAATTCAACGTCCCCTCGCTGACGATTACAGGGTACTGCGCATTATGAGGACTGCCGCTCAAATCCACGCGGGCGTTCACGCCGTTGCCGATCGTCACATCACCGCTCACTGTAATCTTGCTTGCCGTGTTGGTATCGAGATCGACCGCGATATCGATGGTGGAGCCGGCTGCGAGGGTCAGGCCCTCGGCCTGAACGGAGGCAACGGGGAACTTGCCTAGCCCCCCATCAACACCCACCTGCAGCTTGCCGCCGCTGACGACGTTGATCTTTCCGAAGGTCCCGTACCCCTGGAGCACCGCTCCGTTTGCGACGTTGATCACGCCGCCGAGCCCGGCAGACGATTCGGCGTTCGCGGGGCCGGTGATATTCAAGGTGCCGATATTGAGATTGGTGGTTCCGGTAAAGCCATTGCTTTTTCCGGACAGGTTGAGAGAACCCGACGCGTTGATGTTAAACGTGCCCTCGCCGGAAATCGCGCCGTCGAAAACGGAACGTCCGCCCGCATTGAAGTTCCATGTTGCCGCGGACTGGATCTCGATGTCGCCGGGGACGCCGCCGGCGGTCCCCGTGGTCAGCGTGCCGGCCTCGACCTGCGTAAAGCCCGCATAGGTACTGTCGGTCTTCAGAACGAGTTCGCCATCGCCTGTTTTGACAAGCCCGGCCGACCCCGTCAGCGGCAGGTTGATCTCGACCTTTACGGAACTGTCGGTGTCGCCGACATCAATGACCGTAAAGACCGATGCCCCGCCGAGAGTGAGCACATCATTGTTGCCGTTGTCGGTGATCACATATCCGTCGGTAAGGAACTTCATGCCGCCAACCACGACCGATTCCGCCTGGGAATCCACCCTCACCGTGCCGGCGCGGCCCTGGAATACCGCCGTAGTGCCGTAAGTCCACGCACCGTTGTTCACGCCGTTTTCATCGGACCAGTTCTGTCCGGTATCGGCAGTCCAGGTTCCGTCGCCACCGAAATCCGCGGCGACCGAGATATCGGGATGCCAGTAGGCCAGATCTGGTGTGTTGGTGATCAGGTAGACACCCTTGTTGAAGACTTCGATGAAATAATCCGGATTGAACGGAGAGACCGTCATGATCGAAGGATCGCTGCCCGGCGCCTGTGTCGTGAACGAAATCAACAGGTAGTCGCCGACAAGGCTGTCGGTGCTGCCCGCCGTCACCGAGATATCGACCTCGCCGCCCTTGACGTTCAGCGTATCGGTGACGAAGAGCGGCGTCGCGGTATTCGGCGTTCCTGGATTGAGCTCGACGGCCAGGTGCGAACCGGCTTCAAAAACGAGCGCGGAACCCGCAGTCAGCGGCGGAGAATTTGTAACCGACCCCTGCAGCGTACCGCCGCTTTCCACCGTCACCGTGCCGCCGATCTTCCCGATGCCGGTGAGCGTGCCGCCTGATTGCACATTGGTGTTTCCGAAGAAACCCCGGCTGTCGCTATTGAGCACGGCAGTACCGCTTTCGATATTGAACGCCGCCGGCGTTCCGGCCGTGTTGACGCTTGAAGAAATAACGTTTCCGGAAGAAAAGGTAACCGTTCCGGTGGCGTTCACCGCGAGGATGGCCCCCTCCGAGACCGCGATCTCGCCATCCACGGAGCCGCCGTCTCCAAAGGCAAGTTTGCCTGCCGAGACCGTCGTGCCATTGCCATAGTGGTTTTCAGCCGTCAGTTTCAACGTACCCGCGCCGTTCTTGATCAGACCGGAAGAGGTGCCGGTCAGCGGGACGTCAAGCGTCACGGTATCCGTGGCCGAGGTGACCTTCGCAAAGACGAGCGGCCCGGTGAGGGTCAATACGTCCGTCGACGGATCCTTGGCGCTCAGAACATAGGGCCCCTTATTGAACTCCAGGCCGCCGACGGTAATCGCGCCGTTCGTGGTGTCGACGGTCACGCTGCCGCTCTGGCCTTCGAATATCGCCGTGACGCCGGCATCCCAGGGGCCGTGGGTGGTTCCCGCGGCGTCGGACCAGTTGTTGCCGCCGCTCGCTGTCCAGGTTCCCTTGCCGCCGAAGGTGGACGGACTGGCCGATTGATTGGGGTTCCAGTAGTCGCCATCGCTCGCCACGCCCCCGGTGACATGCAGAAAGATCGTGCCGGGCCTGATGGTGGTATCGATCGCGTAGTTTGGATTGGATTGCACGATCTTGAAGGTGCTCAGATCACCGCCCGGCGACAGCGTGGTGTAATGTATAAGGTCGTAGTAGCCGGGGCCGAGCGTACTGCCTCCGAGCGTTCGCACATCGACATGGATGGTTCCAGCGGACGTTGTCGGCACGCTTAGGGCAGCGGCGACGAACAGGGGAAACTGATTGTTCACCGTCTCTGGCGAAAGATAGACAAGAACGGTGGAGCCGTCATCCAGTTCAAGCGTGCCCTTGACGTCCAGAACGCTGTTATAGCTGGTGTTGGGCGGAATGGTTACGCTGCCGAAATTCGCTATGACGCCGCCAGACTGGACAGCGATGGTGCTGTACCCGCTTCCCACGGTTCCCGTTCCCGAAAGCGTGCCGCCGGAGGCAACGACGAAGTCGCCGCCAAGATGCGGCACTCCTGTCGGGTCATACAGCAGGTTCAGTACGCCGCCCGAGATCGTCGTCTTGCCCTTGAAGTTCGAATTGCTTGAGCCGGCCAGGAAATTCGTGGTTCCGGCAATGTGCCTGACCTCTGCCGTGGACGTGGAAGCCTGGAAACCCGACCCGAAATTATACGGCGCGGCCAGCGGGGATGTATGGTTGAAGACAAGCGTTGCCGTCCCCGGCCCGAAGGAGATGCTGCCGACGTCGAGATTGCCCGCCGCCTGTGCCGCATCACTCTCGGCCGCGCCGATATTCAACGCCGCTGTCTCGCCGCTGCTGAGCGTAAGGTCGATTGTGGACCTCGTCGTCAGCAGACCGTTGTTGGTAAGCGTCAGCGATCCAACTGAGGGCAAGCCGCCGTTCTCGTCTTCGCCGATGGTAAAGTGGTCGCCGGCCAGCGCGCCGCTGAGGCTCAGCGTGCCACCGCCATAAACGAAGATGTCGCCGTCAAATGTGCTCGAATCGCCTGAAAAGTCGAGCACGCCCGGCCCGCTGACAGTGAAATTGCCCGTCCCCGTCATGTCATTGACGAAAGGCGACGTGGACGTCACCTCGACGGCCAGCGTACCGAGAGCCGTGACCTCGATGTCGCCCTGAACGGTGCCGTTGAGCGCGGATGCCGCATTGCCGAGCTGTAGCTTGCCCGTCGTGATCTTCGTGCCGCCGGTATAGGTGTTGTCCGCCGTCAGGATCAGCGTGCCGGTTCCCGTCGTTTCCAGACCGGCGGTTCCCCTCAACTGCACGCCGATCGAAGCGGTGTCGGTGATCGCGCCTTCAACGTTGATCGCGGTGAAGTTGCTCGAAGGATTGGCAGGCAGAACGAGGGTGATGGCATCGGCCGAAGGCGATGTCGTCGGAACCAGCTCATAGCCGGAAACCTTGAAATCCATGCCCGTCACCTGGATCTGAGGACTGCCCGAGCCGTCCACCGTCACCGTGCCGGAATTTGTCATGAAGATCGCGTTGTTCGGCGAGACCCAGTCATAAACGGTCTGGCCGTCGCTGCTCACCCAGTTGGTCTGATCCACATCGACCTTCCAGATGCCCGTCCCGCCAAGGACGCCCGATGTCGGCGACAGATGGGGACCGTTCCAGTAGAGATCGGTATAGGTCGGCGTCTCGTAGACGGAAAGGACAACCGATGCACTGCCGGGATAGGTGATATCGAACTTTTTCGTCAGACTGCCATGATAGTATATCTTGCTGTTCGCCTCGTCGAACGGCGTTGAAAGGTCCATGAAGTTGCCGGCGGTTATCAGCGTGTAGTCGCCGTAATCGCCGGTGATATAGACGGTAAGCGTGCCGCCGGTTGTGAGCTGGCCGTCAACCGCCACGCGATCGTTGTTTCCGCCGGCCCCGGCGGGATCATCGGTCGACATCTCGAACACGACATTGGCAGTGGCATTCAGAACAAGATTGCCGAGAATTGTCAGCGTGCCGTAATTGGGCAGGTTGGTGGAAGGTACGTTTACCGACAGGTCGCCCGGCGAAAGATTGGCGGTGGGGCTGCCCGCAACATCGCCGACGGTCACGACCGAACCATCAGTTGAGATCGTACCGGTACCCGAAAGCGTGCCCTCGGTAACCCTGAAATTGCCGCCGAGCGTGCCCGTGACGTTGAAAACAGTTGGAGAAAATGAACTCTTGGTTGTGTCAGCGGTCGACCACGAGATATCCACAACACCGTCAAACGCCGACCCGTCCCCCGAATAAGTGGTGAAGCCCTGCAGTGCGCTGATGGTATTGTCGCCCCCGCCGGGAGCGGTGATGTCGACATCGAAATCATACGCGTCGGTCGGAAGCTCCCGCGCGTCGAACACCAGTTTGCTGTTGCCGCCGCCAAAGGCAAGTTCCTGGGCGACGACCGTACCGTAACTATAGTTGATGCCGGAGGACATAGAGTACCCCCCGATGTAAAGTGTACCAGCCCCCGAACCGGTGGGGTTGTCGGAACCGAGGGTGATCTTCCCGGTCGCAGCGGAGAGCGTACCTTTCGACTGTACATAGACCCCTACCGTACCGTTGTCGCCATTGCCGATTGAAATGTCTCCGGTGCCCGTCGACAAGCCTCCCCCCCCGCCCCCAACAGCCACCGTGACATTGGTATTGTTGGCATCGCCGATTCTGATATCGCCGTCTTCGGCGGACATCACCCCAGTGGAACCGGTAACCGAAAGAGTAGCAACCGAGCCAATCTCATTGCCCACGACAATAGGTCCAGCGCCAAGAACCTTCAAACTGCCTTGCACGTACAGGGCCCCTCCTTGAGAACCATCGGCTGAATCGTTCCGGTCGCCAACGATGATTTCGTCGGTGACGGTGACCTGCGTTTGATCGATTGCCAAGCTAGCCTGATAGAGAGCATTGGGATTTTCCGGATCCTTTACGCCGACGATAAGCGTTTCCATGTTAATTCCCGGAGAAGCGGCGCCGAAGTAGAGAAGGCCGCCATAAAAGGCAGTATTGGTCGAATTGTAGACGATAATCGTGCCATCGAATCCCGTGCCGTCTCCTGCATACGTCGTGGACATCTCGGTGCCAGCCAAACCGGTCGCAAAAGTTCCCGTTCCCGTCAGGGTGCTGGTGAGCGTTGACGACGCCTGCGTCAGCCGGAGCGTTCCCTCCTCGCCGATATTGATCGGCATGCTGACCGAATAGCCCTGCGCCGCCGTTCCGATCTGCAGCTCCCCGTCCCGGATATCGAGCGCGGCACCATAGCTGTTCGGAACGTTCAGGATCAGCTTGCCTTTGCCAACCTTGGTGATCGCGCCGGTGCCGTAGAGATAGGCATCCAGCGTTCCGGTGACGTTTTCGTCGACGCTGATATTGATCGGTTTGTTGATCTGCAATTGCTGGTTGCTGTCGCCCTGGATGAGATAACCGTCGGTCTGGAACTCCATGCCGGTGATCTTGATCGGCTCATAAACGCCCGTGCTGACTTCCGTATCGATCGTGACGGTGCCGGGGGTCTCCCCGGCAAAGATCGGGGTCTTGTTGTCGGTCCAGGGATAGGCGTCCGACCCGTCATCCTTGTCGGACCAGGTCTTGTGCTCGGTAAAGGACTGAGGTTTCCAGATGCCGCTGCCGCCCACGAGCACGCCGTTGCCAGGACTCGAGTC
The DNA here is from genome assembly GCF_053484255.1 of Martelella sp. FLE1502. Taxonomy (NCBI): domain Bacteria; kingdom Pseudomonadati; phylum Pseudomonadota; class Alphaproteobacteria; order Hyphomicrobiales; family Aurantimonadaceae; genus Martelella; species Martelella sp. FLE1502. Next base: position 6,201 of record NZ_JBAKFQ010000008.1, read on the forward strand.
GCCGCCGTTCCAGTAAAGCGCGTCTCCGGGCGGTGCGTTGAAGATATTCAGGTAAACCTTGCCGGCTTCCGGGCTGCAGTCCGGATCCTGGGGGCAGATCTGATACTGGCCCGCCTGAAGCAGGCCGCCGTCGAAGGTGATGGACGGCGTTCCGCCGAACTGGTTGGACCGGGTCCCGGTGTAGGAAAACAGCGTGTAAGTGCCGTATTGATTGCCGTGGACCACGACCGTCAGATTGCTGCCGCCCAGATCCAGAGCGCCGTTGACCACCACGAGGTCGTTGCTGGCGCTGGCCCCGGACTGGTTGGCAAGGCTGAAATCGAACACGCTGGTGGCGTTCGCGCCGAGGATCAGATTGCCGGCAACCGTCAGAATGCCGTAGGCATTGCCCGATGCCCGCGCATCGCCGGGCGAAAGCCGCGAAGCCGAGGAGGCGCCGATCCTCAGATCGGTTCCCGCGCCGCCCAGCGTGGCGTTGTCGCCGGCCAGCGTGCCGCCATTGACGCTGATCGTGCCGCCAAGATCGCGCAGCACGTTGAAGGTGCCGTTCGAGACCGTCGTCTGGCCCGAATAGCCCGAATCATCCTTGAGGAAATTCACCGTGCCCGGGCCATTGATGCCGAAGGGCCCGTTCAGCCCGGAAATATCATTGCTGAAATCGACCGATTGCCCGGAGGGCGCGAACACATTGAGCGCGCCGGAGCCGGAAATCGCGCCGAAGACCGAGCCCGCACCGCTGGTGGAGCCGAGCTGCAGCGTGCCGCCGGAAATCGTGGTGCCGCCAGTGTAGCTGTTGGCGCTTCCGAGGATCAGCGTGCCCGACCCCGCCTTGACCAGGCTGATGCTGCCGCCACCGCTATTTTCGGTAAGCTGTGCATTGATCGTGGCGGTGCCGGTCGTCACGTTGATCGTCAGTGAATTCGACCCGCTGGCATTGCTCAACAGAATCTGGTCGCCCTGCAGAACATAACCGCTGGTCTGGAACACCATGCCCGCGATTTCGATCTGACCGTAAAGGTCGCTGACATTCACCGTGCCCGATTGCGAACCGGCGAAATAGGCAATGGATGTGCCGTTGTTGAGCCAGGCCGTGCGCGAGGCCACCGAGCCGCTGGAATCGGTCCAGTTGGTGTTCGCATTGTTCCACACGCCGCTGCCGCCGACGAGGCCATCGACGCTCTGCGAACCGCCGCCGTTCCAGTATTGCCCGATCGTGCCGTTGGAACTGAGCACGACCAGCCGCACCTGTTTGGAGGCATCGTGGTAGTCGATCGTCGAATTGCTGGGGATGTTGCCGGCGTTGAAGGTGCCGGTGCGCGAACCGCCATACGTGAACAAGGTATAGATGCCGGCGTTTGAGCCCGAAGCATTGATGGTGCCGCCGGCATAAAGGTCTTGATTCACATAGACATAAGCGCCGCTGCCAAGCGAGAAATTGCTGCTGGAACTGCCGGAAATCGACAGGGAGCCGCCTATCGTGAGCATGCCGCTCGGCGAGAGCGCTGCGTTGCTGATCGAGACGGTCGACCCGAAAGAGCCGACGGTGCCGTAACCGGCAAGTGTTCCGCTGTTGATATTGACGGTGCCGCCAAGCGCGCCGTTGATCGTGAAGGTGCCCGACGACTGGAAGTTGGTCGTGGCCGTGCGATTGCTGTTGACCGAGTTCGAAATCGAGACATTGCCGGCGATGATGTTGAAATTGCCCGCCAGGCCCGTGATGTTGTTCTGAAAGTCGACATTGCCGCTGGCATAGAGTTCCAGCACGCCCCCGCCGCTGATCGAACCGCCGACGCTGCCATTGTTCATGCCCGCTGCGCCAAGCTGCAGCGTGCCATCGTTGATTTGCGTGTTGCCGGATATCGTATTGTTCTGCGTCAGGATAAGCCGGCCATTGCCGGATTTGGTGAGCGCGCCCGCCGAAAGCACGAGATCGATGGTCGCAACGCTGCCGCCGACATCGATCTGCGGCGTGCTGCCGTCATTGGTTGCAAGCGAGAGACCGTTTCCGTTCAGCGTGTAACCGCTGGCGTCGAAATAGAGACCGTAGGCCGAAATGCCCGTCGAGCCGACATTGACGGTGCCGCTTCCGTTATAGAAGATCGCGGTCTTTCCGTTCACCCACGCGTTGGGTCGGTCGCCATTCGCGTTGGTCCAGTTCTTGTTGCCGCCATTCCAGGTGCCGCTGCCCCCCTGGCCGCGCGGCGTACCGGGATTGCTGCCGGTGCCGCCGTTCCAGTAATAATCCTGCTCCGGCAGCGTACCGTAGACGATCAGCACCACTTCCAGACTGTTGTTATAGTTTACGTCGAGCACAAAATCTTCGTCGGCCAGTGCCGAGCCGTTCTCCATGACGGTAATGCCATTGGCAAAGCTGAGCTGCTTGCTGGGCGGCGTTGAACCATAGGTGATCAGCGTATAGGGCGTATCCGTCTCACCCGAGAAATTGATCAATATGCTGCCCACGCCGTAAAATTCATTGTCAACAATCAGCTTGTCCTGGCCGGAGGCTGTGACATCCATGACGATATGACCGTAGTCGAGCTGGAAGACTTCGGCGTTGAACGTGCCGAGCGCGCCCGTCCCCTGACGGTAATCCCCCGGCGAGAAGACGGCAGTACCCGTGTCGAACTTGACCGTGGTCACCGAGCCGGTCCCCGCCAGGGTGCCGCCCTCACCGACGGTGAGCTCTCCCGGAAGACTGCCGAGCATGTTCAGGACTGCATGGTTGTAAACATTGGCGTCGGTCGTGGCTGCTCGAAGGTCGTTGTTTCCGGTGAAATTGATGACGCCTTGGCCGGACGACGGCCCATAAAAGCCGATACCGCCGCCAAAATCATTGATATCATTGCCGAAATCGACCGATGAACTGGTGAAGATACTCAGGCCGCCACTGCCGGTGATCTTGCCGCGCACCCCGCCGTTGCCGTGGGTCGCGTCGCCAAGCTGCAGCACGCCGGAGCGGATTTCCGTTTCGCCGGTGTAATCATTGTTCTCCGAGGTCAGAACCAGCGTGCCGCCGCCTTCCACGATCAGCCGCGTGTCGCTGTAGGTTTGCTTGAGGGCGACATCGATGGTGGCCGTCATGTTCGCGCCCGTTTCGATGACGACCGGACCATCGGTGCTGTCGAGAGAGATTGTCGAGCTGTTGTTGGAGGCAATCACATAGCCGTCGCGCGCAAACTCGATGCCGCCAACCCGGACATTGCTGGCAAGCGTAACGGCGCCGCCGCCGTTGCCCCCGAAAATCGGGGACTCGCCCTGCGTCCAGGGCGACAGGCCGGAGCCGGCGGCATTCGTCCAGTTGTTGTAGCTGGTATTCCAGACGCCGCCGCCGCCCTGGCCGCCGGCCACCGCCTGATTGCCCCCGGTGCCGCCGTTCCAGTAGGTAAGTGGCCCCGTAACCGCCCCGTAGACGATCAGCGTGACATCGGTATTGTTGTTGTAGGAAAGCTCGTATTCATTGGGCAGAAGCGTGCGCCCTCCGTCAGTCAGATCGGTGATCGTGACGGTGCCGAAACTGCCGGTTGAAGTTCCTTGCACATCGATAAGGGTATAGCGTTCGTTGTACGTGCCGTTGAACTGAACAGTCAGCGTTCCGGCGAGGGCGATGGAGCCGCTGCCGCCGGAATAGCTTGAGACGATAAACAAGTCGTTGTTGCCACTGGTAGACGATCCGCCAATTTCCGTGTGAAACGTACCGCCTGAGCCGAACGTCACTGGAAGCCAGCTTGTGAGCGTACCATAGTTAGCTCCGCCTGGATTAGCGGAAAGGTCACCCGGAGATAAGGTGCCGCCGGTAATCTCCAGCGTTGCACCATCGTAGTTCAAATTCCCGATTATCATGTCGTCGCCGGAAAGCGTACCGCCCTGAACCAGTATTTGCCCGGAATAATTATTGTGGTTGAAACTATCGTAAGGAAGCAGATTGAGCGTTCCTCCGCGAACCTGAATCTGTGGAGCCGTTTGCTGAGCGAGAGGCTTCAGTGTCGTGAAGCCATTCATCTGGACCACCGCATTGTTTGGATCAAAAGCTGACGAAGTCTGCTTCAGGTTGAGGCTTGTCACAAACGGGTTGGAAGCGGTGCTTACATGGTTGAACACGAGTTTGGCCGTGTGACCGGGCTGCGCAATTAGCCAGACTTGGCCGATTGAGACCGAAAAGTTCTGTCCCGCTGGATTTCCAGGATCCGCGCTGCCAATCCAGATCGCTCCGCTCTGATTCTCGTCGCCCACGGTCAAGGAATCGCTCGCCACGAACTCGCTATTACCACCAATGACGAGATTGCCATTGATCCTCGACGTCGATGAGCCAAGGTGCAACCTGGCGCCATCCTTTACAATCACGCTGGCCAACTGCGTCGAGAAAGGACCATAGCTACCCGTATCCCCCAGAAAGAGCGTCTCGACCGTAACATTTGTTCCAGAAGACGAAATCACTGCGGTTTGAGAATTACTGACGACAAACTGGTCGATGTCTACTTCCGCGCTGTCATCGAAGAGAATACTGCCGTTCGATCCGCCCGTGCCCGAAAGCAATAGTAGGTCACCAAAAATCGCGCGCGCCTTGTTGGTGACATGGAGATAGCCTGATCCAACAGGATAGCCGCTTGAATTCGTATATCCCACAAAAGTATCCGCGCCGCCACCAACGGTCAGCGATGTGCTCTGGTTGGTTACGGTGAGGCTCATATTGCCGCCACCCGGTGCGCCTCCGGCTGCGCCCGGCGAACCGATGTAGAGATTGCCGCCATTGGTGGTCACCTGGGCGCCGTCATCGATCGTAACGGTGTAATTCTGGCCGTTATAGGTGACGAAAGGCAGCGTCAATTCGCAGGGGCCGGGATCATCGAATGTGTATGTCGTGCTGCCGACGACGTCCGGCTGGCAGGCCACCGCCCATGCCTCGCTGCTGCCGGAAAGATAGACGCCCGATGCGCCGAGCAGGACAACGCCGGAAAACGCCGTGCCCGCGAGGAAGCGCGAAAGGCGCTTGCCGGCCGCCGAGCGCTCGGCGCCGCTCTGGTGCACCCGATCAACGGAATGATGAAATCCCTTCGAAACGCCCATAATGTCCCCCATGAAACGTCCACCCCGGACCGTCCTCCGGGCTGCTCGACTTGTTGAAATCGCAAGACGCGGCACCGCATCCGCAAAACTTTCGGGATATCGCCGAATACTGGCGAACCCCCATGAATCACATATCTGGCGCACCGAATTACTTGTATATATGCAAGTAATATATTTTCCATGACGATATTTATGTTTTCAATGAGGCGCAATATGCAAGTAATAAAATTCCTAAACTATTTTTAACATTTATATATGCTTGTAATCTAAAATATTACTTGGTTGAATTCGTTTCCCCCGGAATCCAAGACACGTCAGCAGAGAGGCTCCGCAGCGGCTTGCTGCGGAGCCTGCAAGGCATCAACGGGCATAAGGTCAGTTGTTGTTGATATAGCCGAGATCGATCAGCTTCGCCGTCCCGTCCGGCTGCACCTTGTAGGTCTTGGAGGCCGTCCAGCCGGCCCCGCCGCTGACCTGTGTGGTGAAGATGGTTCCGGGCGCGGAGATGCGGGCGATCTCCTGATCGGCGGTGGTCTGCTTCGCGCCGTACATGGTCGGGTTGAAGGGCTGGGCGGCCAGCGCCGCGCCGGAACCGATCATCAGGGTTGCGAGCGAAAGTGCAATGATCTTCTTCATGACAGTATTCCTCGGTTGTTGAGGCAGGCGGAGACAAATGTCTCGCCGCGGAGCGACTGACTACGCCCGATTGCAGCTTTCGGAAAATGAATATTCTGTTATTTTAGCATATTTTTCAATATGTTACGATAATTTAATCCGCCCAAAAAACCAGTCATGAACACAGGCGGACGTCATTTCGCCGCAATCCGGGTAGGCGACGGAGCGTCGGCCCGCGCCCGAGGCGCGCGCGCCGCCGTGACTGCGGCCGCCAGAATAAGCGCCATTCCGGCCATTTCGACCGGCGACGGAATTTGCCCAAAAAACGCAACGCCCCAGGCCGCTGCGAAAACCAGATAGGCATTGTCGAAAAGGCCGATCACCGGCGCGGGCGCCATGCGATAGGCCCCGGCCACCGACACCGTGATGATCATCAGAAACGCCGCCAGCAGGCCGAGCACCGCCCAGTCGACAGCGCCGAGCGCGGGCCAGACGCCGAAAATGAAACTGCCGTCGACGCCCGCTCCGGTCACCGAAAGTGCTGCGACAAGCCCGCCGCCGGCGACGACCAGCGCGACGTTGAGGTTGAACGCCATCGCCACCGGCTGCTCCGCCCGGCACCGGCTCCAGGTGATGATGGCGCTCATGGCGTAGCACAGCGCCGCGAGCAGCGGCAGAACGACATAGGGCGATGGCGAGGCAGCCGTCGGGTTGACGGCCAGAAACACGCCCACCGCCCCGGCAACCACCGCCGCCGCCCTGCGCAATCCAAGCGGCTCGCCCAACACCACCCGCGAGAGCAGCGCCATCCAGAGCGGCGCGGTGTAGTAGCAGGCGGCGGCCAGCGCCAGCGGAATTTCAGGCAGCGCCGCATAGTAAAAGAACCACATCGCCACTAGGCACAGGCTTCTGAGCGTAACCCATAGCGGACGGGTAGCGCGAAGCCCCCTGCCCCGCGCCCACGCCCACAGGCAAAGGAGAAAGCCAGCACCGAGCGAGCGCATGAGGATCAGCTGACCGAGGCTGTAATGCGCCCCGGTCAACTTCACCAGGGCGTCGGACAGTGACAGCAGCAGCACCGCAAAGGTGATCAGGGCAATACCGGTGAGCTGGCCGGATGCGTTCGTTTGTTGGGAAGACATTGCGGCACCAAAGCAGTTTTCACTTGTGGGCGGAAGTGAATTCCGGTGATGTATGCTTCAATACGACTGATGGAACCGCAAATGCCGCCGACCCGGCACAGGCGGTAACGGCAAGTGGGGAGGGAAAAACACGGTGATCAGGTTCTGTCTCGCAGCCTTGCTGGCGCTTTCAACCACGACCGCCGCCTTTGCCCATGGCGGCGGCTGCCGCAAGAGCTCGCCGCCCGGCCAATGCTGCCACATGGAGAAAAAAGTCGGCAAGGTGCACTGCCATTGAGGCGCTCGACCGGCAGGCAAACGCCCCAAGGGTAACCGCTCAGCGCGCCAGCCAGCCGCCGTCTACCGCCAGGATATGGCCGTTGAGATAGGCCGCTGCGGGCGAAGCCAGGAACAGGGCCGCGCCGGCGATATCCTCCGACTTTCCCCAGCGCCCGGCCGGAATGCGCTCGAGAATCTGCCGGGAACGCTCCGGGTCTTCGCGCAGCGCCTTGGTGTTGGCCGTGGCGATATAGCCCGGCGCGATCGCGTTGACCGTGACCCCGTGGGGCGCGAGTTCGTTGGCGAGCGCCTTGGTCAGGCCGGCGACGCCGTGCTTGGAAGCGGTATAGCCCGGCACGCGGATGCCGCCCTGAAACGACAGCAGCGACGCGGTCATGATGATCCGCCCCGAACCCTCCGCCTGCATTCGCCTTGCGGCGGCCTGAGACAGGAACCAGACGGCGTCGAGATTGGCCGAAAGCACTGCCCGCCAGTCGCTCTCCGCATGGTCGACAGCGTCGCCGCGCCGGATCGTGCCGGCATTGTTGACGAGGATCGAGATATCGCCCTCCAGGTTGTCCGCGGCTGCCTCCAAAAGATTCTCCGCCCCGACGGCGTCGATCGCGCCAAGATCGGCTGGGAGACGGGCAAAGGTGCGACCCGTCTCGCCGACAAGCCGCGCCGTCTCATCGCCCGGGTTCGAATGCACGGTGATCGCCACATCCGCCCCGGCTTCGGCCAAGGCAACGGCGATCGCCTGGCCGATGCCGCTTGCCCCGCCGGTGACCAGCGCGCGCTGGCCTTCAAGGCTGAACTGGTGTTTAAGATAGGTATCGATACTCATGGTCGGCTCTCCGGGTAAGTGATGGCACTAAGACAGGCCCTGCGTGAAAAGTTCGAGATCGGCGCGCATCCGCTGACGCTCACCGAATGCGTCGGCGTCAATCACGACGGGATGCGGTTGGAACGGCTTACCTTCGCCACCGCAAACGGTGAGAATGCGCGCGGCTTTCTGCTGCGCCCGCCCGGCGATGCACCGGTTCCGGCGATCCTCTATATCCATGCCCACGGCAACGCCTATGAGATCGGCGCGGACGAGCTTCTTTCCGGGCGCGGGGCGCTGCTCTCGCCGCTCGGCCCGGAATTCGCGCGCCGGGGCTATGCGGTGCTGATGGTCGAGCTGCCGGCCTTTGGCGCCCGCTCCTGCCCCGGTGAAAGCGCCCGCGCCAAGGCGGCACTCTGGAACGGCAAGAGCCTTGCCGGGCAGATGCTCGGCGAGCAGGCCGCCGCCTTCGAGTGGCTGGCCTCCCGCCCCGACATCATCGCCGACAGGATCGCCGTTTTCGGCATTTCCATGGGCGCGACCTTCAGCTACTGGCTGGCGGCCGCAGAACCCCGCCTCGCCGCGAGCGCGCATCTCTGCGCCTATGCCGATTACGCCGCGCTGATCGACGCCGGCAATATCGACCTCCACGGCATCTATCTCACCGTCCCCGGCCTTCTCGGCCTCGCCGGCAATGGCGAGATCGCCGGGCTGATCGCGCCGCGACCGCAGCTCATCGGCATCGGCGATCTCGATCCGCTGACGCCGCCGGCCGCCTTCGAAACTGCCTTTGACCAGACGCGACGCGCCTATGAAGAAGCGAGAGCGGCTGACCGGCTCGTTCTCGTGCGCGAGCCGGAGGCCGGCCATGTGGAAACGCCGGCGATGCGCGCAGCGGTGTTTGCCTTTCTCGACCGTCATATCGGCCTCGCCTGACTGCGGAATGCTCTATCTGTTTGTTTTTGCGCGCGTCCGGACGGAAAACCGGTATCCACTTTTCCTGGACGCGCTCTAGTTCACCCGCTGCTCGTCGCTGTTGAAGAGATGCACCCGCTCGGGATCGAAGCGCAGCGAAACATGCGTCGCCTCGGGATCGACAGCCCCGCCGCCAAAAACGGCCACCAGCTTCTGCCCGCCATCGGTGTTCGCATGAACGACGGTCTCCGGGCCGAGCGCCTCGATCAGCGTAACCTCCGCCTCGATTGCGTCCTCGCCGCCCTCCGAGAAATCATGCGGGCGGACCCCGAGCGTCGCGGCATCGCCGGACCTCAGCCCGCTGTCTTCGCAGGCAATCCGGGCGACGAGTCCGCCCGGTCCCTCGACATGGACAGCATCGGCTTCGACCGAAGTCACGGTGACCGGAACGAGATTCATGCGCGGCGCGCCGATGAAGCCGGCGACGAACAGGTTCGCCGGCCGGTGGAACAGGTCCAGCGGCTTGCCGATCTGCTCGATCCTGCCGGCGCGCATCACCACGATCCGGTCGGCCAGCGTCATCGCCTCGACCTGATCATGGGTGACATAGACCATGGTGGTCGTCAGCCGCTCGTGCAGGCCCGAAAGCTCGGCCCGCATGGTGATGCGCAGTTCGGCATCGAGATTGGAAAGCGGCTCGTCAAGCAGGAAGGCCGTCGGGTTGCGCACCACCGCCCGGCCGATCGCCACGCGCTGCTTCTGCCCGCCCGAAAGCTGGCCCGGCCGGCGGTCGAGATAGGGCCCGATTTCCAGCATGCGCGCGGCCTCCTGGATCCGGCTCTCGATCTCCGGCTTGGGCATATGGATGTTTTCCAGCCCGAAGGCGAGGTTCTGGCGCACCGTCATATGCGGATAGAGCGCATAGGACTGGAACACCATGGCAAGCCCGCGATCGGCGGCCGACGCCTTTGTCACGTCCTTGCCGTCGATGATGATCTCGCCGGAGGTGGGCTTGTCGAGACCGGCGATCAGGCGCAGCAGCGTCGATTTTCCGCAGCCCGACGGGCCCACCAGAACCGTGAACTCGCCATCCGGAATATCGAGATTGATGTCGTGCAGGACCTTGAGTTTGCCATAAGCCCGATCAACCTTGTTCAGCGTTATCTGTCCCATGATGGCACCCTATTTCAGTCCGGAACCGGCGATGCCGGAAGTGATGAAGCGTTGCAGGAAGACGAAGACCAGCACGACCGGAATCATGGTCACCACCGTCATCGCCAGAATGTAGTGCCACTGGACGTTCAGCTCGCCGGCATAGGTATTGAGCCCGACCTGGAGCGTGTAGACCTCCTTCGAGGACAGCACGACCAACGGCCAGAGGAAGTCGTTCCAGCGCCAGACCACCGAGAAGATCGCGAGCACCGCCAGAGCGGGCGCCGCCAGCGGCAACACGATGCGCCAGTAGATCTGCCATTCCGACGCATTGTCCATGCGCGCGGCGTCCAGCAATTCGTCGGGAATCGTCAGCATGTACTGGCGCAGCAGGAACACGCCCGTGGGCGTCGCCACCGTCGGCAGGATCACGCCCCAGAGCGAGTTGTAGAGGCCGACGGCGCTGACGACCGAATAGAGCGGCACCAGCAGCACCGACAGCGGCACCATCAGCGTGCCGACGATCAGCATCAGCACCGCATCGCGTCCGCGGAACTTGTATTTCGAGAGCGCAAAGGCCGCCATCGAATTGGTGATCAGCGTGATCAGCGTCGCCATCAGGGTCACGAACACGGAATTGCGCAGATAGAGCAGGAAGTCATTGCTCTCCAGCGGGGTAACGTAGTTCTCCGTGGCAAAGCCGATCTCGCGCACCGGCGTGCGCTCGGCGATATTGACCTTGATGATCTCGCCGGGATCGGCGGGATCGACCATCTGCGCGACGATGCCGATGCGGCGCACCTCGGCGAGCACTCTGGTCGAGCCGTCCGGCAGCGTCACGTCATAAAGATTGAGCGGCTGGTCATAGCCCTCGACCTCCACCTGCTGGCTGACATAGGGGAGGATGGTGGGCGGGAACTCGGCAAGCTGCGCCGGCGATTTGAAGGAGGAAAACACCAGCCACAGCGCCGGGCCGAACATGATGATCAGCCCGCCGATGAGCCAGACCCATGTGACGATATCCGTCCAGTGCCAGCCATCGCCGCCCCGACGGCGGAACAGGAACTTCGAAACGGCACTCATTCGCGCGCTCCCTTCTGTTCATTGCGCCGCCCAAGGCCGAGCTGCACCAGCGTGAGAACCACCAGCACCAGCCCCATCATGATCGAGGCAGCAGCGGCAAGACCCGGATTGCGTAGCAGCGAGGCAAAGCCGACCTCGTAGATATATTGGGTCAAATACATGGTGGAGGTGCCCGGACCGCCGCCGGTCAGCACATAAACCTCATCGAATATCTGCACGGCGCGGATCAGCGACAGCACGATGACCACCAGAAGGTTGGGCATCAGCAGCGGCAGGGTGATCCGCCAGAACACCCGCGCCGGCTTGGTGCCGTCCATCTCGGCGGCCTCGTAAAGATCGCGCGGGATCGCCTGAAGACCGGCGAGCAGGATCAGCGTGAAAAAGCCCATATGCGCCCAGACCGAAACAGAGACCGCCGCCGTGAAGGCCGGCAGGCGCTCGGTCAGCCAGTCATGGGTATCGGCGCCGAATGTGTAGAGAACGTAGTTGAGCAGGCCCTGACGCTGCAGGATCCAGCGCCAGATCAGGCCGACGACCACGGGCGACAGCAGCACGGGGAAGAAGAACACCGCCCGCCAGAAGCCCCTGCCCGCGATCTTGCGGTTGAGGATCAGCGCGGTGATCATCGCCGTCAGCGTCATCAGCGAGACCTGGAAGAACACGAAGATCGCAGTGTTCTGCGCCGCCTTCCAGAACAGATCCTCGCGGCAGGTGCCGGGATCGAGATAATTTCCGCAATCGAGAAGCCGGCCATATTGCTCGAGACCGACAAAGGTCCGGTCGGCCAGGAAATAGGCCGAGCCGGAGGTCATCGAATAGAAGAAGTTCATGACCAGCGGGATCAGCACGAACACGCCGAAAATCGCCATGTTCGGCGCCAGGAAGAACGCCGCCATGCCGCCGGTGCCCGTGGCCCGTTGCCAGACCTTGAGCGGCGGGTTCAAAAGCGCGGCCAGCCACATGACCGGCGCCGTGATAACGGAGCCGGTCATGCGCTTTATGTCGGACAGGTTCGCCACTTTTCCGCGCTAGCCTACTGCTGGACCTTGTCGGCGATATCCTGGTCGATACGCGTCCAGGCTTCGTCGAGGGTCAGTTCACCGGCCATGACCTGGCTGATGCGGGTGACGAGCGCGCCGTAATAGGCCGACGCCCACTTCCATGCCGGCAGCGCGTCGGCGGCGGGCAGCGTTTCCGCCGAGGACTTGACGAAGGCATCGAGCGCCGGGCCGACATTCTTGTCGTCGGTATCCCAGTTCAGGCCGCCTTCGGCAACCACGCCCTTGTGCGCCGGCAGGAACAGGGTGCGCTCGGAGAACTCCTTCACGATCTCGGGGCTCGCCAGATATTCCATGACCTTGGCGACGTCTTCCGGGTTCTTGGTGTATTTGATGCCGACGAGCGCTGCGCCGCCCTTGAGGCCAGAGCAACCCGCCGTGCCGCAGGGCGAACCGATCGCCACCCAGTCAAAGGCGTCGCCGATCTTGGTGGAGAGGTTGGCGACCTGCCAGCTACCCGAATAGTAGAACGGGATCTGGGCGTTGATGAAATCGTCGGCAGCCGCGCGATAGGTGGAGCCTGCGGCCGATACCCAGGTATCCTTCAGCATCAACCCGTCATTGGTCCAGTTGACGAGCTTGGTTCCGAAGGTCTTGGTGCCCTCATCGACCGGGGCCGGCATACCATCGGGGCCGATATAGTTTGCGCCGTAAGAGACGTTCGGGCCGGAAATACGATGGCCGGAACGGTCGATGGCGAAGGCCGCCGCCGTCTGCTGGCTCTTGGCGACTTCGGCCGAGGCATTGACCCAGTCATCCCAGGTGGCCTTGTCGCCCGGCAGATCGACACCCGCCTGCTCGAACAGCGTCTTGTTGGCGAAGCCGCCGGTGAGCGTGAGCTGGGTCATGAAGCCGGTAATGGCATCCGAACCATCAGGGCGCATCCAGTCGGCCTGCGCGCCGAAATTCTCCTCCCAATAGGCCGGATCGGAAAGATAGGGCCGCAGATCAAGCCAGTGATCGGCCAAAGCCTTGAGATCGGTGACGCGGGCAATATCGGGGCCCTGGCCGGCTTCGAGCTGAATCGGAAGCTGTTCCTGGATCACCTTGTAGGCAACGTTGTCGAGCGTGACGTTGATATCCGGATTGTCCTTTTGAAAGCGGTCGATAAGGTCCTGCATGACCTCGCCCTCGACGCCGTCCGAATACCACATGATGCGCACATCGCCCGCGAACGCCGATGTCGAGGCCATGAACCCCGCCGCGACGATGGACAGAATGCTGACAGCATTTTTCATATCATTTTCCTCCTCTTAACCGGGCCTTCGCCCTTGCCGATCATCGGCATTTGTTGCCCACCCCACGGCAGGCGTCTCCAGAGGGCTCTCCCTGCCCTCCGGCAAAACCTTAATCCCGGAACGTCCGCGCCGCGCCCGCGATCGTCCATTCCGACGGGTCGAGCCTGCGGCCCTCCGCCTCGACGGAGCCATCGGCTCCGAAGCGGACCCTGCCATATTCAGGATCGTCGACCAGAATATCGCCATTGGCCTCGTCCACAAGACTGAGGGTTACAAAATCCTTCTCAATCTCGTTTGCCTTGTCGCGCTCGGCCATGCGCACGATCCATGTCGCCTTGCGGCCGGGCGCGCGCAGCTCGTTGCCCGCCGTCGGTCCGGTCGCGACGAGCGCCAGCCCGGCATCGACCTTCAGCAGCACGCAGCCGCCGCCGCTCACCGCCAGCGCCGTATCTCGGCCGATTCGGGCCTCGTCGAAGACGGATTGCGGGAACCAGCAATGGGTGAAATCCGGCTGCTCCTCGGCGCATTCGAAACGTGCGATCGCAAGGCTGCGATACTGGTGAACGCGCGGCAGCGTGCCCGAGCCGCCCCAATAGGATGGTCGTCCATAGCCCGAATGCAGCACCTCGCCCGGATGGTTGATCCAGATCGTTGCATCCGGATTGTCGCCGAGGCGCAGATGCAGCACCGTTTCCTGATAGCCCCACTGGTTCCAGCGATAGGCCGCGGCGGTGCCAAGCGCGTAAGACGCCGTCTTGTAGTGGTAGAGCCGTGCAAACCGGTCCTGCCCCTGGGCGAAGGTCCACTCATGGCCCTCGCTGCCGGAAACCGACGCGATAGCGGCAAGCTCTGCCGGTATTTGCAAACCGTGATCGCGCAGGCAGAGCGCCAGCTGCGGCAGAGCGTGGAAGCGCATGCCGTAATTACCGCGCCCCCAGATCATCCGAGCAATGCCGGAAAGCTCAAGCGTGCGCGAGGCCCGGAGCGTGTGCTCGTAGGACCGGCCCTGCGCGCCGGTCATGACGCCGTGATGGGCCGAGCGGGCAAGGATCTCGACAAGCCGGATGATGGCCTTGCCCGCGCGCTCGGCAATGTCACGATCGGGCGCCAGCGCATAAAGCGCGCACAGGCCCTTCAGATCGATCGGGAAATAGGGCGCGGAATTGAACTCCGCCATTTCCCATTTCTCGAAGTGATCCAGCCAGGCGCGCACGCGCGCGGCGCCGATGGCGGATTGCTCGGTGCCCGTCCGCTGCGAGCGTACGAACCGGGCCTCGGTCAGCATATGGCCGGCGAGATAGGCGGCCGTATGAAACAGCAGCGCGTGGTTTTCCGAGAAATACCACTGAACGTCGTTGCCGGGCTCATCCATCCAGTAGCGATAGTTGAGGATGGCGGCATCGACGCGGTCGCGGACCTTGGCCCCGATATCATCGCCATAGGCGGCGCGGCACCAGAGCAGCGGCACGAGGATGAAATCGGCGCAGTCATGGCAATCCTCGATCGCCGGCAGCGCGCTTTCGATCATCGCGTCGGTTTCATCGCCGCTCATGCCGATCGCGAGGCGGGCAAGCGCGCGCACCGTATCACCCTCGGCGTGGTTGGCGACTTCGCCGAGCGCTTCTGTGATGCGCTCGGGGAGGTTTTCCGGAGCCTTGCCCTGACGCGCCACATGGCAGAGCTCTACGCCGAAGACGCGCGAGACGGCGTAATCGCCGCGCGCCAGCGTAACCTTGAAATGGCGGAAATCGGCGGGCAGATCGGCGGTGTCGGCCACCGCCAGCCGCAGCGCTCCGACCGCGAGCGTGCGCTCGAAGCTCAGCGGCTTCTCGATCGACATGAAGTCGCCCTCGATCACCACCTTCGCCGTCACATCCACCGGCAGGCCGGTATCGGCAACGAGCGCCACCTCACCCTCGCCATAGACCGGCTTTTCGAAATGCATGGAGGCGAGCATGGCTTCCATCGCATCGGCGACGGGAGCCTCGACTGGAATTGGCAAGGCATGCTCGACCACCGGGCCGGACAGATAATCGAGCTGGAAATAATAACGCGCGTCGCGCTCGGCCAGATCATCAAAGACGATGCCGATGACATTGTCGCCGGCTTCAAGCTGAACCGTGAATTCCTCGATCGTTTCGAGATTGCGGCCATAGGGCGCCATGAAGCCGGTTTCGCGGCCATTGACGAACAGCACCGCGCCGCCGCAGGTGCGCAGCGCCAGCCGGGCCTCGCCGGCGGATGCGGCGCGGATCGTCGTTTCCGCGAAGGTTTTGAGTTCGGTGGCGCGGAACCAGAAGCCCGACAGGTCCACGCGCGGCGAGCCGAAGGGCAGCCATGTACGGGTAAGGTCCGGCCTTGTCTCGCCGATCACGGGCCTTTTTCCGCGCCGCTCGGCGGCAAACTGTGTCCGGCAGGGATATTCGTGCGGGATGAAGTTCTTGTGCTTGGTCAGAAAGAAGAAGGGGTCCATTTCCCCCTGCATCGGCTGGTCGGGCACGTCGTAGCGCGCCTCTTCCGTCGCCGAAAGCCGCCAGTAGACGACCGGCTGGCCCGCTGCAAGCGGACGGCGGAGCGTTCTGTCCGTCTGGTTCAATGCCGAATTCATCTGAGCTCCCTGATCGCAACCGGATCGACATCGGTATAAGCCTGGTTTTCGCCGGTCATGCCCCAGACAAAGGCATAGGGCCCGGTGCCCGCGCCCATATGGATCGACCATGCCGGCGAGATCACGATATCGCCATTGGCGACGACAAGATGGCGGGTATTGTCGGGACGGCCCATCAGGTGAAAGACGCGGTCTTCGTCATCGAGATCGAAATAGCAATAGGCCTCCATGCGCCGCTCGTGGAGATGGGGTGGCATGGTGTTCCAGATGCTGCCCGGCGCGGGATCGGTGATGCCCATCAACAGAAGGCAGGACGGTGCCACTTCCGGATGGATATACATGCGCAGTTCGCGCTTGTTGGACTTCGCCTCATCGCCCATCACCAGCGGCTTGGACTCGGCCCGCTTGATCAGGCGATGCGGAATGTCTGCGCCTGCGGGCACCGAGTTCATGTAGAACCGCGCCGGTTTGCCGGCATCCGCGCTTTCCAGGCTGACGCTCTTGGCGCCCCGGCCGATATAGAGGATATCTCGGTTGTCGAGTTCATGGCGCGCACCATCGACCGTGATCGCGCCCGGACCGCCGAGATTGGCGATGCCCATTTCGCGCGCGTCGAAAAACGATTCTGTGCCAACTTCGGCCCCATCGCCGAAGGAAAGCGCGGAGGAAGTCGGAACCGCGCCGCTGACGATCATGCGGTCGACATGGGTATAGGCAAACCGGATTTCGCCCGCTGTGAACAGGCCTTCCACCATGAATTCGTCGCGCAGCCGCGCCGTGTTCATGTTGTCGATATCGGCAGGCGAAGCGCCATAGAGCGTTTTCAGCATGCTTTGCTCATCCTTTCATTGCTGTGATGCAGGCCTTCGGCAAGACACAGGATCGCAAGCGCCTGCCCATAGCCTGTCGGCTGCACCGGAATGTCGCGGTAGAACTGCAGATCATGGCCCATGCGGGTGCCATAGGAGACGTTGGAGACCACGCCGTCATCACTGATATTTTTCATGACAGCATCGAGCGCCCGCAACCCCGCCGCCTCGCAGCCTTTCGGCCCGAGGCCCATGCGCGCGGCCTTCATCAACCCGAAGCCGAAGCCGGCCGTCGCCGAGATTTCCTCATAGGATGACGGGTCGTCGACCAGCGTGGTCCATGCGCCCGACGCCGTCTGGAACTTCAGCAGCGCCTCGATCTGGGTCTGAAGCACACCGAGAAGATAGGCCTCCACCGAAGGCGACAGGTCGCAGAGTTCGATCAGTTCGAGAATGCCGACCGTGATCCAGGCATTGCCGCGGCCCCAGAGCGCGCGGGCGAAATTGTGCCGCCCGGCAAAGGTCCAGCCGTGATACCAGAGCCCGGTTTTCGGGTCGGCGAGATAGCGGGCGTGCACCAGAAACTGGCGCTCCGCCTCGTCGACGAAGCGCCGCTCGCCCGATGCCTGACCATAGGAGGCGAGGAACAGCGCGACCATGAACAGCGTATCGTCCCACAGCTCATTGTCGTTGATCTTGTCGGAAACGTCGTGCTGGAAGCCGCCTTCCGGCGTTCGCGGCATCTCGGTCACCACCCGCTCGGCCCAGTCGCGCAACACCGCCTCGTAGCGCGGCTGACGTTCGCGCCGCCAGATTTCGCTGAGCGCCAGCATCGGCGCGGTGGTGTTGACGTTCATCTTCGGCAGGCCCGCCTCGATCCGGCGGTCGTACCAGTCTTCGAGGATTTTCAGATGCGCCGCGTCGCCGGTGTGCCGCCACAGCCGCTGCAGGCCATAAAGCCCGACGCCCTGCGGCCACTCCCAACTGTCGAAGCTGACATAATCGCCGGGCGTGCCGTCGAGATTGGGCTCATCGAAGCGTCCGTCGTGACGCAGCCCCGTCATCCCGCGCACCAGCGCCGACAAGCTGTCGGAAATCTGATTGGCCGTTATCGGCATATTTCCTCCCGTACATTCCTCAAGGCGAACTGTTCCACACAAAAAGCTGTTGCGCAATTTGCAAATTTTTTGCAGTTTTGGCGCAAACAGGAGGCATTGACGATTCACGGCAAGCGCGGCAAGCCGAACCGACGGGTCCGGCTGGAGGAAATCGCCCGCAATTGCGGGGTATCGGTATCGACCGCATCGCGGGCGCTCGCAGGCACCGGCGGGGTGAAGGACGAGTTGCGGGCGAAGATCGTCGAGACGGCGCTCGCGCTCGGCTATGTCAACCCGACATCCGCCGCCGGCCGCCGCATTATCCTCGCGACATCGAGCGTTGCGATGATCGACCACCAGCGCAACCAGTTCACCTACCACGTTCTCGACGGCCTCAACGAACGGGCCGAGGCGCTCGGCATCGAACTGGTCACCCGCGCGGTTGCGACCCCCGAGGATGAGGCGCAGCTTCTGGCCGAGGGCGAGGCGGACGCCTCCGTTGCCGGCTGCCTGTTTCTGACGCTGGATGATGCGCAGGTGCTGACCCGTTCGGGCGGATTTTCCAAGCCGATCGTGCTGATCAACGGCGATGATCCGGCCATGCGCCACTCCAGCGTGACGCCGTGCAACCGCTCCGCAGCACGGCTCGCCGCCGACCACCTTCTCGATCTCGGCCACCGCCGCATCCTGTTTTTGATGCATCCGGGCCGACGCACGATCGAGCGTCGTTTCGAGGGCTGGCGCGATGCGTTGCGCACCCGCGGGATCGCGGATATCGACGATCTCGTGGTGACGGTCGAGGACTGGCTGCCCGAACTTGCAAGCCGCGCGATCGCCGACCGGCTGGAAAAGCGCGGCGCCGATTTCACGGCCGTGCTGACCGCAGGCGACAGCCTCGCCTACGGCGCGATGCTCGCCATCCAGCAGGCCGGCTATCGCGTGCCGGAGGATTTCTCGGTGGTCGGCATGGACGATCTGCCGCTGTCGGGCTTTTCCGACCCGCCGCTAACGACGATGCATATCCCCATGCGCCACATCGGCTCCGCAGCCCTCAGCCTGCTGCTCGATGATCTCGGCGTCACCCGCCTGCCGGCGCGGCGCGTGGAGCTCGCCTGCTGGCTGGTCGAGCGCGCTTCGACAGCGCCGGTGAGAGCTGAGGGGTTAGGCCCGCTCTGAGCTGCCGCGAAGGCAATTGATACGCCGAGCAAACGACCCTGATACTTTTTTCACCGCACAGAAAATTATCAACGCTGAAACGCGCTTTTTTGTTTACGCAGCCGTTTCGAAAAGATTAGCCAAAGAGCAATCACGGGCCAAAACGGCCGCGATCCTATCAAATTTCTCACGGGAGGCATGACATGCAGGCACTGGTTCTGGAGAAGAAAGGCGAACTTTCGCTGCGCGACTTCGAGGTAGACACAGCGCTGGGCCCGCAGGATGTGCGCATCAAGACCCACACGGTCGGCATCTGCGGCTCCGATGTTCACTATTACACCCACGGCAAGATCGGCCATTTCGTGGTTCATGAACCGATGATCCTCGGCCATGAGGCCTCCGGCACCGTGATCGAGACCGGGTCGGATGTCACGCATCTGAAGGCGGGAGACCGGGTCTGCATGGAGCCGGGCATCCCGGATTTCACCTCGCGTGCGTCCAAGCTCGGCATCTACAATGTCGATCCCTCTGTGCGGTTCTGGGCAACGCCGCCGATCCATGGCTGCCTCACGCCGGAGGTGATCCACCCGGCCGCCTTCACCTACAGGCTGCCGGATACGGTGAGCTTCGCGGAAGGGGCGATGGTCGAGCCGTTCGCCATAGGCATGCAGGCCGCACTGCGCGCCCGCATCCAGCCCGGCGATATCGCCGTGGTCACCGGCGCGGGACCGATCGGCATGATGGTGGCGCTGGCGGCGCTGGCCGGCGGTTGCGCCAAGGTCATCGTCGCCGATCTTGCCCAGCCGAAGCTGGATATTATCGGCGCCTATGACGGCATCGAGACGGTCAATATCAGGAACCGCCCGGCCGCCGAGGCGGTTGCCGAAACCACCCATGGCTGGGGCGCGGATGTGGTCTTCGAATGCTCCGGCGCCGCACCCGCCATCCTCGGCGTGGACAAGCTTGCGCGCCCCGGCGGCGCGGTCGTGCTGGTCGGCATGCCGGTCGAGCCCGTTCCCGTCGATATCGTCGGCCTGCAGGCCAAGGAGCTTCGCGTCGAGACCGTGTTCCGCTATGCCAATGTCTATGACCGCGCGATCGCCCTGATCGCGTCAGGCAAGGTCGACCTGAAGCGGCTGATCTCCGATACCCTGCCCTTTGCCGACAGCATCGCCGCCTTCGACCGCGCCGTCGAGGCCCGCGAAACCGACGTCAAACTCCAGATCGTGATGCCGGATTGATCCGCCATTGGCCGGTCCCGCGGTTCGGCGGGACCGGTTTGGGGCCGAGCGCCCCCTGTTCTGATGAAAACCCGTTTCACCCCCTCAAAACTGCAAGAAAAGTATAAGCGCCGAATGGTGCTTATCGACCACGCGCCTTCCTGATTGACAATTGGCAATCAGACGTATTTCGCAGCATTTTCCTCAATTTAGCCCGAAAACTCGACCGTTTTACGCTGCGTTGCGATATGAGATTTCTGCATTGCGGCAGCCTCAGGCGTGTTCACAAACGCCGCCCTTTCAATTTCGACGCATTACCGGTCAAAAAAGTATCAGTAAATTTTCCGTGGTGATGTTGAGGCGAACCATGGCCGCAGCGTAGTGTTTCTCCACCGTTGATGCCGTGGAGGGAGCCACGACAAACGCCGCCCGACTATCGCCGACGAGGGAGGATCAGAGGATGCAACCGGATCTGGAGCTTGTACACATTCGCAAGGGTGAATCCTTCGCGGCATGGAAGCATGGCTACCCGTTCCGCACGGTTCGCTGGCACTATCACCCCGAATACGAAATTCATCTTGTCGTGGACACCTCCGGCAAGTTCTATATCGGCGACTTCATCGGCGATTTCGGTCCCGGCCAGTTGATCATGACCGGCCCCAACCTGCCGCAGAACTGGATCAGCGATATCGAGCACGACGAAACCGTCCCGCTACGCTCGCTGATCATCCAGTTTCCCGAAAAATTCATCGAGGACGCCTGCGCGGCGATGCCGGAGATGCAGGCGATCCGCCCGCTTCTGGAGCGCAGCCATCGCGGCCTGCTCTTCGACGACGCCACGAGCCGGGCCGTGCGGCCGCTGCTCGAACGGCTGATCGAAGCGCGCGGCATGCAGCGCCTGTCGCTGTTCTGGCAGATACTCGACATTCTGGCCGAGTCCGAGGATCCGGAAGTGCTGGCAAGCCTCAGCTACGAGCTCGACCTTTCCGATATCGATTCCCGCGGGGTCAATCGCGCCATCGCCCATCTGCGCGAACACCTGACGGAGCCGGTTGACGAGAGCGAACTTGCCGAACTTGTCGGGCAGAGCACGAGCGCATTTTCACGGGCCTTCAAGCGCCACACGGGCACGACGCTGGTGCGCTACAAGAACCAGTTACGCATTGATCTCGCCTGCCGGCTTCTTCTTGATTCCGAGGAGATCAAGGTCGCCGAGATCTGCTACGAGGTCGGGTTTTCGAACCTGTCCAACTTCAATCGCCACTTCCTGAAGTTCAAGGGCATGTCGCCCTCGCAGTTCAGGACGACGTTTGCGGCCAACGGGGCTCTGGCCATGGCCGACTAACCGCAGAGCAAAAATCGAAATTCAGCAATTCGGGCGACATGGTGTTGTCCGGAAACGGGCGGCCTTTGCCTGCCCTCACCAACGGGAGGACCTGATATGAATATCGTGACCAAGACACTGACCGCTGCAGCCCTTGCCGCAACGACCGCATTGCCGGCAATGGCCCAGGACAACGGCCTGAAGATCGGCATGACCTTTCAGGAGATGAACAATCCCTATTTCGTCTCGATGAAGGAAGCGCTGGATGAGGCCGCCGCAAGCCTCGGCGCCGAGGTGATCGTTACCGATGCCGGCCATGACGTCGCCAAGCAGATTTCCGATGTCGAGGACATGCTGCAGCAGAATATCGACATTCTTCTGCTGAACCCGACCGACAGCGCCGGCGTCGAATCCGCCGTCAACATGGCCAAGCAGCAGGGCGTGATCGTGGTGGCCGTGGATGCCAATGCCGCGGGCCCCGTCGACACCTTCGTCGGCTCCAAGAACCGCGATGCCGGCTATCAGTCGTGCAAATATCTCGGCGAGGCGCTCGGCGGCTCGGGCGAGGTGGCGATCCTCGACGGCATTCCGGTGATCCCGATCCTTCAGCGCGTGGAAGGCTGCAAGGCAGCGCTTGAGGAATTCGACGGGATCGAGCTGGTCGACGTCCAGAACGGCCGACAGGACCGTTCGGTGGCGCTGGGCGTGGTCGAAAACATGATCCAGTCGCACCCAGATCTCGCCGGCATCTTCTCCGTGAATGACGGCGGCGCGATGGGCGCTCTGGCAGCCATTCAGGGCTCCGGCAAGGATATCAAGCTGACCTCGGTCGATGGCGCGCCGGAAGCCGTCAAGGCGATCAGCGACGGCACGCCGTTCATCGAAACCACCGCGCAGTTCCCGCGCGACCAGGTGCGCGTCGGCCTTGCCATGGCGCTTGCCCAGAAGTGGGGCGCCCGCGTCGTGCCGGCAGAGGTTCCGATCGACGTGCGCGTGGTCGATAGCGAGAACGCAGCCGACTTCAGCTGGTAACGTCTCCTCCGGACCGCCCCCGCGTTCTTCTGGAACCGGGGGCGGGCTTCCTCTTCCATGCTCGGGAAAAGATCATGCTGGAATTGAACGGGATCAAGAAAAGCTTCGGGAAGATCGAGGTCCTGCATGGCGTGGACCTTCATGTCGAGGCCGGTGAAATCCATGCGCTTCTTGGCGAAAACGGCGCCGGCAAGTCGACGCTGATGAAGATCGTTTCCGGCATCTTCCGGCCGAGCGAGGGCACGATACGCGTCGATGGCAAGGAGCGCCATTTCGCCGATTACGACGAGGCGATCGATGCCGGCATCGGCATCGTCTTCCAGGAATTCAGTCTCATCCCCTATCTCACGGCGGTCGAGAACATGTTTCTCGCTCGCGAGATCAGCAATCGCTTCGGCCTGCTCGACCGCAAGGCCATGCATGAGCGGGCGCGTGCGATCCTGCGCCAGCTCGATGTCGACCTTCCGCTCGATGTTCCGGTCGGCAGGCTTTCGGTCGCCGAACAGCAATTCGTGGAAATCGCCAAGGCGCTGTCGCTCAACGCGCGGATCCTGGTGCTGGACGAGCCGACGGCAACGCTGACGCCATCGGAGGTCGAGCACCTGTTCAAGGTGATGCGCGAATTGCGCGGCCGTGGCGTCGCGGTGGTGTTCATATCGCATCATCTCGAGGAGATTTTCGAGATCTGCGACCGCATCACCGTGCTGCGCGACGGCGAATTCGTCGCCGCCTGTCGCGTCGCCGATGTCGATCACGACCGGCTCGTGGAAATGATGGTCGGGCGGCGCATCGAAAACAGCTTTCCGGCAAAGCCCGCGCCGAAACCGGATGCCGCCATGCGGCTGGAGGTCAAAGAGCTTCAGTTGCGCAAGGGCGGCCCGGTATCGCAGTTCGAACTGCGCGAGGGCGAAATCCTGGGCTTTGCCGGCCTTGTCGGCTCCGGCCGCACCGAAACGGCGCTCGCCATGCTCGGCGCCCATCCGGCAAGCCGCTGCAGGATGATGATCGATGGCGTGGAGACGCGCCTTTCCTCGCCCGCGGACGGTCTGGCGCGCGGCATCGGGCTTTTGCCGGAAAGCCGCAAGACCGAGGGGCTGATCACCAGCTTTTCGATCGTCCAGAACATCTCGCTCAACAATTACCGCAAGTACCGCGCGGCCCGCTTCTTCATCGACATGAAGAAGGAAATGCTCTCCACGCAGGCAGCGATGGATCAGGTGCGCGTCAAGTCGCAGGGCCCACGCGCCCGGGTCGACACGCTGTCGGGCGGCAACCAGCAGAAGGTGGTGATCGCCCGCTGGCTGAACCACGACATGAAGGTCCTGATCTTCGACGAGCCGACGCGCGGTATCGATGTCGGCGCCAAGGCCGAGATCTACCAGCTGATGCGGGAATTTTCGGCCAAGGGCTATTCCATCATCATGATCTCGTCGGAGCTTCCCGAAATCGTCGGCATGTCCGACCGGGTCTGCGTCTTCCGCCAGGGCGGCATCGTCGCCACCGTTACGGGCGAGAGCATCAACTCGGAAGAAATAATGAAGCATGCAACCACCGGGAGGGTTCAACATGTCGCATGATGCAAATGCCAATTCGGCCGAAGCGGACGACAAGGCAACCGAAAGAAACTGGAGCGCGCTGCTTCATTCGCCGTTGGTTCTGCCTCTCGCCGGGCTGATCGTCGTCTCTATCCTGATGGGGATCGCCAGCGACAATTTCTTCAGCGTGTCAAACATCTTCAACGTGCTGAGGCAGGTCTCGATCGTCGGCATTCTGGCGGTCGGCATGACCTTCGTTATTCTGACAGGCGGCATTGATCTGTCGGTCGGCGCGGTAATGGCGCTTGCCGGAACGATCGCGGCGGGCCTGATGGTCAATATGGGCATGCCCGGATGGGTGGGCCTTCTCGCCGGTCTCGGCGTTGGCATCGGCCTCGGCGTCTTCAACGGCGTGCTGGTCGCCTGGGGAAAGATGCCAGCGATCATCGTGACGCTTGCCACGATGGGCATCGCGCGCGGCCTCGGCCTTATCTATTCCGGCGGCTATCCGATCAGCGGCCTGCCTTCCTGGATCGCGTGGTTCGGCATCGGCCGGATCGGCAATGTGCCGGTTCCCGTCATCCTGATGTTCATTATCTACGCGCTTGCCTGGGTGCTGCTTCAGCGCACGCCCTTCGGCCGCCATGTCTATGCCATCGGCGGCAACGAGACGGCGGCGAGGCTGTCGGGCGTGAAAACCCAGTATGTGAAATTCGCCGTCTATGTGATTTCCGGTCTGACGGCGGCGCTTGCGGCGGTGGTGCTGACCGGGCGTCTGATGTCCGGCCAGCCCAATGCCGGCGTCGGCTTCGAGCTCGATGCGATCGCCGCCGTTGTGCTTGGGGGAACCGCGATTGCCGGCGGGCGCGGGCTGGTGCTCGGCACGCTGATCGGCGCGGTGCTTCTCGGCATCCTCAACAACGGCCTGAACCTGATGGGCATCAACCCATACCTTCAGGACGTGATCAAGGGCTTTATCATCCTGCTCGCCATATATATCGGCCGCGAGTGGCGCTGAGACGGCTTCAAAAACAACAACAAAACGCAGATTCTAGGAGAAAAGAATGTCTGTTTCGCTGGATGGCAAGATCGCCGTCATTACCGGTGCGGCCTCGGGAATCGGCCTTGCCACAACCGAGAAGCTTCTGGCCGCCGGCGCGACGGTGGTGATGGTCGACCGGAACAAGCAAGCGCTTGAGGAACTGGTCCAGCGCCTCGGCCCGAGGGCCGTTGCGCAGGTCACCGATCTCCTCGATTTCGACAGCTGCAACGCCATGGTGCCGGAGATCCTGGAGAAGGTCGATCACATCGACATTCTCTACTGCAATGCCGGCACCTATATCGGCGGCGATCTCACCGACACCGATCCGGCCACCATCGACCGCATGTTGAACCTCAACGTCAACGCGGTGATGAAGAATGTCCACGCCGTGGTTCCGCATATGAGCGAACGCAAGACCGGCGACATTATCGTCACCTGCTCGATCGCGGGCCACTTCCCGGCCTATTGGGAGCCGGTCTACACATCCTCGAAGTGGGCCATCACCTGCTTCGTGCAGACCATGCGCCGCCAGATGATCCCGCATGGCGTGCGCGTGGCGCAGGTCTCGCCCGGCCCCGTGGTTTCCGCGCTTCTCGCCGACTGGCCCGAGGAAAACCTGCGCAAGGCCAAGGAAGCCGGCGCGCTGATCGACCCGGAAGAAGTAGCCGATGCAGTGGCATACATGCTGACCCGCAAGCGCACCGTCACGATCCGTGACATGATCGTGCTGCCGACGGCGTTCGACAGGGTCTGACCGAACAGGGAGAGACGCGTGACCAGCTATTTCGTGGGCATCGATGTCGGCACCGGCTCGGCGCGAGCCGGCGTCTTCGACGCGGCGGGTAATCTGCTGACCACGGCCAAGCGCCCCATCGACATCCACCGCGCGGATGGCAGCATCGTCGAGCAATCCAGCGAACAGATCTGGCAGGCTGTTTGCCAGTCGGTCGCCGAAGCGGTCGGTTCTTCGGGCGTTGATGCCGGTGAGATTAAGGGCGTCGGCTTCGACGCCACCTGTTCGCTGGTGGTGCGCGGGCCGGACGGCCCGCTCCCGGTCGGAGATGACCCCGCGCGCGACATCATCGTCTGGATGGACCACCGGGCCCTTGAGCAGGCCGAGCGGATCAATCGCGGTCGACACGATGTCCTGCGCTACGTCGGCGGCCGCATTTCCCCTGAGATGGAAACGCCGAAACTGCTCTGGCTGAAGGAAAACCGCCCGGCGACCTTTGATGCGGCGGAGCATTTCTTCGACCTGACCGATTTCCTGACATGGAAAGCGAGCGGGGCGACGGAACGCTCCGCCTGCACGGTCACCTGCAAATGGACCTATCTTGCCCATGAAACCCGCTGGGATGCGGATTATTTCCGCCGGATCGGCCTTGAAGACCTCGCAGATGAAGACTTTGCCCGTATCGGGAAAACGGTTGTCGATCCCGGCACCCCCCTTGGCAACGGTCTGACGGCGGAAGCCGCCGGCGCCATGGGCCTTCGCGCCGGCACCGCCGTTGCCGCAGGCCTGATCGACGCCCATGCCGGCGGCATCGGCACGGTGGGCGCCAGCGGCGGGGCCGGCGACCCGAAGCGTGCCATGGCCTATGTGTTTGGCACCTCGTCCTGCACCATGACCACGACCGCCGAGCCGGCTTTCGTGCCGGGGGTATGGGGGCCGTATTATTCCGCCATGGTGCCCGGCATGTGGCTGAACGAGGGCGGGCAATCGGCCGCAGGCGCGGCGATCGATCAACTCGTTCGCCTGCATCCCCATTTCGCAGAAGCCGAAACGAAAGCGAAACAGGACGGCAAGGCCCTGCCCGCATGGCTGGCCGACCAAGCGCTGGCGCTGGTCGCCACGCCGAGCGAAGCCGTCCGCCTTGCCGACGACCTGCATGTGGTGCCGGAATTTCTCGGCAACCGCGCGCCTTTCGCCGACCCGCATGCGCGCGCCGTCATCATGGGACAGGGGATGGAGAGCGGCGCGGACAGCCTTGTGGCGCTTTACGTCGCCGGTATTTGCGGCCTCGGCTACGGGCTCAGACAGATCATCGAGACCCAGGCGGCAAATGGCGCGACCATTGACGCGATTTCCGTCAGCGGCGGCGGCGGCGCGCACCCTCTGACCCGGCAGATGCTTGCCGATGCGACAGGCTATCCGGTCGAAATCACCGCCTGCCCGGAGCCGGTTCTGCTCGGATCGGCCATGCTTGGGGCGGTTGCGGCCGGAAGCTATCCGGACCTGCAAACGGCAACGCCGGCCATGTCGCGCGTCGAAACGCGATGCCATCCGGCAGAAGGGCTCAAGCGCCGCCTGCATGACAATCGCTATCAGGCGTTTCTGACCCTGCAGCGCACCGCGCGCGAGATTCGCCAGTCGACAACGGCGCTTCTAGAATAGGCGCGATCAACCCGGAGCGAGCTCGCTCCTTATCCTGGTTTATAAACGCATCTTCGCCACAGCCCGCGAAATGCGGCAATGGAGGCCATCATGCAATTTTCCGGAAAAACCGTCATCATCACCGGCGCGGGCAAGGGGATCGGCCGCGCCTGCGCCGAGTTGATGGCCGCGCGCGGCGCCGAGGTGGTTGCCCTCAGCCGCACCATGAGCGATCTCGAAAGCCTGAAGGCGGAGATCGGCTGCCGCATCGTTCAGGTCGACCTGCAGGACCCCAAGGCCGCCCGCGCCGCCATGGCCGAGGCCGGCACGGCGGACTATCTGATCAACAGCGCCGGGATCAACGTGCTGGAAAGCACGTTCGACATGACCGACGAGGGCTATGAGACGGTTCTCGGCATCAATTTGCGCGCGGCCCTGATCACCTGCCAGGAATTCGCGCGGGCCCGCCGCGCGGCTGGCGGCGGCGGGGCGATCGTCAACATCTCCTCGATCGCCGGCCATCGCGGCTTTACCGAACATCTCTGCTACGCCGCCTCCAAGGCCGGCCTCGAAGGGGCGACGCGGGTGATGGCCAAGGAGCTTGGCCCGCACAATATCCGCGTCAACGCCGTCGCCCCGACGATCACGCTCACCGAACTCGCCGTCGAGGCCTGGAGCGATCCGGCCAAGAGCGAGCCGATGATGGTCCGTCACCCCCTCGGCCGGTTTGCCGAAGCCGACCACATCGCAGCCAGCATCGCGATGCTGCTGTCGGATGACTGCGCTATGGTGACCGGTGCGGTGCTACCGATCGACGGCGGTTTCCTGGCGGTGTGACAAGACAAAGCGACGCCGGCGACTTGCTGTTTGCCTTCAGGGGATAATACCAGTATAAGTCCACATTAATTTTTGGCAGCCCCCGGAACCGCCCATGGCCGCAACGGACATTATCGAGCGCGTGCGCGTAGAACTTGCTGACAGTTCAGCCGATATACCCCTATACAAGCGGCTGAAAACAGCGCTTGAGCAGGTGATCCTTTCGAACGCGTTGCATGCCGGCGAGCGGCTGCCGGGTGAGCGCATCCTGGCCGATGCGCTGGGACTTTCGCGGGTCACCGTGCGCAAGAGCTTCGCGCTGCTGCAGGAGGACGGATTGCTGAGCCGTCGTCACGGCGCGAGAACGGAGATCGCCTCCAAGGTCGAGAAGACCCTGTCGACGCTGACCAGCTTTTCGGAGGACATCCGCTCGCGCGGCATGGAACCCGGATGTATCTGGCTTTCCAAGCATATCAGCCGCCCTTCGCCAACGGAGATGATGGCGCTCGGCATCGGCGGCAGCGAGCAGATCCTGCGCATGCAACGCATCCGCACAGCTGACGGCAAGCCGCTCGCGATCGAGATCGCCAGCGTGCCCCAGCGCTATCTGCACTCGCCGGACCTCATCAAGAATTCGCTCTATGAAGCGCTGCAGGCGCGCGGCTTTCTGCCGCAACGCGCCATTCAGCGCATGCGCACGCGCGCGGCCTCGCGCGAGGACAGCGAACGGCTTGCCTGCCCACCCGCCGCACCGCTTCTGGTGACCGAGCGCCGCTGCTTCCTGGCGCAGGGCGAGGTCGTGGAATATTGCGAAACGCGTTATCGCGGCGATGTCTACGATTTCGTTTTCGAACTGCAGCGATAATACCAGTTATAAACTGGTTGCATTCTGGTCTCCATTGCGTTGCTATAGGCAAAAAGCAGCGAGGATTCCGGTGCAGCCAGACTTTCTGAAAAACAGCCTGATCGTGTCATGCCAGCCCGTGCCCGGCGGGCCGATGGACGAGCCGGTGTTCGTGGCGGGCTTTGCGATGGCGGCTGTCGCAGCCGGCGCGAGCGCGCTAAGGATCGAATCCGCCCGCTATGTCCGCGCCGTCCGCGAGAAGGTCGACGTGCCGATTATCGGCATCGTCAAGCGCGACCTTGCCGACAGCCCGGTTCGCATCACGCCGTTCCTCTCCGATGTCGAGGACCTGGCAGCCGCCGGAGCGGATATCATCGCGATCGACGCGACCAGCCGCCCCCGCCCGGAAACCCTCGCCGATCTGGTCGTCGCCGCGCGGGCGCTGGGCAAGCTCACCATGGCCGACTGCTCCTCGCTCGAGGACGCGCGCCATGCGCTGGAATGCGGCATGGATTTCGTCGGCACCACGCTGTCGGGATATGTCGGCGGCCCCGAGCCTGATGATCCGGATATCGCGTTGATCACCGAAATGGCGAGGCTCACGCCCTATGTGATTGCCGAGGGCCGCATCCGCACGCCGCAGCAGGCCGCCGATGCCGCCCGCGCCGGCGCCTTCGCGGTCACGGTCGGTTCCGCCATCACCCGCACGGAACACACCACAGCGTGGTTCCGCGATGCGCTCGCAGATGCCTACAGCGCGGCCGACGACCGGCCCGTGCTCGCGATCGATATCGGCGGCACGAAGTCGATGGCGGCGCTTGTCTCCGGCGGCAAGGTGCTTGAGCTGACCAGGGTGCCGACGGCCACCGGCGGCACGCCCGACGGCTGGCTTTCCGCCATCCACGCCGCCACAAGCGAATGGCATGGCCGCTATGGCGCTGTCGGCATTGCGGCCACGGGGCTCGTGGAGGATGGCATTTGGCAGGCGCTGAACCGGGCCACGCTCAATATTCCGGACCGCTACCCCCTGAAGGAGAAGGCCGAGGCCCTGTTCGGCGCGCCGGTCCTTGCGGTCAACGATGCCCAGGCGGCGGCCTGGGGCGAATATCTGGCGACCGGCAAGACGATGGGCTCCATCGTGTTTCTGACGATCTCGACCGGCATCGGCGGCGGCGTTGTCCGCAAGGGCGCGCTGATGACCGGACTTGCCGGACATTTCGGGCTGACGCGCAGCGCCTCCTGCGGTGCGGCGCCGCTTGAGGACCGGGTCTCCGGCAAGTTCATCGCGGCCGAAGCTGCCCGGTTGGGCCACGAAGAAGACACGCCGGCGGTGTTCAAGGCTGCCTCAAACGGTGAAGCATGGGCCGCTGATATTGTCGACGGCTCGGCCGCCAAGGTCGCGACGCTCTGTGGCGATATCAAGCTGATGTTCGATCCCGACGCCATCGTCATCGGCGGCGGCATCGGGCTCGCCGACGGCTTTCTCACCCGCGTTTCGCAGCATCTCGCCGCCCTGCCGCCGCGCCTCAAGCCGGAACTCGTCGCGGCGCGCTGCGGGGCCGAGGCCGGGTTGATCGGCGTCGCCGATCTGGCGCGCGGCACCAATCAAGGCAAGTGCATCATCTGAAGACTGAAGAAACCCAATAAGAGAAGGGAACTCGACATGATCAAGAAAACCACACTGGCGGCGATCGCCGCGCTTCTGGCCGGCACCGCCCTGCCCAATATTGCCAATGCCACCGTCACCGTGCTCGGCTGGCCAGGCGGCTCGGAAGAGGCCGCACTGCGGGCCGCGACCGAGGTCTATAACGAAACCGCCGCCGACGACGACAAGGTCGAGTTGATCTTCTTCAGCCGCGACGGCTTTTACGACAAGCTTCAGGCCGACCTCGCCGCAGGCTCCGATGCTTTCGACATCAACCTGATCGCCACCTATTCGATCGGCCGTTACGCCCCCTATATGGAGCCGATCGATCTCGGAGACGCGGCCGAAAGCGTGTTCGGCAAGGCGGTTCTGGAAACCATGCAGTATGAGGGCAAGCAGTACGGCGTGCCGACCGACCTCTCGCTGCATTTCATGTATTACCGCACCGACCTGATGGACGAGCTGCTGGGCGATGACGAGGCCAAGGCCGAATATTCGAAGATCGCCGAGGAATATCTCGGCAAGGCGATGGAACCGAAGCCCGCCGACGAATGGACATGGGACGACTGGGCGGCAACCTCGCTCTACTTCACCAAGTCCATCAACCGGGCAAGCCCGGTACGCTACGGCACCGTTCTGCAGATGAAGAACCTCCTATTCAACATGATGGTGTTCCAGTCGCTGCCGCGTTCCTATGGCGCCGACTGGCGCGATGGCGACGGCAACATCACCATCGATTCCGAGGGCTATCGCAAGGGTCTCGAACTCTACAAGACGCTCTATGATGCCGGTGCCACGCCGAAGGATTCGCTGTCCTACGAATATGCCGAAACCAATGCCGCCTTTGCCGCCGGCCAGGTGGCAACCGCGCTGCAGTGGAATGCGGCGGCAGCCGAACTGACCGACCCCGAAAAGACCCCGGCCGTCGCCGACGTCACCGGCGTGGTCGCGCCGCCGGCGGGCCCGGAAGGCCGCGCCGACCATATCCATGGCCTCGGTCTCGGCCTCAACAAGAACGCCGCGAACAAGGAAGGCGCGCTGAAATTCCTGCAATGGCTCGCCACGGAAGACGCTGCCTTGCTCTACGCCGAAAACGGCGGTTCGCCCGCGCTGATGCCCGATGTGGTCGCCAAAATCGCCGAAGAGCGGCCGGATCTGGTGGACCTCGGCAATTTCGCCAGCCAGTATGGCTACGTGATGGATGGCGGCACCTCGGCCAACGCGCTATCGATCTACGAAGTGCAGGCGCGCGAGTTCACCGGCTACTGGTCCGGCCAGCAGAGCCTTGACGAGGCGCTCGCCAACACCAAGGCCGAAATGGAAAAGCTGCTCAATCAGTAGCAAACAGGCGCATGGCGGCGATCACCTTGCCGCCATGTCTGCTCCCGGATGAACGATGAAGATCGGCGGTTAACCTCATGCAACTTGTGAAACCGGGCGAAGGACGGCTGTTCCTGTCCCCGCTCGTCATATTTCTGCTGCTGTTTCTGGGGTTTCCGGCGATCGTCAATCTTGTCTACTCTGTCTCGTCGGTCTCGTTCGAGAACCTGCGCGCGCCGGAACTCAGCGGGCTTGGAAACTATCTGGAGGTCCTGAAGGATCGCTATTTCTGGCAGGCCTCCTGGTTCTCGCTGCGCTTCGGCATCATCACGGCGCTGGCGGAATGCGTGATCGGCCTGTTCCTGGCGATCTTCCTCAATCCGCTTCTGGGCAAGCGGCCTTATCTGATGGCGCCCTTGATGCTGCCGCTGATGGTCGCCCCCGCCATGGTCGGCCTGATGTACCGCCTGGTCCTGCATGAGTTCGCCGGGCCCGTGCCCTATTATCTGTGGATGTGGTTCGGCGACAGCCCCGCCTTTCTCGACGCCAATAACGCCTTCAAGACGCTCGTCGTGATCGAAACGCTGCAGTGGACGCCATTCGCGTTCCTGCTGTTCCACACCGCCTATTCCGCGATACCGACGGATGTGCGCGAGGCCGCCTCGCTTGACGGCGCGCGCGGCTGGATGATGCTGACCCGGATCGAGCTTCCGCTGATCATGCCAACGCTGGCGATCGCCTTCTTCATCCGCTTCATCGACGGCTTCCGCGTGTTCGACAACATATACGCGCTGACCGGCGCGGGCGCGGGCGGTTCAACGACGTCGCTGTCGATCTACATCTATCAGGCCTTCTTCAAGCAGGGCGCGATCGGCAAGGCCGTCGCCGCCTCCGTCATTCTTTTCATCGCCTCGCTGATCGTGCTCTATGCCCTGACGGCGCTTGGCGGTCGCAGAAAGGGCCGGGCATGATGAAGACGCTGCGCTGGATCGTATTCGCGATCGCCGCGATCGCCATGAACTTCCCGGTGATCGTGACGCTGATCACCTCGTTCAAGAGCGCGCGCGAGATCAGCTCCAATGCCGGGCTCTGGATCAACAGCCCGACGCTTTCCAACTATATCTCGGTTCTGACCGACACGACACGGTTCAACATCTGGCTCTATCTGTTCAACAGCACCGTAGCGGCGCTGATCGGCACGCTGCTGGCGATGATCCTGACCTTCCCTGCGGCCTATGCGATTGCCCGGTCCGAGGTCGGGCGGAAGGTTCTGTTTCCGGTCGTCGTCAATCTGCGCGCCGTGCCGCTGATCATCTTCGCGATCCCGCTTTACATGATGTATCAGTGGCTCGGCCTGCTCGACACCCGGATCGGCCTCGGCCTCATCCTCACGATCGTCAACATACCGCTGGCGCTCGTCATCCTCGTCAATGCCATATCCGAAGTGCCGATCGAGCTCGATGAAGCCGCCAAGGTCGACGGCGCGTCGACGCCGCAGATCCTTCGCAAGGTGATATGGCCGGTGGTCCGCCCCGCGCTTTTGACCACCTTCATCTTCGGCTTCATCACCGCCTGGAACGAGTTCCTGTTCGGCCTGATGCTGACCACCAGCAAGGCCGTGCCGATGACCGTCGGCGCCTCGTTCTTCTTTGCCGCGAGCGGCGGGGGCGTCAACTGGGGCACGGCCTCCGCCGTCATGGTCATCGGCGCCCTGCCGCCCGCCGTGATCGGTCTATTGATGTACAAGCAGATCTTCGGCTCGATGACCAGCGGCGCGGTGAAGGGTTAGCGGGTCCTGACTGGAATCTGACGATCGTGGCGCGGAGAACGATGAGCCGCCCACTCAGGCCCGCGCCAACTTTCCTCCCACACAGCAAACAGTTTTGCTCTCCTCTCATATTGCACAGGCGGAATATTCGCGACAAAAGCAGGTTGGTAGAAGAGGAGGAACACAATGCCTAAATCTGCCCTGATCGCGCGCCCAACGGCTTTCGCATGACGACGATTACCCTTTTGACCGGCCGCGCCCGAGCGCTGCCGGGAAGCGACGCGCTGAGCGGCATCATGAAGACGCCGGCGGAAAGGCCGCTTTGCCTCGGCCCCGAAGGCTTCGAGGGCGACGAACAGGCGGACCGGCGCGTCCATGGCGGCGTCGAAAAGGCGGTGCATCACTATCCGCTCGATCATTACACGCTCTGGCGCGATGAGCTCGGCGATCGGCCGGCGCTTGGCGCTGCCGGCGGCTTCGGCGAGAACATCTCGGCATCCGGCCTGACCGAAGCCACGGTCGCTGTCGGAGATATCTTCCGGCTGGGCACGGCACTGGTGCAGGTCTCCCAGGGACGCCAGCCCTGCTGGAAGCTCAACCATCGCTTTTGCGTGCCCGACATGGCCCGCCGCGTGCAACAGACCGGGCGCACCGGGTGGTATTACCGCGTGCTTGAGCAGGGTGTAGTGGCGACGGGCGACCGGCTCACGCTCGTCGACCGCATTGCGCCGGACTGGACCTTGCGCCGGCTGTGGCGCGCGCTCTATGTTGACCGGCTCAACCTCGACGAGCTCGAGGCCATGGCAGCGCTCGACGTTCTGGCCGAGGGCTGGCGGAAATACGCGGTCCGGCGGCTTGCAAGCGGCCGGGTCGAAGATTGGCGCAACAGACTGGACGGCACTTCATGACCCCTCCCCCCTTCGTGATCTCGATCCAGAGCCAGGTCGTTTTCGGCCATGTCGGCAATTCCGCGGCGCTGTTTCCGATGCAGGCGGCCGGGCTGGAAGTGGCGGCGATCCCGACTGTGATCTTTTCCAACACGCCCGATTATCCGACGCTGCGCGGCCGGGCGCTGCCGCCGGAATTCTTCTCCGACCTCTTGCAGGGCGCGCGCGAACGCGGTCTGCCCGAGCGGGCGGATTTCATCCTGACGGGCTATATCGGCTCGCTCGACGTGGCGCTGATGGTGGCGGATTTCGTGGCCGAGGCCAAGACCGTCAACCCGCGCCTCACTTACGTCTGCGACCCGGTAATGGGCGACGCCGGCCCCGGCCTCTATGTGCCGGAGGCGATCGCCGACGTGATGCGCGACCGCCTGCTGCCGATGGCCGATATCGCAACGCCGAACCCGTTCGAGCTGAGCTGGCTGACCGGGCAGGCGATCACGACCTTGAAAGACCTGGAAGCCGCGCGAGCCTTTCTCCGCATCGCGCCCGGCGCCCATCTGATCGCGACCGGCTGCGCGCTGGAGGACAGTCCCGCCGGCCACATCGAAAGCGTCATTCTCCGGGCTGACGGAGTGAGCCGTCATCCGGTGGAGCACCTGCCGGCCGCGCTGCCGGGAACGGGCGACCTGTTCGCCGGGCTGATCGTCGCGGGGCTCGCAAAGGGATTGCCCCTGACGCAAGCCGTGGAGGCAGCACAGCGCCTTACATCCCGCGCGCTGAGCCACGCCCGAACGCTCGGCGCCGGCGAGGTGGTGCTCAGCGAACCGGAATTCCGCCG
Organism: Martelella sp. FLE1502; assembly: GCF_053484255.1. Lineage (NCBI taxonomy): Bacteria > Pseudomonadati > Pseudomonadota > Alphaproteobacteria > Hyphomicrobiales > Aurantimonadaceae > Martelella > Martelella sp. FLE1502. The sequence continues at coordinate 41,866 of NZ_JBAKFQ010000008.1, forward strand.
CGCCCTTCTCACGCTTGCACCTGAATAAGGTTGCTGTGGTTCGATTGAAGTGAAGCAGGCGCCGCGCAAGCGGCCAACGCTGGCCGCCAAGCTATTTATCGCCCTTAGAGGACCTGGGCCTCATGCCGGGCGCGGAAGCGGGCGAGTTCGCGTTCGGTTGGCGTTTCGCCGGCATAAATCCTGACATATTCCGCGGCGCGGCTGACGCGCGTGGCGGTATCCTCCGCGACCTGCAACGAGATATAGCCGATCTGCACCAGATAAACCGCATGCGCTCGCACATCCGCCTCCTCCGGCGCAAAGCCGAAGCGGACGAACAGCGCCTTGATGGCTGCGATCCGTCTCTCGTCCGCACTGGCGACGCGGGCCATGACATCGGCGGATTGCGCCGCCCAGCCGCGGACGGAAAAATCGAGACGCGGATCGAATTCCGTTTCCGCGATGAACACGCTGATCAGGTTGAGGATGGCCTCGGTCAGGGTTTCGGCATAGGCGTCGCAGGCATCGATCAGCGCGCCGCTATTGGTCTCTTCCCAATGCGCGAGAAGCGCGTCCAGCAGCGCTGAACGGTCCTTGAAGAACCAGTAGAAACTGGTGCGCGACAGCGCGAGACGTTCGGCCAGCGCCTGGATTTTGACCGCATCGACCCCTGTTTCAACAAAGACCTGCCGGGCCGCATCGAGCCACAATTCGCGCGAACCGCGCCAGCCGGCAGTGTTTTCCGTTTCAGTATCCATGCGCCATAGACTAGCCGTAAGACGCGATCGGAACAAGAAAATAGACGTATATGTCGATTAACTTGACAGTCATGTACATTTATGGCGAACTTCTTCCAACGAGAGGAGTCCGGCATGAACAATGATCCGCTGTTGCAGCCCTACCAGCTCAAGCACCTCACCCTGAAAAACCGCATCATGATCTCCTCGCACGAACCGGCCTATCCGGAAGACGGAATGCCGAAGGGGCGCTATCGCGCCTATCACGTCGAGCGTGCGCGCGCCGGCGTGGCGCTAACGATGACCGCCGGTTCGGCATCGGTGGCGCGCGACAGTCCACCCGTGTTCAACAATATCCTCGCCTGGAAGGACGAGGTGGTCGGCTGGATGCGGCAGCTTGCCGACGAGTGTCACGACCATGGCGCGGCCGTGATGATCCAGCTCACCCATCTCGGCCGCCGCACCCGCTGGGACAAAGCCGACTGGCTGCCGGTCGTCTCCGCCGGTCACGAACGCGAGGCCGCCCACCGCGCCTTTCCCAAGAAGGCCGAGGACTGGGATATCGCTCGCCTGATCACCGATTATGCCGATGCCGCCGAACGCATGCAGGCGGCCGGTCTCGACGGTATCGAAATCCAAGCCTATGGCCATCTCATGGACCAGTTCTGGTCACCGCTCACCAATGATCTGGATGCCCCCTATGGCGGCTCGCTCGACAACCGGCTGCGGTTCACCTTCGAGGTGCTGAACGAAATCCGCAGGCGCGTCGGCCCGGATTTCATCGTTGGCGTGCGCTATACCGGCGATGAACGGCTGGAGGGCGGCTTCGACCGCCAGGAAGGCCTCGAAATTTCGCGTCGGCTGAAGGACAGCGGGCTGGTCGATTTCCTGAATGTCGTGCGCGGTCATATCGACACCGATGCCGGGCTGACCGACGTTATCCCCGTGCAGGGCATGGCGAGCGCCCCGCATCTCGATTTCGCCGGCGAAATCCGCGCGGCGACGGATTTTCCGACATTCCACGCCGCCAAGATCCAGGATGTCGCGACCGCCCGCCACGCCATTGCCAGCGGCAAGCTCGACATGGTCGGCATGACTCGCGCCCATATGACCGACCCTCACATCGTCGCCAAAATCATCGCCGGTGAAGAAGAACGCATCCGCCCCTGCGTCGGCGCGAACTACTGTCTCGACAGGATCTATCAGGGTGGGCTCGCCTTCTGCGTTCATAACGCGGCGACGGGACGCGAGGAAACCATGCCGCACGCCATTCCGCCGGCTGAGAGGAAACGCCGCGTCGTGATTGTCGGCGCGGGCCCGGCGGGCATGGAGGCCGCGCGCGTTGCCGCGGAACGCGGGCACGACGTGATCGTGCACGAGGCGGCGAACGACCCCGGCGGTCAGGTTCGCCTCGCCGCCCAGAGCGAGCGCCGCCGCGAGATGATCTCGATCATCGACTGGCGGTTTGCCGAATGTCGGCGGCTCGGCGTCACCTTTCATTTCAACAGTTTCGTCGATGGCGAAGCGGTGCTTGCGGAAAAGCCCGATATCGTCATCATCGCCACCGGCGGCCTGCCGCATACCGATGTGACCGGCGCGGGCGACGATCTCGTGGTTTCCGCCTGGGATATCCTGACCGGCGACGTAAAGCCGGGCCAGAACGTGCTGATCTATGATGACGCCGGCGACTATCCGGCCCTTCAGGCGGCCGAGAAGATCGCCGAGACCGGCGCGAAAGTGGAGATCATGACGCGCGACCGGTCCTTCGCGCCGGAGGTGATGGCGATGTCGCTCACGCCCTTCATGCGCACCCTGCAAAAGCGCGACGTGACCTTCACCGTGACCTGGAAACTGCAGCGCGTGGAACGCGACGGCAACCGGCTTCTGGCCACCATCGACAGCGATTACGGCGGCGTGACCCGCACCCGCTCGGTCGATCAGATCATCGTCAACCACGGCACCCGCCCGCTCGATGATATCTATTTCGAACTCAAGCCCGGATCGTCCAATCTCGGCGCGGTCGATTACGAGGCGCTGGTGGCGGGCAACCCGCAAGCGGTGCGCAGCAATCCCGAAGGGAACTATCAACTGTTCCGAATCGGCGACGCAGTTTCAGCCCGCAACATCCATGCCGCGATCTACGACGCCCTGCGGCTGGTGAAGGATCTCTGAGGTGCCCCGCCGCTCCGCCGGCGCTCAATAGCCGTAGTAAAGCGTCACCGTGTGCCGCGCTTCGGCGAAGAACAGCCAGCGTTCGACCAGCATGCCGGCAAGTTGCAGCAGGACGGCGGCAAGCGCGAGCACCAGCGCCAGCGGTCCGGGAAGCAGCAGCGACAGCAACAGGCAGACCGCCGGCAGGGCGAAGGCAAGGCATTGCGCGATCAGGCGCAGTCTTGCGGCATGCTTGCGCGCGACGCGATAGCCCATTTCCTTCAGCAGATAATTCTGCTCGCTGTGCGGGGATTGCACCTGGCGGATGTCACCCTCGCCGAGGCCGAGCGCCTGATTGGCGGTGGGTTGGGCTTTGCCGCTGTCGCGATAGGCCCAGTAGCCGCGCTTGACCGCCCACCCGGCGAGCGCAAGGACAGCCGCCAGCACGGCAACGAACCGGCTTGCCGGGCCGAAGATGGCGAGCAGCGCGTTGAGCAGCGTCAAGCCAGTCATCGCGGCGAAGACGAGGTAGCAGGGCAGCGTCCAGGGGCCGTGCCATTCCGCGATCGGTTTGAGCGAGGCATAAATCATCGCCGTCATGATGACGGTCGCGACCGCGCCAATGGCGGCGAGCACGCCGGCAAGCGCCATCCAGCCGCCGCTGGCCTGCAGGATCACCCAGCCGAAGGCGAGCGCGACGGCGGGAACATAGGTCGCCACGGAGGAAACGCCCTCGCGCGAAAGCCATGACGACCGCCACTGGCTGAAGGCGCGCCAGGCGCGTTCCGGGCGGCCGAGATGGGCGGTGGACGACAACAGGCCGGCCGAGATCAGGCCGAGCGACAGGCCGAAGCCGACGAGACCAAGCCACGGGTCCGGCGGCAGCAGGCCGAAGGCGGCGGCGAGCCCCAGCAGGAACAGCAGGCCATAGCCCGCGCCGGAAGCGGTGGTGAAGAAGATGACGGAAAAGGCGGGATGCATCGGCGTCTACCTCGAAAGCATGCGATCGACCCAGCCGAGAAAGCCGCCCTCGGGCGAAGCATCCTCAAGCGGCAGGGCGCCGGTCGCGGAGGCGGCATCGCGCCTGGGGCGCGGCGGCAAATAGCGGTTTGTCGGGTTGTAGCCGAGCTCCGGCATCAGCGCGACGCCGCCGCGTTCCTCCGAAAGCTTAGAGATCGCCGAGTCCGGATCGCCGAAATCGCCGAAATGGCGCGCTCCGGTGGGACAGGCGGCGACGCAGGCGGGCACGCGATCCTCCTCCGCAAGGTTCTCGTTGTAGATCCGGTCGACGCAGAGCGTGCATTTCTTCATCACGCCGACATCGACATCGAATTCGCGCGCGCCATAGGGACAGGCCCAGGAGCACAGCTTGCAGCCGATGCACTTGTCCTCGTCCACCAGCACGATCCCGTCTGCGGCGCGCTTGTAGGACGCGCCGGTGGGACAGACCGTGACGCAGGCCGGCGTCTCGCAATGCAGGCACGAGCGGGGGAAATGGATGGTGGAACCGCCCTTCGGCGTATCCTGCTCATAGGTGTGGACCCGGTTGAAGAACACCCCATCCACCTTGTCGGCATAGGGGTTGAGATCGGTCAGCGGCGCCATGTGCCCGCCCGCATTCCACTCCTTGCACGAGGTAACGCAGGCATTGCAGCCGACACAGGTATCGAGGTCGATGGCAAGGCCAAGCTTGCGGTCGGTCTTTGCGGGAAGACAGGTCATTTCGCGCGCTCCCTGGGTTTGTGGGTTGGCTTGAACTCCGCGCCGTAGGTCAGCTTGTCGGGGCCATCGGAAAGGCCGGGCGGCAGTTCCGCCGACGGCTCGAGCGGGGCGGTGCTCCCCGCCTCTTCGGGCGTGCATTTGATAAGCCGGATGCGCAGGTCGAACCACGCCGCCTGCCCCGTCACCGGGTCGGAGTTGGAGAGCCGGCGCCCCCTGGCATCAGGCGGCAGCAGCTCGCTGATGGCATGGTTGAGCAGGAAGCCGCGATTGGCCTCGCCGGCATTCTCGTGCAGCCCCCAGGTTCGCCGCCGCTTGCCGATGGCGTTCCAGGTCCAGACCGTCCGCGGGTTCACGCCCTCCACCAGAGAAATCTGACCGCGCACCCGCCCGTGCGGGCTTTCGATCCAGACCCAGTCGTCATCGACGAGATTCAGGCTTGCGGCCAGATCGCGATGCACGAATAGCTTGTTCTGGTTCATCACCTGCCGGAGCCAGGCATTCTGCGAACCCCAGGAATGGTACATGAACATCGGCCGCTGCGTCAGCGCGTGGATCGGGTAGTCATCCGCCGAAACCAGCGACTGTTCGAGCGGCTCGGACCAGAACGGCAGCGGATCGAAATGGGTGGCGACCCGTTCGCGCTCCTCCTCGGGCGGCTGGATCGGGCCGTGGCCCTTCGCGGCAAGGCGGAAGCGCTGCAGCGGTTCGGAATAGATCTGAAAGATGATCGGTTCGGGTTTCGACAGAAAACCGAACTGCACCGCCGTCTCCAGATAGGCCCTGTTGGCCATCTTGTAGAAGCGCTCCTCGGGCTTGAACTCATGGTGCCAGAAGCCGCCATGCTCGATATAGCGCTTGAGCTGGTCCTTGTTCGGCGCGCCACGACCTTGCTGGTCGCCGTTCTCGCCGCGCCAGCCGGCAAGCGGGCCGATGCCGGGGCTGCGTTCATGGTTGACGATGTAATCGGCATAATCGCGGTATGTCGCGCTGCCGTCATCGTTGACGAAGCCCGGCAGGCCGAGCCTTGCGCCGATATCGATCAGCACGGACTGGAAGCCGCGCACATCGCGGTCGGGTTCAAGCACCGGATGACGGATCGCGTCACCCGGCCCGTCGGCATGGCTGATCGGCCGGTCGAGCAGGCTGATGCAGTCGTGGCGTTCGAGATAGGTGGTGTCCGGCAGCACCAGATCGGCGTAGGACACCGTCTCGGAATGATAGGCGTCGGAATAGATGATGAACGGGATCTTGTAGTCGCCGTTCTCGTCCGTGGCCGTCAGCATCCGCATCGTCTCGGATGTGTTCATCGACGAGTTCCACGCCATGTTCGCCATGTAGAGAAACAGCGTGTCGATCGGATAGGGATCGCCTTCATAGGCGTTGCGGATCACCATATGCATCAGCCCGTGGGCCGAAAACGGCGCCTGCCAGGAATAGGCCTTGTCGATGCGCACCGGACCGCCGTTTTCGTCCACCAGCAGATCGGCGGGGTCGGTGACGAAGCCGAGCGGCGCGCCGCCAAGCGGTGTGTTCGGCTTCCCGCCATCCTTGCCCGCGGGCTTCAGCGGCGGCGGCACCGGCTTCGGATAGGGCGGCTTGTAGCGGAAGCCGCCGGGTACATCGACGGTTCCGAGCAGAACCTGCAGCAGGTGGATGGCGCGACAGGTGTGAAAACCGTTGGAATGGGCCGAGATGCCGCGCATGGCGTGCATCGAGACCGGGCGGCCCTTCATGGTCTTGTGTTCGCGGCCCGCCCAGTCGGTCCAGGCGACGGGAATCTCGATCTCCTCCTCGAAGGCAACCTTCGCCAGTTCGGCGGCGATGCGGCGGATGGTGGCCGCCGGCACGCCGCACTTGTCGGCAACCGCATCCGGCGCGTAGTCCTTTGACAGATAGCGTTCCGCGAGAAGCTGGAAGGCCGGGCTGACGGTGCGGCCGAGGGCCTGAAATGTGCCGGTCAGCGCCGGGGCAATTGTCGGATCGCTGGAGATCGCCGTCGTCCCCTTCTCCCGCTCCCAGCTCAGGATATTGCCGTCGCCATCGCGCAGGAACAAGCCGTCATCGGCGGCCCCCTCGTCGCGAATGACCAACTGGTGCAGATTGGTGTAGCGGATCAGGTAGTCGAGATCGACCTTGCCCGCGCGCAAAAGCTCATGCACCAGCGCCAGCACGAACAGACCGTCCGTGCCCGGGCGGATGCCGATCCACTCGTCGGCGATCGCGTTATAGCCGGTGCGACAGGGGTTGACGCCGACCACCTTGGCACCATTGGCCTTGAGCTTTCCGAGGCCGATCTTGATAGGGTTGGAATCGTGATCCTCGGCCACGCCGAACAGCATGAAGTATTTCGAGCGCTCCCAGTCGGGCTCGCCGAATTCCCAGAAGGCGCCGCCGATGGAATAAAGCCCGGCGGCGGCCATGTTGACCGAACAGAAACCGCCATGGGCGGCGAAGTTGGGCGTGCCGAACTGCGTCGCCCACCAGCCGGTGAGCGATTGCGACTGGTCGCGGCCGGTGAAGAAGGCGAGTTTCTTCGGGTCGCTCGCGCGGATGCGGGCGAGACGCTCGGTGACGATGCCGAGCGCTTCCTCCCACTCGATCTCGCGATACTCGCCCTTGCCGCGCGGCCCGGTGCGCAACAACGGTTTCTTGAGCCGCGCCGGGCTGTAATGTTGCATGATGCCGGCACTGCCCTTGCCGCAGAGCACGCCGCGATTGACCGGGTGATCCTTGTTGCCGTTGATATAGCGCACCTTGCCGTCGCGGATATGGACATCAATGCCGCAGCGACAGGCGCACATGTAGCAGGTGGTTTTCGCAACCCGGTCGCCGACCTTGGGAGAGGTGACGACGCCATCGCCCTCAGCCGGGGCGGCACTGTTACGCAGGGCTTGCTGCGAGGGGGCGGCGTTCGCGCCGCGGTCATTGCGCGCCATCTGAGGCTCCTTCAGGCGTGAGGTCGGTCGGAAACGACGGGCGCGTCGCCGCGATCAGCGCACAGCGATCATCAGGAGCGTGATCGCCCCCAGCAAGGCGACAGAGATGCCGGTGATCAGCACTTCCTGTTGCGGCGCGAGGTGAAGCGGCAGTGGACGCAGGCGCAGCAGACGCGTGCGCCGGAAGCCCGTCAGCATCATCATGATCGAGAGCGCCAGAGCGAAACTGCCAGCGAGAATTGACAGAAGGTCCGGCGGCGCGCCTTCGCGCAGAAGCAACAACCCGCCATTGATGGCCACAACCAACGCGGTGCGCACCCAGGACAAATCCGTCCGCTCGGGCTGTAAACCGGGACGGCCCGGAATGAGGCGTTCGGTCATGAGCCTGTCCTTTCCGCATTACACGAGACCTCCGGTGACAAGCGCCGTGATCCCGGCGAGGCTGCCGGTCAGGATGATGAGCCCGGACAGGAACCAGATGGCCGTACCGCCGGGCAACGGCGCGTCCTGCGACATGGCCCGCTGGACGCTGTGCCAGCGCCAGGTCGCATAGATGATCGCCACGAGGCCGGCTGAAGCCAGCGCGATGCTGAAGATCTTGTCGGGGTCGATGCCGGTCAGCGGTTTGGCGAAATGCATCAGCCCCACCGCGCCGGCCAGAAGCGCCAGCGCCGTGCGCACCCAGGCAAGGAAGGTCCGTTCATTGGCAAGCGTGAAGCGATAGTCGGGCTCATGGCCATCCGCGGCCTGTTGCGGCGGTTGCGGCCCGGTTAAGGCGCTGCCCGCATCCGCGCTTTCGACCCTATGATCGACCTGCGGTTTGATACCTTCGTGACTGGCGTTGCGCATTGTCGGCTTCCTCATCCGGAATTCCGGTTAGCGCAAAGGTAGAGAAGCCGGTCAAGGCGGTCAAATACTGTGATCGGATGCAATCAATCTGGTTTCAAGATGGATTACGGACACGAAATCCGGTCGACCGATCATTTGTGGAAGGCAGCGCCCAAATATCGCGCCAAGCCCAAGCCTCAACCCTGCCGTTCGGCCTCCGCGCCATTGACCGCCTCGACAATGCCAAGCTGGCTCAGGAACGCCGTCACCGCCCGGGTCGGTCGGCGGGCGGCGAGGCGCAGGGCGATGAACTGGCGCTCCGGCAATTCGATCGGAACGTGGTGCAGCAGGCCCGCCTCCAGGCTGGGTGCTGCGACCGAGGCCGACATCGCCGCCGCCCCAAGCCCGGCTTCGGCGGCCGCGCGCACCGCCTCGTTGGACGGCAGTTCCATCGCGATGCGGAAACCCACCACATCCGCGCCCATGGCGCTGGCGGCATGTTCGAAGGCCGAGCGCGTGCCCGACCCGGTCTCGCGCCGCACCCAGTCGCTTTCCGACATTTTCGCGGGATCGAGCCGCTTCAGCCCCGCCCAGGGATGATCGGGCGCGACCACGACAATCAGCCGGTCGGCGGCGACGGGGTGACAGACAAGCTGCGGATGCGCGACCTCGTCTTCGACGAAGCCGAGCTCCGCCGCCCCTGCCAATACCGCGTCGGCGACCTGCTGGGTGTTCTCGATCTTCATGCGCAGGTTGATGCCGGGATGGGCGCGGCGAAAGGCGGCAAGCCGCGCCGGCAGCCAGTAACTCGCGATCGTCTGGCTCGCCTCCACCTGCAGCGTCCCGCGCAAAAGCGTGCTGAACTCGCTCAGCGCCAGCTCGGCGCGCTCCACCTGGCCCAGGATCGCGCTCGCCTCGGCAAGCAGGGCGCGGCCGGCCTCGGAGAGCTCGATCCGCCGCCCGACGCGGTAGAAAAGCTGCACGTCGTAGCGCGCCTCGAGCTGGGCGATCGCGTGGCTGGCGGCCGACTGGGCGATATTGAGCGCCTGCGCTGCCTGCGTGACATGCTGCCGCTCGGCCACTTCGACAAAGATGCGCAATTGCTCGAAGGTCATCGCGGCTCCCCGCCTGAGCAGAAAGCCGTTTTCTTTCCGCAATTTGGCTTTTGTTTTTGGAGACTATAGCTTTCCCGCACCTGATAGGCAAACGGATGAGAACGCCCTGCAATCGCGCGGATTCGCGCATATTGCTTTCGAACCGGGCAAGCCATATGACGGATATCATCCACAACGACCGTGGGCCCTGCAACCCGTCCCCTTGAAAGGAAAACTCATGCTGAAAGGGATTGACCCGCTCCTCGGACCCGACCTGCTGCACGTGCTCGCCATGATGGGTCATGGCGACGAGATCGTGATCGTGGACGCCAATTTCCCCGCAGCCTCGGTTGGCGAGCAGACTGTCTACGGCTCTGCGCTTACGATCGGCTGTGATGCGCTCAAGGCGCTGTCGGCGATCGTTTCCGTGCTGCCGCTCGATGAGTTCGAGCCCGACCCGGTTCTCACCATGCAGGTCGTGGGCGAACCCGAAACCGTGCCGCCGGTGATCGCTGAGGCCATGCCGACGCTCGAGGCCCTCGGCCACAAGCCGGTCGGGCTGGAACGGTTCGCCTTCTACGAGCGCGCCAAGGAGGCGTTCGCCGTGGTCCAGTCCAGCGAAATGCGCCCCTACGGCAATTTCATCCTGCGCAAGGGCGTGATTTTCGCCTAACCGCTGGGGCGGCTTGACCACCGCCCCCTCGCCCGCCAGCGCATCCGACAACCCCCGTGACGGGTTGCAGATGTCGCATTGCCGAGCCTACAGAACGCTTCAGCCTTAAAGGTCTTGCCGAAACCTCGCCTGGCGTCCGCCCTCGTTTACTCCGGAATCGGATAGTCATCCGGCATTTGCTCCCGCGGCATCAAGGCGGGAATGAACCCCTCAGCGTTCAGTCTCGCCAGTTGCTGCCACAGCAGCGTGCGCACGGCGCGGACCGCGGCGGAGTTGGGGCGGTCGGTGCTGGTGATGACGAACATCTGCCGGGTGAGCGGCAGGTCGGGGATCTGCCGTATGAACAGCTTGCCCTCGCGCACGCCCTCCAGCATGCCGGCACGCGGCATGATCGTGTAGGCATAACCGCAGGCGAGCAGCTTGCGCAGCAGCGAGGAACTGTCCTGCCGGGTGCGCAGGTTCAGGTGCAGGCCGCGATCGAAGGCGACCTGATCGATGGTCCTGTGGGTAAGATGCCCCTGGGAGGGCAGCACCAGAGGCGCGCGGCAGGCCTCCGCGAACGCGATCGGCCCCGGCTGGTCGAGCGGCGTGCCGATGCCGCCGGCAAATATCATCTCGTCAATATAGGCGAGTTCCGCCTTGACGTTGGGCATGGATTTCGCCCCCGGCACGATGCCGACATCGACCTGCCCTTCCCGGATCAGTTGGGCGGCCGGATAGCTCATCGCGCGGCGCACCGTGATCTTCACATCGGGAAACAGCGCTTCGGCGCGCATCATCAGCTCCGGCGCCAGGAGGTTGGCGATGGCAGCCGCGATTACCACCGAGACCTCGCCCGCCGGCACCTGGCTGGCATGCTTGACGTCAAGCCTGGCCTGCTCGAAATCGGCGGAAATCTTCTTGGCGTATTTCAGGAACATCTCGCCCGCCGGCGTGAGCTCCATTCCGGTTGTGCGGCGGTGAAAAAGCGTTGCCCCCATTGCATGTTCGAGATTGGCGACAAGCTGGCTCAGCGCCGGCTGCGCAACCCCGAGACTGCCTGCCGCCTTCGACAGCGACCCGGCCTGGGCGATCTCGATAAAGGTGTTCAGATTTCTGAGCTTCATGCGCCGGTATAATAAAAACCTTATACCCGGTGGTCAATCTTTGAGTTACTCAAGCCTTCAAAACTCCCGTACAGGTAGCGGCAAAAGAACGCCGGAATAACTGGTTGGGAGGGAAAACATGAAAAAAGCAGAGCTGGTTTCCGGCTTCGTGCTGATGGCATTCGGTATTTTGTTATGGCTTGTGCTGATCCCCTGGCAGATCGCCGAGGCGCCGACGGCGATCATATCACCGCGCATGATGCCGCGCCTGTGTGCGGCCATTCTGGTGGTGCTGAGCCTGGTGCTGATCGTCCAGTCGCTTCTGTCGCTGCGGCTGGAACTCGCTGACAGCGGACCGGTCTTCAGCCGCGGCGAAATCATCGCCACGCTCGGCGTCGTCGCTCTCTTCTCCGTCGCCACGCTGCTCTTCGTCTACACCGGACCGCTGCTGCCCGGACTGATGATCATCATCCTGCCGATGCTGGCATTGGGCGAGCGGCGGATCGCCATGCTCACCCTGCTGCCGGCCGGTCTCATGGGCGGCGCGTGGCTGCTGTTCTACGTCGTACTGGGGACGAGCTTCCAATGATCAATGCATTCTTCACTCCGCTCGCGGCCGGCTTCGCGTCGATCGCCAATTTCTGGACGCTGTTCTACGTCTTCATCGGCGTGGCCGTGGGATATGCCGTCGGCGCAATCCCGGGCCTTGGCAAGGGCACCGCCACTGCGGTGCTGATCCCGGTGACCTTCTATCTGGATCCCGTGTCCGCCATCGGCCTCCTGATCGGCATTGCCAAGGGCTCGACCGCCGGCAGCGCAATCTCCGCCATTCTCATGAATACCCCCGGCGAGCCGTCCTCGGCGGCCACCGCCTTCGACGGCTATCCGCTGGCGCAGCAGGGCAAGGCCGGCAAGGCGCTGAAGATGGGGCTTTACGCCTCGGTGATCGGCGACCTGATCTCGACCCTCTGCCTGATCGCGCTGGCCGCGCCGCTGGCCCAGTTCGCGCTGGAGATCGGACCGGTCGAACAATTTGCAATCCTGCTGTTCTCGCTGACCTTCATCGGCGCGCTGGCGGGCAATTCGCTGGTCAAGGGGCTGATCTCTGGCACGCTCGGTCTGCTGGTCGCGACGGTGGGGATGGAGATCGAAACCGCCGTGCCCCGTTTCACCTTCGGCCGGCTGGAACTGTTCGACGGCCTGTCGCTTATCCCCGTCGCGATCGGCATGATGGCGGTGTCAGAGATGGTCCTGCAAATGGCAAACCACCGGGAGCTCGATCGCCAGGTGGCCGAAATCCGCGTCTCGAGCGATCCTGACGACAGCCGGGTGACCGGTCGGGAATGGCGGCGCTGCCTGCCCGTGATCCTGCGCGGCACCGGGATCGGCGTGTTCGTCGGCATCCTGCCGGGCCTTGGCGCAAGCGTTGCCTCGTTCATGTCCTACGGCGCCACCGCGCGCATGTCGAAGACGCCTGAACGCTTCGGCAAGGGCGCGATTGAAGGCGTCGCCGCTTCCGAAAGCGCGGACAATGCGGTGGTGCCTTCCAGCTTCGTGCCGCTGTTCGCGCTCGGCATCCCCGGCTCGGTGATCGCTGCGATCCTGATATCCGCCTTCGTCATTCACGGCATCACGCCCGGTCCGCTGATGTTCGTCGAGGACGCGGAGATCGTCCAGAGCCTTTACGCGGCGATGATCGTGGCAAGCTTCGCCCTTCTGGCGATCGGCCTGATCGGTCAGACGTTTTTCGCCTGGGTGATCCGCTCGCCGATGCGGGTGATTGCGCCCGCCGTTCTGTTCTTCTGCATGATCGGCTCGTTCATGCAGGGCGGCGGCCTCTTTGGCATCGGGGTGATGGTGATCTTCGCGGTGTTCGGCGTGCTGGCGAAGAAACTTGACTTTTCCTTCGTCACCTTCCTGATCGGCTTCGTCATCGGGCCGTCGCTGGAACTGACTTTGCGCCAGACGATCCCGCTGCTCGACCGGGACGTCACCAACCTTGCGCAGCATCCGATTGCGGCCGTGTTCATCGGCCTGACCATCGCGCTTATCGCGATCCTGGCGCTGGCCGAAATCCGGCGCCGCACCCGCGCGGTTCTCGCCCTATCGGAAGGGTCCGTCGCATTCAATGAAACTGGGAGGAACTCATGACCATACTGAAGAAACTCGCCGCCGCCGCGGCCTTCGCCACGGCGAGCCTCGCCGCAGGGGCAGCGCTTGCGGCAGACTATCCGACCAAAGCGATCACCGCGCTGATCGGCTACGGAGCCGGCGGCGGCACCGATACGATCGGACGGGTCCTGTTCGAGGAGATGAAGGAGACCCTCGGCCAGCAGATCATCGTGGTGAACCTGCCCGGCGCCGCCAGCAGCGTTGCCGCGCTCAAGCTGAAGATGGCGAAGCCGGACGGCTACACGCTGATGCTGGCGCCGTCTTCCGCAGTCGCCACCAACCAGATCTGGAACCCCGCCGCCGATTACGAAATCGACGACTTCACCATGATCGGCTCGATCGCCGCCTATCAGCCGGCCTTCGCCGCGCCCATGGATCGCCCTTACGACACGTTCGACGAATTCGTCGCCTACGCGAAGGAAAATCCCGGCGCCAAGGTGGCGACGATCACGCCGGCCTCGAAGGTACAAATGGAACTGGTCGCCAGACAGGAAGGGCTGGATCTGAACTTCGTGCCGATCAAGGGCGGCGCCGGCATGATCAGCGGCCTGCTCGGCGGCGATTTCGACATCGCCTATAGCGGCGGCGCGCACCAGAAATATCCCGAAAAGATCAAGACGATCGCTTCGACCGGTGAAGACCGTCTGGTGGCCAGCCCCGACATCAAGACGATGAATGAATATGGCTACATGTCGAGCTACGGCTCGAAACTGGTTCTCGTCGGCCCCGCTGGCATGCCGGAAGACGTGGTCGCCACGCTTGAAAAAGCCCTGCTGGAGGCCGGGCGCACCGAAAGCGTGCGACAGGTCATGGCCAATCTCGACTTCCCGCCCGTCGAAAAGGGCGCGGCCGAGCTGACGGAGGAGGTCAAGGCGGCCCATACGTCCGAGCTCAAGCTCAAGGAAGCCGTTTCGGCGCCCAACTGACCATCATAGCCGGGGCGCGATGGTCGCGTCCCGGAACTTTCAGGAGTACTACCCGTGTTCGAGCCCCTCAAAGGCCTCCGCGTCATCGACACCAGCCATGTTCTTGCCGGCCCCTATGCCGGCTATCAACTGGCCCTGCTGGGGGCCGACGTCATCAAGATCGAAGTCCCGGGCGTCGGCGACTGGACCCGCAAGGGCGGCCAGTTGCCGGAACTCAACGAAGCCGGCATGGGCCTGTCCTACATGTCCCAGAACGCCTCCAAACGTTCGCTGGCGCTCGATATCAAGACGCCGGAGGGGCGCGACATTCTCAAGCGCCTGACGGCAAACGCCGATGTGTTCATCGAGAACATGCGGCCCGGCACGATGACCCGCAACGGGCTCGGCTATGAGGATATGAAGACGGTGAAGCCCGATCTGATCTACTGCTCGATCTCGGCTTTTGGCCAGGACGGCCCCTATAGCCGGCGCGGGGCCTATGACCATGTCATCCAGGGTATGTGCGGCATTATGGGCACGACGGGAACACGGGAAAGCGGCCCAACAAAGGTCGGCGCGCCCTATGTCGATTTCGCCACCGGGCTCAACGCGGCCTATGCCATCTCGGCGGCGCTGCATCAAAGGCGGGCGACCGGCGAAGGCGTGCATCTCGACGTCGCCATGCTCGACACCTCGATGATGCTGATGGCCTCGCTGCTCACCAGCCATCTCAGCTCCGGCTGGAAGCCCGAGCCCTCGGGCAACGAGGCCTGGAGCCGAAGCCCGACATCGGGTTGCTTCCAGACCTCCGACGGTCTTTTGATGGTGGCGGCGAACAATCTCCGTCAGATCGTGCCGCTGCTTGAAACGCTCGGCCTGACCGAGCTTGCCGAAAAGACGAAGCGCGACCCGGCGGCAACGAAGGACGAGTTGAACGGGCTGCGCTCCGCCCTTGAAGCCGCCCTCAAGACCCGGTCGGCCAGCGAATGGGAGGAAGACCTCAACGCCGTCGGCGTTCCCGCAGGAAGGGTGCGCAATCTCTCCGAAATGCTGGCCGAGGAACACGCCGCCGCCCGCCAGCTCACGACCCCGATAGAGGCAATATCCGGCACCACCGTTCACGTCCCGACGGCGGGCTTCAAGGCCAACGGCGCCGCGATCGCCCCGACCACGCCGGCCCCGCGCCTCGGCGAGCACTCGCGCGAAGTGCTGGGCGAGCTTGGTTTGTCGGATGAGGATATCGACGCCCTTGTCTCCGGCAATATCGTGGGGACGGCAGATGAGGCTGGCGGACGGACAGCGGCCGGCGCCGCCTTTGCCAGGTTATGAGGGCGGCGCTTTCAGCTTGTTGGCAAACCTCGTGTGCCATGACGAGGCTGTCTGGTTCTCTGCCGTCATCCCGGCCTTGAGCCGGGATCCAGAAAGGACCAAATCCCTGCACGAAAAGACAGTTTTCTGAAATTCAGCGCAAGCGGCCCTGGATGCCGGCTCAAGGCCGGCATGACGGAGGGGCGGAAAAGGAGACTTCATCGGCAGCCTGGAAGAGCTGCGCTCAGCAACTGTTGCCGCGGTCCTTCCCCTAGAAAAACGCCTGCAGGCCTGTCTGGGCGCGGCCCAGGATCAGGGCATGGACATCATGCGTGCCTTCATAGGTGTTGACGGTTTCGAGGTTGGCCATGTGGCGGAAGACCTGAAATTCCTCGGAGATGCCGTTACCGCCATGCATGTCGCGGGCATTGCGGGCAATCTCCAGCGCCTTGCCGCAATTGTTGCGCTTGATCAGCGAGATCATCTCCGGCGCGGCATCGCCTTCCTCCAGCAGCCGACCGACCCTGAGTGCCGCCTGCAGGCCGAGCGCGATCTCGGTCTGCATGTCCGCCAGCTTCTTCTGGAAGAGCTGGGTCTGGGCGAGCGGCCGGCCGAACTGCTTGCGCTCAAGGCCATATCGCCGCGCGGCATGCCAGCAGAACTCGGCCGCCCCCATCGCGCCCCACGCAATACCATAGCGGGCGCGATTGAGGCAGCCAAAGGGACCCTTGAGCCCCTCGACATTGGGCAGCAGCGCATCCTCGCCGACCTCGACGCCGTCCATCACGATTTCGCCGGTGACGGAAGCGCGCAGGCTGAGCTTGCCGCCGATCTTGGGCGCGCTGAGACCCTTCATGCCCTTTTCCAGCACGAAGCCGCGGATCTTGCCGCCATGGGCCTCCGACTTTGCCCAGACGACGAAGACATCGGCGATCGGCGCGTTGGAGATCCACATCTTCGCGCCGTTCAGCACATAGCCGCCGTCCGTCTTGCGCGCCGTGGTCTTCATGCCGCCGGGATCGGACCCGGCATCGGGCTCTGTCAGCCCGAAACAGCCGATCCATTCGCCGGAGGCAAGTTTGGGCAGATATCTGTTGCGCTGCTCCTCCGAGCCGTAGGCACAGATCGGATACATGACCAGCGAGGATTGCACGCTCATCATCGAGCGATAGCCGGAATCGACCCGCTCGATCTCGCGGGCGATCAGGCCATAGGCCACGTAACCCGCACCCGCGCCGCCATATTGCTCCGGCAGCGTCACGCCGAGCAGGCCCATTTCGCCCATTTCGGTGAAAATCGACGGGTCGACCGTCTCATTCGCGTAAGCCGAGATCACCCGGCTCTGGAGCCTGTCCTGGGCGAAGGCATTGGCCCCGTCGCGCAGCATGCGCTCCTCATCGCTCAACTGGTTTTCCAGCAGAAACGGATCGTCCCAGACAAATCGGCCGAGTTCCGGCCCGTGCGCATCACCCATGTTACACCTTCTTCTTTTCCTGCGCTTTCCCGCGCACATGATCGTCCCAGTACATCGGCCCGCCGAGGTCGCGGGGGAAACCGTAGCCGTGCGTCCACACGACATCGATATCGGAACTGCGCGCCGCAATGCCCTCATCGAGGATGCGTCGCCCCTCCGCGATCATCGGACCATGCGTACGGTCGATGATCTCAGCATCGGTAACCGCCCGCCGCGCTATGCCGATCTTTTCCGCGATTTCGGCGATAATGGCCTCCACCTCCGGATCGGGCTGCGGCTTGCGGCTGTCGTCGTATAGATACCAGCCCTTGCCGGTCTTCTGGCCAAAACGGCCAAGCTCACACAGCCGGTCGGGCAGCGCGTCGATCCTGCCCAGCGCCTTGCGGTTTCGCCAGCCGATATCGAGCCCGGCGAGATCCTGCATCTGGCAAGGCCCCATCGGCCAGCCGAAGGCCCGGAAGGCGGCGTCGATCTGTCCGGGCGTCGCGCCCTCCAGCAACAGTTGCGATAGCTCCGCGTTGCGGGCCTGCAGCATTCGGTTGCCGACAAAGCCGTGGCAGACGCCGACCACCACCGGCTGTTTGCCGAGCCGCCTGGCAACCTTGAGCGCCGTCGCCACCACCTCGGGCGATGACTCGTCGCCGCGCACGATCTCCAGCAACGTCATCACATTGGCCGGCGAGAAGAAATGCAGACCGAGCACATCGGTGGGCCGCGTGGTCGCGCGCGCGATTGCGTTCACATCCAGATAGGATGTGTTGGTGGCAAGGATCGCGCCCTGCCGTGCCACCGCATCAAGCTCGGCGAAAATGGTCTTCTTGACCGCCATATCCTCGAACGCCGCCTCGATGATCAGGTCGGCGGACGACAGATCGGCGATCGCGATTGTGCCCGCAATCCGCGCCTTGCGCCTGCCGGCCTCCTCCGCGCTCAGCGACCCGCGCTTGACCGAGCGATCATAGGTGTCCGCGATACGCTCCATACCGCGCGCGAGCGCCGCTTCGTCGGTTTCGCGGACGATCACGTCGAAGCCGCCATTGGCGAATGCCATGGCGATCCCGCTGCCCATCGTGCCCGCGCCGATCACCGCCACGGTCTGCACCGCGCGGGGCTGGGCTTCGGCGACATCGCCCGAGGGTCTGGCCGCCGTCCGCTCGGCGAAGAACAGGTGGCGTAGCGCGCCGAACCGAGCGCTTTGGGTCGCGGTCTCGAACAGGCGCCGTTCCTCCGCCATCGCATCCTCGAAGGACAGCGTCAGCGCGTTGCGCACCGACTGTGCCGTAAGTTCGGGCGCGGACGAACGCGCCTTCTTGCAGAGTTTTTGCGTCAAACTGTCCAAAGCCGCCGGATCGCAAGCCGGCATCGCTGCGTGGCGGCGGCTTACAGGCGGCGGGATATTGTCGGCGTCAAGCCTGTCGGACAGGAACCGGATCGCATTCGCGGTCAGGTCGTTGTCGAAGACCGCGTCTACGAGGCCGATGGCCTGCGCCGCTTCCGCACCCATCATCTCGCCGCTGCCCGCCAGTTTCAGCGTCGCCTCCGCGCCGATCAGATAGGTCGTGCGCACTGTGCCGCCCGCTCCCGGCAACAGGCCGAGTTTCACCTCCGGTAGGCCGAGCCGCGCACCGCGGTCTGCGATGCGGAAGGTGCAGCCGAGCGCCAGTTCCAGCCCGCCGCCAAGCGCCGTGCCGCGAAGCGCGGCAACGCTCGGCTTGCCCAGCGATTCGAGCCTGTCGATGACTTCGCGCAGCGTCGGCGGGCGGACCTCGCCGAGTTCCTCGATATCCGCCCCGGCAACGAATGTGCGACCGGCGCAGGCCAGCACCACGCCCTTGACCGCGTCATCGCCCGCCGCCTCGTCCAGCCGCGCGTCTATCAGCTTGCGCAGCGCCTGCGACAGCGCGTTGACCGGCGGGCGGTCAATGGTGATGACCGCGATCCTGCCGAATTTTTCGATATCCACCTTCATCTCGCGCAGCCTCCCCTGCAAGTTCAGTCGTGTCCAGTGATGCCGTCAGGCCAGGGCGATGGCGCGATCGCTTGCAAGCAGCCGCTTCATGCAGCTTCGGCTGTCGCCGGCGCTGATCCGCAGGGCGGTCAGCCGACTGAAGAGGCGGCCGGTCAGGCTCTCCTCGGTCATGCCGATGCCGCCATGAAGCTGGATGGCGCTCTCGCCGATGAGCTTTGCCGCGCCGTTCATCTTCAGCTTGACGGCATCCAGCGCCGCTGACCGCTCGTCGGCAGATGCGCCAAACATCCGACCGCCAAAATCAAGCATGGCGCGCGCGGTCTCCAGCTCGACATACATGTCGACCGCAGCGTGTTGCAGCGCCTGAAAGCCCGAGAGTGGCTGGCCGAACTGACGTCGGTCGCGCAGATAATCCACCGTCAGCTCAAGCAGCTTTTCCATGCCGCCCAGCATTTCGGCAGAGGTGATCAACTGGCCGAGCGCTTCCGCCTCGGCGATAAGCCGCGCGGCCTCGTCGCCGTCGGCCATCAGTGCCGTTTCCGCCACGGCCACGCCGTCGAGTAAAAGATCGGCATCGGCCGCCGGCCCGGCCGGCATATAAGGCGTTCTGGACGCGGGCGTGGCCTGAAGATCGAGCAGGAACAGCGCCGTGTGGCCCTCAAGCATGGCGCTCACGATCACGATATCGGCGACCGATCCCGCCGGCATGACCATCTTGGCGCCGCCAAGGACGAAGCCGTCAGCCGCGCGCCGGGCGACAACGGGCTCCAGGTCATGGAGCGCCATCGTGGCGATGCGCGCGCCGCTCACGATCTCGCCGAGCAGGGCCGAGACCGGCGGACGGTCCGCCCATTGGGCAAGCAGAGGCATGGCAAGGGCTTCCGACGCCAAGAACGGCGTGGCGAGACCCGCCTGTCCGAAGGCGCGGGCAAATACCATCAAAGCCTGCGGACCGAGCTCCGCCCCGCCGGCGCTTTCCGGCAGGGTGAGGCCGAGCATGCCGAGTTCGGCCAGTTGCGGCCACAGTTCCGCCGGATCGGCGATTTCCGAGAGGATGCCGGCGACGCTGTCCCACAGCATCCGTTCTTCGTCGGTCAAAGCTTCCATGTGCGCCTCACAAATTCAGAATTGTCTTGGCGATGATGTTCTTCTGAATCTCGTTCGATCCGCCATAGATCGAAACCTTCCGGAAATTCAGATAATTGTTGAGCGCGGCTGCGGCCGCCAGTTGTTCTTCCGCCGCAAGATACGGATCGGCAACATCGCCCGGCGCGCGCAGCGCCGACACGCCCTCGAGTTCCATCAGCAGTTCCGAGGCGCGTTGCTGAAGCTGTGAACCGCGCAGCTTGAGGATGGATGATGCCGGGTCCGGCCGACCCTGGCTCTCTCCGGCGCGCGCCAAGATCTGCATCTGGGCGACTTCCAGCGCCTTCAGTTCGATTTCCAGCTTGATCACCTCCGAGCGAAACAGCGGGTCGTCCCAGACGCCGTTGTCTTTAGCCCTGCGGCGGATGCGCGCCACGCGCTCTTTCGAGAGGCCGATCCGGGCGATGCCCGAGCGTTCATTGGCCAGCAGGAACTTGGCATAGTCCCAGCCGCGGTTTTCCTCGCCGACCAGATTTTCGGCCGGCACCCGCGCATCGGTGAAGAACACCTCGTTGACCTCGTGCCGGCCGTCCATGGTGATGATCGGACGCATTTCGACGCCGGGCGTATCGAGATCGATGAGCAGGAAGGAAATTCCCTTCTGCTTCTTCGCCTCGAAATCCGTCCTGACAAGGCAGAAAATCCAGTTGGCGTACTGGCCGTAGCTCGTCCATGTCTTCTGGCCGTTGACAATATAATCGTCGCCGTCGCGCACCGCCCTTGTCGACAGCGAAGCGAGGTCGGAACCGGCATTGGGCTCCGAAAAACCCTGGCACCACCAGTCATCGAGATTGGCGGCCCGCGGCAGGAATTTCTCCTTCTGCGCCTGATTGCCGAAAGCGGCGATCACCGGCCCGACCATGAAACAGTTGAACTGCAAGGGCAGCGGCACGGCGTTGAACTGCAACTCCTCAATGAACAGATAACGCTGGATCGGCGTCCAGTCCCTGCCGCCCCATTCCAGCGGCCAGTTCGGCACCGCCAGGCCGTGGGCATTCAGGATGCGCTGGGAGGTGACGAAATCCTGCTTGGCCAGCGGCTGGCCCGCGCTGACCTTGGCGCGAATGTCCGCGGGAATTTTTTCCTGAAAGAAATCCCGCATTTCCTCGCGAAACTGCTGATCTTGCTTCGAAAGATAACCGCCCGTGGGCCCGGTCTCTGCCATGTCGCGCCAATCCTCCAAAAGCCACGCCGTATTTAACTACCGTCCGGCCGGTAATAAAATATGCCGTGGGAGATGTCAATCCGTCCGGATGCGGGGACGCTATCGGGGCAGAGCGCCGGCCAGCAATATTTGGGCGTAGGATTCGGCGATTTCAGCGGCGGTGAGCCGCCCGTCGGGACGATACCATCTGGCCATCCAGTTCAGCATGCCGAGCACGCCTCTGGCGAAGGTGGGGACATCGGAAACCGTGATCGCGCCCGCGCCGACGCCGGCCTCCACAACGCCCTCCAGAAGCTGGACATAGGCCTTGCGCATGGCGCGCTCGTCCGGAGTGAGGCTCGCCCGCTCGCCGCCGCCGCCGCGACCGAAGAAACTTGCCCGATACCGTTCGCCATGCTCGGAAAAGTACCGCGCATGGGCGGTCATGAAGGCGGTCAGCTTGTCGGGGTAGCTGTCGTGAGCGGCGATGGCGGCGACCGCGCCCGCTTGCAGATCGCGCAGCGTGTCCAGCACGATCGCCTCGAAAAGCGCCTGCTTGGTCGGGAAATAGTGGTAGAGGCCAGCCTTGGTGACGCCCACCGCGCTCGCGACATCCTGCAGCGACGTGTTGTCGAAGCCCTTTTCGGCAAACAGCGCCGCCGCAGCGTCGCAAATCACGCGATAGGGGTCTTCCATGCTGGACGGGCGGCCCGGCCCGGACCTTGGCTTTTTGTTCTTCATGCCCAACGGTAGCTATTCCGGCAATCGCGCACAAGCTCGCCCTTCACCCTCCCGCGCATTTTCAGGGCTTTGCCGGTCGCGCGAAAATGCTCGTCTGCCCTGCGCTCGCCACGGCGCAACAGCGTGTTTCAACGCCGCCTCATCTCGGCCTTTGTTCACTGCTACCTGGACGCGAAAGAGATGCGCGCGATGATTGACATGAACGGTGGAAGACATAACGTCCTCCTATCACTTGAGAGAAAAAGCCAGCCTTCATCGATCACCGATCCGACGATAAGCTGCGTTTCCTCATTGAACCCGGCAAACTATGAACGCATCAGGTAAGCATGGAGGAAGTTTATGGCCACAGGATCTGAGATGAACGGCGCCGAAAGCCTCGTGCACACGCTAAAGAAATCAGGCGTGGACACATGCTTCGCCAATCCGGGCACGAGCGAGATGCATTTCGTCGGCGCACTCGACCGGATACCGGGCATGCATTGCGTTCTCGGCCTTCAGGAAAATGTCGTGACCGGCATGGCGGATGGCTACTTCCGGATTGCCGGAAAACCCGCCTGCACGCTGCTTCACTGCGGCCCCGGCCTCGCCAACGGCATGGCCAACCTGCACAATGCCAGACGCGCCCGCGCCGGCATCGTCAACATTGTCGGCGACCAGGCGACCTATCATCGCCCCCTCGATGCCCCCCTGACAGCGGATACCGAAGGCATGGCGCGGACCGTTTCCCATTGGGTGCGCACGAGCACGGAGGCGCGCGATGTCGGCCGCGATGCAGCCGCCGCAGTGCAGGCGGCAAACGCGCAGCCTGGCCAGATCGCGACGCTGATCCTTCCGGCGGACGCCTCATGGAACATGGGCGGGGTGGTTGCCGAGCCGCTTGCCGTGCCGCCGCCCCCGCCGGTCGATCCGCACGCGGTCGAGACGGCGGCGCGAATCCTGCGCACTGAAAAGAACGTGCTGCTCCTGCTTGCCGATCAGGCGACGCTGGAGCCCTCGCAAGAGCTTGCCTGGCGAATTGCCCAAGCAACCGGCGCCGATCTTCTAGGCGGATACACGAACGGCCATTTGCAGCGCGGACGTGGCCGCGTCCAGCTGGAGCGCGTTGCCTATGTCGTCGACGAAGCGATCGCGATGCTCGCCAGGTACGACCATATCATTCTGGTGAACGCCACGCCGCCGGTCGGCTTCTTCGCCTATCCTGGCAGGCCCTCGCTGCAGTATCCCCCGACCGCGCAACTGCATGTCCTGTCGCGGTTTGACCAGGATTCGGAGGCGGCGCTTCAAGCGCTTGTCGACGAACTCGGCGCGCCAAAAGCCGCCATTCCCGATCCCGGCCCCCTTCCAGATGTCGCCACAGGCGCACCCACGCAGGAAGGGCTGGCGCGCACGCTCGCGGCGCTGATGCCGGAGGGGGCCATCATCTCGAATGAAAGCATCTCGTACGGACGGGATTTCGAGCGGTTCACCCACGCCGCACCCGCGCATGACTGGCTCAATCTCGGCGGTGGGGCGATTGGCGACGGACTTCCGGTTGCCACCGGAGCGGCGATAGCCGGCAAGGGCGAGCGGCGCGTGATCAGCCTGCAGGCCGACGGTTCGGCAATGTATTCCCTGCAATCCCTGTGGACGCAGGCGCGGGAAAACCTGCCCTGCACCACGATCCTGCTCAACAACCGGAAATACAATATTCTCATCGCGGAATACGCCAATGTCGGCGCCATGCCAGGGCCGACCGCCATGAGCATGCTGGACCTCTCAAGACCGGACATCAACTGGGTGCAGCTCGCCAATGGCATGGGCGTCGAGGCGGCGCGCGCGACAACGCTTGAACAATGCGCCGATCTGATGCGGCAAAGTTTCAAACAAAACGGCCCGTTTCTGATCGAACTGATGATCTGACGAATCCTGCCGGACGCATCTTAAGACGCGTCCGGCGTATCGGTCTATTTGAAATAGACCGGGGCGATCTCCTTTAGAACCTCGACAACATCGGGCGATTTGAAGCCGTCATAAAGGGCGTCGAGCATTTTCCGCGTGCCCGCCTCTCCGGTGAACGGTCGCAGGGCGGTCTGCATGTTCTCCACGGCCTTCGCGTATTCGGGATCGGCCGCGGCCTTGGCGATGGCATCCTGCCAGGCGGTTACATATTCCTGCGGCGTTCCGGGCGCGAGGACATAGATCATCTGTGCGGCGGCCGCCTGATTGAAGGCCGAAAACAGCTTGTATTTCGGCGTGTCGAGCACCTCGGGCGCATATTCGCGCACCATCGTATCGAAGGTCGGCGCATCGATCGCCGGTTCCGGATCAAACCTGTCGCCGTTCGGAATGCCGACCTGGCCGAAAGGCCTGACGGATCCCGTTTCGGCAATGGCCGTGCTCTGGACGGCGTAATAGTCGCCGTTGAGGCTCGTGACGTTCGTTTCGCCCTGTGTGACCGACTGAACCATATTGCCGGCCAGCCGGTAGCCGCCGATGATGTTGACCTTCGCGCCGAAGATATTGGCGAATACGGCGAAGCGGCTGGCGTTCTCGCTGGCCGGAGAGGTGGCGCTGAAAAGCAACGGCTTCGGCGTGTGGGCGAGATCGGTCGGCTTCGACACGTTCATGTCATCGCGTATGAGAACGACGGTGTTGACCGGTTGGCTTCCCGCGATTGCGAGATCGCGCAGATCGAAGTCGAAGTCGTTGACGGTCACCCACCTGACCGGCATCGAGTTGCACAGGCAGATTTCCATTCCGTCAGGCGACGAGGAATTGTGCATATAGTTACCGGCCTGAATGCCCGCCGCACCCGGTTTCGGTTCGACGACGACGGTTGGCTGTCCCGGCAGATATTTCTGAATGAAGGGCGCAATGGTGCGGGCGAAGAGATCCGTGGATCCGCCGGCGCCGTAGTTCTGGATAATGCGCACGGTCTTGCCGGAAAAATCCACATCCGAGGCCCCCGCAGGTCCCGCCATGGACAATATGGCAAGGACGCCCGATACCGTAGCAATCAGATTCAGCTTCATTTTTTCCTCCTCCTTGGGTGCACGAGACTGTTCAATCAGCAACCGGTGCACACGGTCGCCTTGGGAAGCAGCGCTTATCCTCCCTGCACCGCTTTCCCGAGTATTCCGGTTTTGGGCCGATGCGAGGCGAACAGGTTCCTCTTCAAGCTCGTCGCACCGGTCCCACGCCTCTTTCCGCTAGGTGAAGAGGAACCATGGCTCTGGAAGCGGAAGACGAAGCACCCGCTCCACAACGACCAGCAGAAAGACCAGCGTCGCAGCGGACGCGATCAATGCCGTCGTCCATCGCTCGCCATGCGCAAGCATGTAGCTCAGCACAAAGACGGGCGCGGCGGCAGGAAAACCGAAGGCGATCGCCCCGGCGAAGAACGCGCCGATCCAGGTCGCGTACCGCAATGTCAGCCCGAGCGGCAGCTGTTCCCCCTCCGTCATAGGAGAAGCGCTACCGGATTGCGGCAGAAGCGTATGCGCTATGCCGCATGCGAGCATCACCACGCAATTGAAGATCGGGAAGCTTGCGGCCATCGTCTCCCAGCTCAACGCGCTGATCAGTGCGACGACTGCAAGCGCCGACAGCGCTATGCCGAACCACCATGAAACATCCCGAAATCTGCTACTCCGAACCGGTTCACGCATCGGCGCCGCCTCCGCGGATTTGCGCGCGCCCCCGCGCCCGTCGAACCAGCATCGTCAGCAGGAAGGCCAGCATCACGACAAGGGTGGCGAGAACGATCGGCCGTTGCCAGAGCCACGATGCGCCATAGACCTGAACGGAGATGAAGAAATTCGGCTCGGCAATCTCGCCCAGCACCATGCCGATCAGCAGCGGCACGCGCGGCCAGTCATAGGCCTTCATGAAAAGCCCGAGAGCGCCGAACACGGCAAAGGCGACAAGATCGCCGAACGAATTGCTCGCAAAGGTCGCGCCGATCGCCATGAAGGCGATGATCAGCGGCGCGATGATGGATGCCCGCACCTGGCAGAGCTTTACGATATAGCGCTGAAGCACAAGGCAGAGGATCGCGACCACGATATTGGCGAGGATCACCGTCCACAGCATCTGGAAGGTGAGCGGCAGCTGCTCGTTGAGCATCGCGCTGCCCGGCCGCAGGCCGACGATGAGGAAGACGCCAAGCATCACCGCCATCGATGCATTGCCGGGAATACCGAGCGCGACGGTCGGGATGATTGCGCCCGGCTTCTGCGCCGTGGTCGCCGCCTCCGCCGAAAGCACGCCGCGAATATCGCCCTTGCCGAACTGCGACTTGTCGCGCGCCGACTGCACCGCATGGGAATAGCCGAGCCACTCGGCGGCCGATCCGCCGAGCCCCGGAATGACGCCGCATATGCCGCCGATAATCGAGCATCGCACAACCAGCCAGCCATGCCGTATCGTGTCCCTCAGCCCAGCGGCCGCGCCGCCCACGGCGGAAAACGAGTGGGCGATCGGCGAGCGGCGGATCATCAGTTCCATCACCTCAGGCACCGCGAACAGGCCGAGCGCCACGGGCACGATCGGCATCCCGTCCTCCAGGTAATAGGTGCCGAGCGTATAGCGGTGATCGCCCGTGGAACCGGCAATGCCGATGCACGAGATCAGCAGACCCGCCGAGGCGACCATCAGCCCGCGCGGCAGATTGGGACCGACAAGCGATGCCGCCATGACCAGCCCCATCATCGCCAGCATGAAGAATTCAGGCGAGCCGAAGGAATTGATGATCGGCCGGATGACCGGCAGCAGCACCAGGAAGATCGCCGAAAACACGATCGTGCCGACGATGGAGGCAAAATAGGAGGCCGACAGGGCGCGACCCGCCTCGCCGCGCTTGGCCATGGGATAGCCATCGAGATAGGTCGCCTGCGCCGCCGACGTGCCGGGAATGCCGAGCAGAACCGCCGGAATGGCGTCGGTCTGGGTGGTGACGGCATACATGCCGAGCAGGAAGGAGAACGCCACCTCGGGCGGTTGTCCAATTGCAAACGGCAGCAACAGCCCCATGCCGGTCAAGCCGGAGAGCCCGGGAATGAGTCCGAAGAACATCCCCGCGATAATGCCGACGAACGTCCAGGCGAGGACCTTTACGGTGAATATCGTGCTCAGCCCAAGAAACAGCGCTCCAAAAATGTCCTCCATTACCCGCCCCCTCCACGCGGCGATGAAACTCAGCTTACGCCATAGCGCACGCTCTTGATGTTATGGGTGTGCAGATGGCAGCCCGCGCGGACATCCGCCGTGGTAATCCCGATCGCCTCCCCGCCCTTGATAACCAGCGTCTGGTCCGCAAGCGGGCGGACCGTGAATTTGTGGTAGCGCGGAATAACCTCACTGATCTCCACTTGCCGGTAGCCATCGGAGGTCTTGATCTTCGCGATGTCTCCGGGCGCAAGCGGCGTCAGGGCAAGCGCCACGTGATCGTCACTGTCGAGCATCAGCCCCGAATAGGGTGCCGCTTTTTCGGTCATAGCGATTCTCCGCATCTGCTGATGGTTTCAGAACCCTCGGACAGGATTTCACCGAATGTTGCGGTCCCGGAGGCCACCTCGGCGATGCGCGCCAGGAGCAACTGCGTCGCCTCGGCAAAACCCATCGTTCCCGTCAGAATGGGACTGGCGTCGAAATCGATCTGCTCAGTCAGGTTGGCGCAGGTATCGGCATTGGCCGAGACCTTGACCGTCGGCGCCAGGAGGCTGACATAATTGTTTCCCGGACCGGTGGTGAACAGGATCATATGCGCGCCGGCCGCGACGAATCCGGAGAGCGATTCAGTGCTGTAATAGGGCTGATCCATCAGCCACACGCCCGGCCCCTTCGGCGCCTCACCCTGCAGCAGCAGCCCCTGGAGGGGCGTCGAACCGGTTTTCCTGACGGCGCCGAGCGATTTCTCCTCAAGCGTGGACAGGCCCATCGATATGTTGACGGGTCCGGGATTCGTGCCGATCAGGTCGATGCCGGCGGCGGCGGCGCGCTCTATCCGCCGGTTTATCGCATCCTGCACGTCCTGCATGACGCCTGTCGTCTTCGCGCGTTTTTCCAGAAGATGCTCCGCGCCGAACCATTCCATCGTCTCGCCGGCGATGACCCGTCCCCCCGCACCGGCAACGGCATCGGCGACATGGCCCAGCAACGGGTTGGACGCAATGCCCGAGGTCGTATCGGATCGCCCGCACTCGACCCCGATGCATAGATCGGACAGGTTTGCCGGACTGCGACGCGCGGTCGACAATTGCTGCAGAAAATGCGCGCCGGCCCGGACGGCAGCGTCGGTCAGGCGCAGGCTGTCGTGGCCGAAAGCGTCCAGCACCAGCATCTCGACCGGACGCCCGCTTGCGGCGATCTTGTCGCGAAACCTCTCGGCTTCGGGAAAATTGCAGCTGATTACCAGCACCGCGCCGACATTCGGGTGCAGCGCGAAGCCTTCCAGCATGCGGTAGCGCAGTTTCGCATCCTCGGCGATGATGCCGCCGGTATAGGCCGTGGTAATGACCTTGGCTTGCTTCAGGATCATCCCGACCCGCTGCGCGATCGGAACCGTCAGCCCCGAGATCGACAGGATCAGCAGATCGTTGCGAAGCGCTATCGAACCGTCCGGCCTGCGATAGGCGTCAAAGTGGTGATGATCAGTTGTCATGATACGCGATCCTGATCTCAGAGTGTGCTTCAATCGTCATTGTGTCCTCCATTCACGCTCGCCGCCGCGACCATGATGCCGGCTGCAGCCGCTTCGCCGCGTCATCCGGCTAGCTGCTCCTGTCACGAGGAAGGTCGGCAGCGCTTTACCTCAACCCTTAGGTTTACACCTCCCGATATGACAACTGTAAGTCCAATTTTTGACACGCTCGAGTGAAAATGAATAGACGTATATTCTTCTCAAGTGATACGATTTCTTTATGCAGAGAAACCAGATCTACATCGACCGCCTGCGCATTCGTCACCTCAAGCTTCTGGAGATGATCGAAAGCCACGACTCCCTGCGCACGATTGCGGAGGTGCTGAACACCAGCCAGCCGGCCCTGTCGCAACTGGTGCGTGATCTGGAGAACGCCTTTGACGCCTCGCTGGTCAAACGGTCCGCGCGCGGCGTGAGCCTGACGCCCGCCGGACGCCTCGCTTTGCAGCGCGTCCGCCAGGCCGTTGCCGCACTCGACCACCTCTCCGAGGAACTTGAAGTCGGCAAGATCCCTGTTCTCAGGATCGGAACGAACCCGGTTCTCCTGCATGACGAGGCATTCCCGACCGCCTTCGCCAATATGTTCGCCGAGGGCGCAACCCTGCGCTACAAGATCAGCTCCGCCCGGGAAAGATTGATGGTGCAGGCCTTGGAGGACGGCGAGATCGACTGCTATCTGGGCATCGTCAACTGGGACAAGATGCCCGCGCAGGCTGCCGCCAATCTCAGCTACGAATCGCTTGGCCGCACGCCGCTGACGATCATCTGCAATCGTGAGCATCCACTGCTTGCCCGCGACCCGCTGCCGGCAAGCGCGTTGCTCGAATGGCAGTGGGCCCTGCAGCCGGACGGCTCCTACCACCGCAATCTCCTGGAAAACGCCTTCCGCAGCCTCGACCTTCAAACGCCCGAACCGGTGGTCGAAGTGTCAGCCGATCCATTCGCACTGGTCCAGTTGATTGCGCGGACGGAAATGCTGTCCTGCATTCCCGATACGACCATTGCGCGGTCAGGATCCGAGGGTCTGGTAAGACGCCTTTCGCCCGCCGATCTAAAAATCGACGCGAGCAACATCCAGTTCGTCACGCTCGCGCAGAACCGAAACTTCGAACCGCTCAACCAGCTCTACCGACATCTCAAGGCGACGTTTTCCCCATCTCCGGGCGAAAAGGTGACCTAACCGATCATCACCGGTGATGAATGCGCACCGTCGACAATACGCTGAAACAATATCCGCGCGTCGGAGGTCTTGTGGCTCACCGCCGTGTTCCGCGCGAAGACCTTGCCGACTCCGAACAAGACGGGGTTGTCGTAGCCGATTTCCGCCATGCCCTCGGCCAGGGTGACAAGCGTGCCATGCCAGCGTTTCTCATCCGGGCGGCTGATGTTGGCGGCGATCAGGACCGGGGTTTCCGGTGGCAGGCCTTCGGCGATCAGCCGTGCGCTGATTTCGCCGGCGGTGCGGCCGCCCATGTAGAACATTGTCGTGGTCGTCGGGTCGGCGATGGCGCGCCAGTCGATATCCTCCGGCAACACGCCCTTTTTCGAGTGCCCGGTGACGAAGCGCACCGATTGGGCGCAGTCGCGGTGGGTGAGCGAAGTCGTCGTGCCGGCGGCAAGCGCGCTTGCGGCGGTAATGCCGGGGATGACGGAGACGGGAATGCCCGCATCGCGAAGGGCGGCAATTTCCTCGCCGGACCGCCCGAAGACCGAGGGATCGCCCGATTTCAGCCGCACGACGCGCTTTCCGGCCCGCGCCAGATCGAGCATCATCCGGTTGATATCCTCCTGCCGGCAGCTTGTCCGCCCGCCGCGTTTTCCCACAAGCATGCGCTTCGCCTCGCGCCGCGCCAGTTCGAGGATGTCCGGCGCGATCAGGTCGTCGAACAGGATGACATCGGCCGATTGCAGCGCCCGCATGGCTTTCAGGGTCAGGAGTTCCGGATCGCCCGGCCCTGCCCCGACCAGCGTGACGCTGCCGGTTTGCGGCGATGCCGCGATCTTCGTCGCACGCGTCATAAGCCGTTCCGCCGAACCCTCGTCGGGGCGGCCGGCAAAGCTGAGGTCGACAAATTGCTCCCAGAAGGCCCGGCGCGGGCCGCCCGGTTGCAGCCTCTGGCCAATGGCATCGCGCAGGGATGCGGCAAGGCCCGCCCATTCGGCAAGGGCCTTGGGCAGCAGCGTTTCGATCCGCCGCCGGATCGCCTGTCCCAGGATCGGCGCGGCACCGTCCGTGGAAATGCCGACCACGACCGGCGAGCGGTTGACGATCGAGCTGAACTGGAAATCGCAATAGGCCGGTTTGTCGATGACATTGACCGGCACGCCTTCCGCCTTCGCTCTTGCCCGGAAGGCCTGCGCCTCCGCGTCGTTCTCGCAATCGCCCAGCGCCAGCTCAAACGCCGTCCAGTCGGCCGCCGACCAATGCGCGCCGGAAAGGTGCACCCGGCCATCGGCTTCGAGCGAAAGCAGCGCCTCTTCGGCGGCCTCGCAACCCAGAAAGACCGTGACGTCGGCCCCGGCGGCGGCCATAAGTTCTGCCTTCCAGGCGGCGGCATCGCTGCCGCCGGCGACCAGAACCGCCTTGCCCTTCAGCCGGAAAAACAGCGGCAGGACGGCGAGGTCCTCCATGCGGGCGGGTGTTTTTACGCGTGCGGTGGCCATGTTCCCTACCCTATTCCGCCGCCATTGGGAGCGCCGAAAGCGCGATCGAGAGCCGGCCGTTTTCCACACGAACAGGATAGGTCTGCACCTCGCCCTCATCCGCGCCTTGCGCCGTGCCGCTTTCCAGCGAAATCACCATGTTATGCAATGGACACGTCACGGCTCTGCCATGCACCATGCCTTCCGATAACGGCCCGCCCCTGTGTGGGCAGCGGTCGTCGATGGCGAAGACCTCGTCCTCCGCGGTGCGGAACACCGCGATCCGCCCGAAACCTGTGTTGACGCAGCGCGCGCCGCGTTGCGGGATGTCGTCGATATGGCCGATGGCGATGAAATCATTGCTCATGATGGGCTCCTCACTCCGCCGGCTCGGGATGCCCGACCACGGCCATCGGCTTGAATTCATGCTTGTCCTTGCCGGAAACGCGCTCCGACCACGGGTCGACCTGGGCGTATTTCTGGCTCTCGACGAAGCGGTCGAAATAGGCCTTGCGCTTTTCGGCATCGTCCATGATCTGGGCGCGGACCTCGTCATAGCCGATGCGCTTTGCCCATTTGTAGATGCGCTCCAGATAGCGCGCCTGTTCGCGGTACATCTGGGTGAGCGCCACGATATGCTCCAGCGCCTCGTCTTCGGTCTTCACCATGCCGAGCACTTCCGTGCCCCGGATTTCGAGCCCGGCCGCACCCGCGAAATGGATTTCGAAGCCGGAATCGACACAGATCACGCCGATATCCTTGCAGGTTGCCTCGGCGCAGTTACGCGGACAGCCGGAAACGGCGAGCTTGAGTTTGGCCGGCGTCCACGAGCCCCACATGAATTTTTCAAGGCGAACACCAAGCCCGGTGGAATCCTGCGTGCCGAAGCGGCACCAGTCATTGCCGACGCAGGTTTTCACGGTGCGCAGGCCCTTGGCATAAGCTTGGCCGGAGACGAAACCGGCCTTGCCGAGATCGGCCCAGACCGCCGGCAGGTCCTCCTTTTTCACGCCCAGCATATCGATGCGCTGGCCGCCGGTGCATTTGACGGTCGGGATCTCGTATTTGTCGACGACATCGGCAATCGCGCGCAGTTCCTTCGAAGACGTCACCCCGCCCCACATGCGCGGCACCACCGAATAGGTGCCGTCCTTCTGGATATTGGCGTGGACGCGCTCGTTGATGAAGCGCGACTGATAGTCGTCGGCATATTCGCCGGGCCAGTCGCAGACGAGGTAGTAGTTGAGCGCCGGCCGGCACTTGGCGCAGCCGCAGGAGGTCTTCCATTCAAGCTCCTGCATCACGGCGGGAATGGTCTTCAGCCCCTTGGCGCGGATCAGGCGGCGGACATCGTCATGGCCAAGATCGGTGCAGCCGCAGACGGGCTGGACAGCGGCGGGGTTATAGGCATCGCCCAGCGTCAGCGCCATCAGCTGTTCGACGAGCCCGGTGCAGGTGCCGCACGAGGCCGAGGCCTTGGTGTGGGCGCGGACATCGTCGAGCGAGGCCAATCCCTTGTCATTGATGGCGGAGACAATCTTGCCCTTGCAGATGCCGTTGCAGCCGCAGATTTCCGCGTCATCGGGAAGGGCCGCGACGGCCGCCGCCGGATCGGCAGCGCCACCGCCCTGATAGGCCTGGCCATAGATCAGCGTCTCGCGCATTTCGGAAACGTCCGTCCCGCGCTTCAGCATGTCGAAATACCAGGCGCCATCGGCGGTATCGCCATAAAGCACGGCGCCGATCACCCGGTTATCCTGCAGAATCACGCGCTTGTAGACGCCGCGCGTGGCATCGCGCAGCACCACCTCCTCGCGGTCGGGCCCCTCAGCGAAATCGCCGGCGGAAAACAGCTTGATGCCGGTGACCTTCAGCTTGGTGTTGACATGCGAGCCCTTGTATTCGGCCGCACCGCCGGCAAGCCTGTCGGCAAGCACGCCCGCACTTTCATAAAGCGGCGCGACGAGGCCGTAGCAGGTGCCGCGATGCTCGGCGCATTCGCCGAGCGCGAAGATCGAAGGGTCGGAGGTCGCCATGCCGTCATCGATGACAATGCCGCGATTGACCTCAAGCCCGGCATCCTTGGCGAGCGCCGCCGCCGGGCGGATGCCGACCGCCATCACCACCATATCGGCGGAGATGATGCGGCCGTCTTCCAGCTCGACGCCTTCGACCTTGCCATTCCCAAGAATCTGCTTGGTATTGGCCTTGGTGATGATTTCGATGCCGCGATCGTCGAGCGCCTTCTCCAGGAGATAGGCGGCCGCCGGGTCGAGCTGGCGCTCCATGATCGTGTCCATCAGATGCAGCACGGTGACGCTCATGCCGCGCTGCTTCAGCCCATAGGCCGCTTCAAGGCCCAGCAGTCCGCCGCCAATGACGACCGCGTGGCCCTGCCCCGCGGCAATCTTCAGCATGCGGTCAACATCATCCAGATCGCGATAGGCCAGAACGCCGGGCAGATCATGCCCCGGCACAGGAATGATGAAGGGCGCGGAGCCGGTGGCGATCACCAGCCGGTCATAGGAGGCCGTCACGCCGTTCTCGGCGGTGACGGTCTTCGCGTCGCGATCGATCTTCGACACCTTTGCGCCGCGATGCAGCGTCACACCATGGGCTTCATACCAGTCATCGCCATGGATGATGATGTCCTGATAGGTCTTTTCGCCGGAGAGCACCGGCGACAGCATGATGCGGTCGTAGTTCACCCGCGGTTCGGCGTTGAAGATGGTGACGTCATAGAGGCCGGGGGCGCGCTCGAACAGCTCTTCGAGCATGCGGCCGGGGGCCATGCCGTTTCCGATGATGACAAGTTTCTGGGCCATGTTTTCTACTCCGCTGCGACGCGTTTGTTGCAGGTCTGCCGGCTGATGCGCTGGTCGCGCTTCTGCCTGATGGCGGCGAGCTGTTCCTCGGCCGGTTCCGCCCCGCCCTCATAGGCTTCGAGAAACTCCAGCAATTCCTCGCGGTAGCCGTAATAATCCGGGTGGTCGAGCAGCGCTTTTCTGGAGCGTGGGCGCGGCAGGTCGACCTCCATGATGTTGCCGATGCGGGCATTCGGCCCGTTCGACATCATCACCACCCGGTCGGCGAGCAGAATGGCCTCGTCGACATCGTGGGTGACGCAGATGGCGGTGACCTTGGTGCGCGACCAGACCTCCATCAGCACCTCCTGCAGCTCCCAGCGCGTCAGGCTGTCGAGCATGCCGAAGGGTTCATCGAGCAGCAAAAGCTTCGGCGACAGGGCGAAGGCGCGGGCAATGCCGACGCGCTGGCGCATGCCGTTCGACATATCGGCCGCCGGCCGGTGCATGGCATCGCCAAGACCGACGCGCTCGAGATAGTATTCGACGATATCGCGGCGCTCGGCGGGGCTTGCCTTCGGATAGACCCGGTCAACGCCGAGGGCGACATTCTCGCGCGCCGTCAGCCATGGCATCAGCGAGGGGGCCTGAAACACCACGGCGCGATCCGGCCCGGCGCCGGAGATCTCGCGGCCATCGAGGATAATGCCCCCGGCATTGATCGGGTTCAGCCCCGCCGCCATGGAGAGCACCGTCGATTTTCCGCAGCCGGAGTGGCCGATCACGGAAATGAACTCGCCCTTCTTCATCTTCAGGTCGAAGCCGTCGACAACGGTCAGCGGGCCCTTCGGCGTCGGATAGATCTTGGTGACGTTGGAAAATTCGACATAGCCACTCTCGATGGCCGACTGCGCCTTTTCCCGGTAGGCCGCCGGCAGAGGCTTGGAAGTCGACTTTATCGAAATCGGCACGACGTTGGGGAGCGTTTCCACCCGTGCGGTGTCCGGCTTGGCGCTGACGCCGACGTCCATCAGATATTCGGTGATTGACGCGCGCAGGCGGATGAAATCGGGGTCGGAATTCATCGCGGCACGCTCGCGCGGCCGGGCGATATTCACATCGAAGGATGGGCCGAATGTGGCGTTGGGGCCGGGCGTCAGCGGCACGATCCGGTCGGCCAGAAGAATGGCCTCATCAACATCATTGGTGACGAGGATGATGGTCTTCTTCTCTTTTTGCGAGATATCGGCAAGCTCGTCCTGCAGCTTGGCGCGGGTCAGCGCATCGAGCGCCGACAGGGGCTCGTCGAGCAGCAGCAGATCCGGCTGCATGGCGAGTGCGCGGGCGACCGAAACGCGCTGGCGCATGCCGCCTGACAGTTCCGACGGCTTGCGGTCGCGGGCATGTTTCAGGCCCACCATCGCCACATACCAGTCGACGAGCGCGGCCCGTTCCTTTGCCGGTTTGTCCCGATGCACGGCATCGACGGCGAGCCGCACATTGGCCTCCACCGAAAGCCAGGGCATCAGCGCATAGTTCTGGAACACGATGCCGCGCTTCGGCGACGGGCCTTCTACCGGCGCGCCGCGAAACAGGATTTCGCCGCTGTCCGGCTTTTCAAGCCCGGCGAGCATCGACATCAGCGTCGTCTTGCCCGCGCCGGAAAAGCCGAGGATCGCGATGAACTCGCCTTCCTGCACATCGAGCGATATATCGGAAACGACCGGGTTGCGCCTGACGCCTTCGCCAAAGCCTTTTTCGACGTTTCTGAGCTGAAGAATGGTGTTCATCATTGCCCTCCTTAGCGGTTCGCCGAATAGGTGAAGGCCGTCTGCAGCGCGAACATCACCCGGTCGAGGAAGAAGCCGATCAGGCCGATCGTGATCACCGCGACCATGATGCGGGCGAGCGAATCCGAGGACCCGTTCTGGAACTCGTCCCAGACGAATTTGCCGAGGCCGGGGTTCTGCGCCAGCATTTCAGCGGCAATCAGCACCATCCAGCCCACACCGAGCGAAAGCCGCATGCCGGTGAAGATCAGCGGCAGCGAGGACGGCAGCACCAGCTTGCGGATTGTTGTCCAGGTGGAAAGCTGCAGCACCTTGCCGACATTGACGAGATCGCGGTCGATCGAGGCGACGCCGAGCGCCGTGTTGATGATCGTCGGCCAGATGGAACAGAGCGTCACCGTGATCGCCGAGATCACCATGGATTTCGGCAGAAGGTCGTTCTGGCTTTCGTAAAGAGCCGCCACGACCATGGTGACAATCGGCAGCCAGGCGAGCGGCGAGACCGGCTTGAACAGCTGGATCAGCGGATTGATCGCGCCCTCGAAGGTCTTCGACAAACCGCAGGCGATGCCGACGGGAACCGCGATCACCGTGCCGATGAAAAAGCCGAGCGCGACCGTCATCAGCGAGGTCCAGATCTGGTCGAAATAGGTCGGCTTGCCGGTATAGGGCCGCACCTTGACGCGGTCAGCGTAGCCCTCGGCGATCAGCATCTGGTTGCGCTCGTCCTGGCGGGCGTAAAATTCTTCGGCCTTCTGCCGTTCGGCAAAATGATCGTCCATCAGCACTTCCGCCTGCTGGAACACCGCCGCCGGGCCGGGGATCGCGCCGAGCGAGGTCTGCACCTTCGGCGCGAGATACGCCCAGGCGGCAAGAAAGGCGAGGATGCCGATGAGCGGAACCAGCAGCATCTGCTTCAGATCCGCCCATTGTTCCGACGGCGTGTCGCCGGCGGCAAGCTTTAAAAGCGGCACGACGAAGCCGAGGCCGAAGGGGGCGAGCACCTTGCCCGCCCGGTTGATCCGGGCGATGCGCCGTTCGCGGCGGGCGGCGATTTCGGGGTCCAGAATGTCCGTTGCAATGGTCATGACGTCTGAGCCTTTCTTGTCCGTGCCGGTTTCAATCGCGCTCAGCGGCCGGCGATCTTGTTGCCGTCGATCACCTCATCGCCCTTCAGGCCGATCGGGAAGCTTTCGAGATAGGCGTTGGGGTGGCGGCCGTCATAGGTCACGCCGTCGATAAACTCATTTGTCGCAGGCTTGTAGCCATCGGTGTCGAAGGGGAAGTCGGCTTCCGTGGCATGGCCCTCGTCGATCAGCTGGCGAGCGGCTTCCAGATAGATATCCGGCAGGTAGACCGAGCGGGCGACCTCGTCATACCAGCCATCTTCCTGCGGCTCGGCGATCTGGCCCCAGCGGCGCATCTGGGTGAGGTACCAGACGGCATCGGAATAATAGGGATAGGTGGCGAAGTGGCGGAAGAAGACGTTGAAGTCTTTGGCCGGGCGCGTGTCGCCCTTCTCATATTCGAACGTGCCGGTCATCGAATTGGCGATCACCTCGGAATCGGCCCCGACATATTCCGGTCGCGAGAGGATCTCGACCGCCTCTTCGCGGTTGGCATTGTCGTTTTCATCCAGCCACATGGCCGCGCGGATCAGCGCCTTGGTCAGTCCCAGCGTCGTCTGCGGATATTTTTGGGTGAATTCCTCGGTCAGGCCGAAGACCTTTTCCGGGTTGTTCTTCCAGATATCGTAGTCGGTGACCACCGGCACGCCGATGCCCTTGAACACGGCCGCCTGGTTCCACGGCTCACCGACGCAATAGCCTTCGATCGTGCCCGCCTCCATCGTCGCCGGCATCTGCGGCGGCGGGGTGACGGAAAGCAGCGCATCGGCCTGGATCTGGCCGGAAATATCGCCCGGCGAATAGTAGCCGGGATTGATGCCGCCGGCCGCCAGCCAGTAGCGCAGTTCGTAATTATGGGTGGAGACCGGGAAGACCATGCCCATCTTGAACGGCTTGCCCTCGGCCTTGTAGGCCTCGACCACCGGCTTCAGCGCATCGGCCTTGATCGGGTGTTGCGGCTTGCCATCGGGACCTGCAGGAATATTTTCCTTCATCCGGTCCCAGACCGCATTCGAAACCGTGATCGCATTGCCGTTCAGATCCATCGAGAACGGCGTGACGATATGCGCCTCGGTGCCATAGCCGATGGTGGCCGCCAGCGGCTGGCCGGCCAGCATATGCGCGCCATCGAGTTCCCCGGTGATCACCCGGTCGAGCAGCACTTTCCAGTTCGCCTGCGCTTCCAGCGTGACGTAGAGCCCCTCATCCTCGAAGAAGTGCATCTCCTTGGCGATCGCCAGCGGCGCCATATCGGTCAGCTTGATAAAGCCGATGGTCAGTTCGTCCTTTTCCGGAAACAGCATTTCGGCATGGGCAGCCGTGGCCGCGAAGTTCAGCGAACAGAGCATGGTGGCAGAGCAAAGGAAATGGCGCATGGCGTTCTCCTGATGGATGGGGAGGATCGAAAAAACGAAAAAAGCCGCCTAACGGTCATCGTGCCAGTTGTGGCACGAATGCGTTGGCGGCGTTGCCTGGCACCCTCCATTGGGCGCCGAATTCTTGAGGCTTATGGAAACACACAATGTCGCATCAGACAAGCGGCATCGGCGGATTTTTGCATAAAAAATGTATTTCATGAAAAACAGACTAAAATTTATGCAAATGCATCCCAGAGGCGCACAAAATACGAGCTTGGATACGCTTTGACAGACCTATCCCTTCTACGGACGTCATCCTCGGGCTTGTCCCGAGGATCTAACCACAGTTCCGCACGAGCGGCGTTGGCGTTTCGTAATGGACTGTATTCAAACAGGCTTTTCATCCGACACGCCTGTCGTGTTGAGACGTGCTTAGATGCTCGGGACAGGCCCGAGCATGACGGAGGTGGCTGGCGCGGGCTTTGTCAGCAGTCTGCTCAGATCGCCGCCTTCTGCTGTTCGATATAGGCGCCCACCTGATCGGGATCGAAGGTCTGCCCGTCGAAAAAGCCGTCGGGACCGAGAATGAGCCCGCCGGCACTCGCGCCCACCGGCGTCGGCGCCTTCAACGCGCCTTCCACCTTCAGGCTGGCCCCTGGCAGCGGCGTGTGCAGCGGCTGCAGCGCCTTGCGGTAGATATCCGGCCGGTAGCTCATTTTCGCGATCTCGGCATTTTCGACGGAGTGATCGCAAAGCCCCCAGCGCACGATCTGGCTGTAGAACCACAGCGCATGGCTCTGCCAGGGGAAGGTCGCGGCCTTGGCGGAGGTCAGGAAGAAATCCTCGACCGTGGTTTGCGCCTTTTCGCTGATCGCCAGCGTGCCGGAGAACAGCGGCTCGAGCATGGCACGGTCGACATCGAGATGGCCCGGCTCGGCGAGGATCGCGGCCAGTTCCGGGTGGTTTTCCGGTTCGGCCGCCCAGCGCGAGGCCCGGTAGAGGCCGCGCAGCAACGCCGCCACGGTCTCCTCGTTGGCCTCCACAAAATCGGCCGGCAGCGCCAGTACCTTCTCCGGGCTCGAACGCCAGATCTTCGCCTTGACGGTGACGATCCGCGCCGCGCCGAGCCGCGCGGCAATCGTGTTCCACGGCTCGCCGGCGCAATAACCGTCGATCCGCCCGGCTTCCACCGCATCCGGCATGAAGGGGGGCGGCAGCACCACGATTTCTATATCCCGGTCCGGGTCAATGCCGTTGGCCGCCAGCCAGTAGCGCAGTTCGAGATTATGCCCGGAAAACACATAGACGACCCCGAAACGCAGCGGCGGCAGGCCCTCAGCCTTTCTCGCCGCAATCACCCGTTTCAGCGCCGCACCCGCCTTTGCCGGATCGAGATCGCTCTCATCGCCCTTAGCTTCCATCGCCGCGCCAAGGGCCGCCGACACCGTCACCGCATTGCCGCCGAGCCCGAGCGCGATTGGCGCCACCAGTTTCGGCGCCAGCGGAAACAGGCCGAGATTGGCGGCGATCGGCATCGGCGCCAGCACATGGGCGGCCTGCAGGCTGCCGACGGCCAGCCGGTCGCGGATCGCGCTCCACGAGGTCTCGCGCGTCAGGCGGACCCTCAGCCCCTCCTCGATGAAAAAGCCCTTCGCCTCGGCCGCCAGAACGATGGCGCTGTCGAGAAGCGGCACAAATCCGATTGAAAGGTCCTGCATCTTCATCTCTCCAGCATCTCGAACGTCATGATCAGGCTCTGCGCCACATCGACAATCTTGCGGTTCTGGTCCATCGCCGTGCGCCGCAGCAGCGCATAGGCCTTTTCCTCATCCATGCCGCGCGATTTCATCAAAAGCGCCTTGGCGCGATCGACAACCTTGCGGTTCTCAAGCTGGCTTTTCGCCGCCTCCAGCTCCTGCGCCATGCGCGAAAAGGCGTTGAAACGGGAGATCGCCATGTCGAGGATCGGCTTCACCCGCTCCTGCTTAAGCCCGTCGACGACATAGGCCGAAACCCCGGCCTCGACGGCGGCATGGATGGTTTCCGCATCCGAACGGTCGACGAACATCGCGATCGGCTTCTTCACCGATCGCGACAGCACGAACAGGCTTTCGAGCATGTCGCGGTTGGGGTTTTCGATATCGATCACGATCACATCGGGCGAAAGCCGCTCGATCGTCCGGGCGACGCCGACCAGTTCCTCAACCACCGTCACATTATGGTGGCCGGCCTTGAGCAGCCCGTCCCTGATGATAGCGGCGCGGATCGCGTTTTCATCGATGACAAGGATCGCCAGATCACTGGTGTTCATGAGGCGGCTTCCGCAATAGATTCAGTAGACATCACGCATATAGCGCTTTTCCCGGGTGAGCGACCTAACGTAGCCCTCGGCCGCCTCGGGCGAAAGCCCGCCATGCGTCCGGGCGATGGTTTTCAGCGATGCATCAACATCCTTTGCCATGCGGCTCGCATCGCCGCAGACATAGAAATGCGCGCCCTCCTGCAGCCACGTCCATATCTCGCGGCCGTTTTCCGCCATGCGGTGCTGGACATATATCTTCTCCGCCTGGTCGCGCGAAAAGGCGGTGTCGAAGCGGGTCAGCAACCCGCCCTTCTGCCAGGCCTCGATTTCGTCGCGATAATAATAGCCGCTGTCGCGCGATTGCTCGCCGAAGAACAGCCAGTTCGGCCCGCCCGCGCCCGCTGCCTCTCGGTCCTGCAAAAAGGCGCGGAACGGCGCGATGCCGGTACCCGGTCCGACCATGATCGCCGGCGTTGCGGGGTCCGCCGGCGGGCGGAAATGCGCCTGTTGCTTCACCGAAACGCGCACCGGCTCGGCCGCCGCCCTGTCGGCCAGAAACGCCGAGGCCACGCCCTTGCGGCTTTTGCCGTGGCGGGCATGGCGCAGCACCGAAACCGTAAGATGAATTTCATCCGGGCTCGCCTTCGGGCTGGAGGCGATCGAATAGAGCCGCGGCTGCAGCTTTTTCAGATGGTCGCAGAAGTCCTGCCCGGCAACGGGTTTCGGCGCGATGGCGAGAATATCGGCGATCTGCCGGCCCCAGAGCCAGTCATTGAGGGCTTTCCGGTTGGCCGAATTTGTCAGCGCCTTCAGCGTTTCATCCCCGCTGAAATCCGCCCACCATTTGAGGAAATCGGGATGCGGCTGACCGATCTCGAAATGATCGCGCAATGCCTCGCCAATGCCGATATCATGGCCATTGATGCCGGAAATCGGCGTTTCCGCCGGCAGTTGCAGAGAGGCCAGGATCTCATCGACAAGCTCGGGACAGTTGCGCGGCATGATGGAAAGCGCATCGCCCGCCTCGTAATCCGCCGCACCATCGACCCGGAACCCGAACTGGCGCACCTCCTTGGCGCTGCCGGACCCGCTCAGAAGCCGGTTGACGCTGAGCCTGGCCGCAACGGGCTGCGGCGGTTTGCGCCCATTGGATCGGCCAGCGGTTTCCGAAGCCGCCGCGCCATTCGAACGCCCGGAAAGCGCGGCCATCGCCGCAGCAACCGCGTCCCCCTCCTCGCCCGCATCCAGCGCGCGGCAGGCCGCCAGACGCACGCCGCCGAGCACTTCGAGCCGGGCATCCAGTTTCCGGCCGAAGCCGCAGAACTGGTCATAGGAACTGTCGCCCATCGCCACCACGGCATAACGCAGCCCCTCCAGTTGGGCCGCGTCATCGCGGCGAAGCGCCGTCCAGAAATCGGCGGCATGATCGGGCGGATCACCATCGCCAAAGGTGCTGACGATGAAGAGCACCGGGTCTTTGGTCAGAAGGTCATCCGGTGAAACCGCATCAAGCGGGCGCAACGCGGCGCGATAGCCCGCCGCGCCAAGCGCGTCGAAAAGATCGGCGGCCGCCATTTCCGCCGTTCCGGTCTGCGAGGCGAAGAATACGGAAACAGCGGGCTTTGACGGGTCCGCATCCGGCTGCGCGTCCTTGCCTTCCGCCAACACCGGCACGGCCTCGACATCGCCCCGCGCATCCACCGGCGCATCGGGCTCGGCCGCCGCCACGCGGGCGAGCGAAACCGCCGTCACCTTGAATTCCGGCTGAAGCGATATCGGATCGACAGCATCGCCGGTCACTGCATTCACCGCCAGATCCTCGCCGAACACATCGTTCCAATGAAACGGCGCGAACAACGCGCCCGGGGAAACCCGATCGGTGACGATGGCGGGCAGCACCGCGCTGCCATGGCGCGAGGTGACGGACACCCGGTCGTTGTCGCCGATCTCCAGCGCCTCCGCATCGGCCGGATTGATCTCGACGAAGGGCGCGGCGTTGAGCTTGTTCAGCCGGGCGACCTTGCCGGTCTTGGTCATCGTGTGCCACTGGTGCTGCAGTCGGCCGGTGTTGAGAATGAACGGGTAATCGCCATCCGGCATTTCGCGCGGACCGACATGCGGCCGCGGCCAGAATTTCGCCCGGCCGCTTTCGGTGGCAAATTTCAATCCCGCGTCAGGCACGCGATAGCGGATCGGGTTGCGCGTGGTTTGCAAAGCCTCGGTTGCCGGCCACTGGATACTGCCTTCGCGTAGACGTTCATGCGTGACCCCGGAAATATCATAGCCGGTCGCGGGATTGGAAAACTGCCGGATTTCCTCGAACACCTCCGACGCGCTCTCATAGCTGAAGGCCGCCTCGTAGCCCATGGCGCAGGCCACTTTCGCGATGATCTGCCAGTCCGGCAGCGCTTCGCCCGGCGGTTTCGCGGCGGCGGCCGTCAGCGCCATGTTGCGTTCCGAATTGACCATCACGCCATCGGCCTCGAAGGAGACCGCCGCCGGCAGAAGGATATCGGCATAGGGCGTGGTTTCGGTTTCGGCATAGGCATCCTGCAACGCGACGAATTCGGCCCGTTCAAGCGCCGCCGTCGCCGTCTTGCGGTTGGCGACGCTTGCCACCGGATTGGTGCAGATGATCCAGGCTGCCCTGATGTCGCCCGCCGCCATCGCCTCGAACATGTCGATGGTGCCGGTTCCTTCCTCGGCACGGATGGTGCCGGGCGCGATGCCCCAGCGCGCCTCGCAAAAGCGCCGGTCGGCCTCCACCAGCGCTGAGCGCTGCCCCGGCAGGCCGGGCCCCATATAACCCATCTCGCGCCCGGCCATGGCATTCGGCTGCCCGGTAAGCGAGAACGGCCCGCTACCGGGCCGACAGATCTTTCCCGTTGCCAGATGCAGATTGCAGATCGCATTGGTGTTGAACGTGCCCTGGACCGACTGATTGAGCCCCATGGTCCACAGCGTCATGAATTCGCCGGCGGCAAGCACCATGTCGACCGCCGCCCTGATCTCCTCCAAGGTGAGGCCGGTAATCGCCGCAACCCGCTCCGGCGGATAGTCGGCGAGAAAGGCGGGCATTTCCGACCAGCCCTCCGTATGGGTGTCGATAAAGGCCTGATCGACGCCGCCCGCTTCGACAATCAGATGCAGGATGCCATTCAACAGCGCGAGGTCGGATCCGGGTTTCGGCGCAAGATGCAGATCGGCCTTCTCGGCGGTGGCCGTGCGGCGCGGATCGACGACGATCAGCTTCGCGCCCGCTTTCACCCGGTCCATCATCCGCAGGAACAGGATCGGGTGACAGTCGGCCATGTTCGAGCCGATCACAAGGAACAGATCAGCTTTCTCGATATCGTCATAGGACCCCGGCGGCGCGTCCGCGCCAAGAGACAGCTTGTATCCGGACCCGGCGCTTGCCATGCAAAGACGTGAGTTGGACTCGATATGGCGCGTGCGCAAGAAACCCTTGGCGAGTTTGTTGGCAAGATACTGCGCCTCCATCGACATCTGGCCGGAGACATAGAGCGCAACCGCGTCCGGCCCGTGCGCATCGGCAATGGCGCGCAGCCTTCTGGCTGTTTCGGCGATTGCCGCATCGATGGATACTGCTTCCGGCGCAACGCCCGCGCCCCGGACCAGCGCGGTTTCGAGACGTCCGGGCGCGGCGATTGCCTCATGCGCGGTCTTGCCCTTGGTGCAGAGCCGCCCGCGATTGGACGGATGGTCCTTGTCGCCGGAAAGCCTGACAATCCGCCCGTCCTCGACATCGAGCACCACGCCGCAGCCGACGCCGCAATAGGGGCAGATGCTTTTGACGGTTTCTACGCCCATCGCCACCCCCTGCCTTGCAGAGCGCCGACGTTTGACAGGAACCGGAGATGACGCGCAGAATGGATCACATGCCGGGGTGGCATCGGCTTTCCTCGCTGTCTAAAATGAAAACAAAAAAGCCGCGGCATCGTTCGAAGCGCTCCCTTTCAAGGAAACGGTTCTCGGATCCGCAGCTTTGCGATGGAATGCCCGCCATTGGACATTGATAGGTTCAACGATAGTCCGACACGCGATGACTTTCAAGTCCGCCGGCTGAATTGCGGAAGCGGGCCGCCACAAGGGAGGATGACAGCACGATGCCGGTGAAGATCAAACGGGTCTATGACGAACCCGACAACGCGGACGGCCTGCGCGTTCTCGTCGACCGTCTCTGGCCGCGCGGCCTTGCGAAGGA
Organism: Martelella sp. FLE1502; assembly: GCF_053484255.1. Classification (NCBI taxonomy): domain Bacteria; kingdom Pseudomonadati; phylum Pseudomonadota; class Alphaproteobacteria; order Hyphomicrobiales; family Aurantimonadaceae; genus Martelella; species Martelella sp. FLE1502. The sequence continues at coordinate 86,858 of NZ_JBAKFQ010000008.1, forward strand.
CAAGGCCCGCGTCGACCTCTGGGCCAAGGAGGTCGCGCCATCAGGCGACCTGCGCAAATGGTTCGCACACAGAAAAGACCGGTGGGAGGATTTTCAACGGCGCTACCGCGCGGAGCTTGCGGAAAACGCCGCGCTTGATGCGCTTTGCGCAAAGAGCGAGAAACACACCGTGACCTTGCTCTATGCCGCCCGCGACGAATGCATCAACCACGCGCGGGTGCTCGCGGCCGTCATCGCCGAAAGGAGCGGCCGCCAAGCCGAGACGGATCAGCCGGACGAAGGCGCGCTGGAAGTGTCATCTCCGCCCTGCTTTCTGCACGAACTGGACCCGGCCTGGCTGGGAACGGAAAGCCGCGACGGCGAAACGGCCAATCGCGAAACCGACCAACAGCCCTCGCACAAGAAAACCGGCCGCACGAAATAGCGCTCAGGCCGAACGCCCGCCGGAGGTGACGATGCTGAACTCGTCGTCTTCGATCATGCCATCCTCGCGCACCGTCAGCCGCCAGCGGCGGTTGCCGATGCGGAAGGAGAGACGCCAGCGCCCCGCGTCATCGCCGTCGCCGCGCTCCACCGAAGACCGCACCTGACCGCGCGCCGTCATCGCGCGCAGATCATCGACGCCGAGGCCGAAGCGGCGGGCGAGCCGTTCCGCGCCGATTTCGAACTGACCTTCCGCATTGCGTTCTATGAAGGTCCCGGTTTCCTCAGCGCTCATGATCTCGCACCGTTTGCAGGGCGGGCAAGGTCGGCATGGCCGATCGGGCACAGGCCGGTCGTATCCTCGCCGCGATGAAAGCCGATCGCCAGACGGAAGGAATGGGCAATCCGCATGGCCCTGTCGAGGAACAGCGACGCCACCTCTTCCGGGCAGAGCGCATCCACGGTTTCCGCAAAGAGCTGCAGCCATCGGCGGAAATGCCGTTCCTCGATTTCGGGGATCGCCAGATGCGGCGGCAGCGGGCGGCCCTGATAGCGCGCCGTGCGCAACAGCGTCGCCGACCAGAAATCGCACATGCGCTGAAGATGGCGCGGCCAGTCATCGGCGGCGATCCGGCTGTTGAACACCGGTCCGAGCAGCGGGTCCGCGCGGATCCGGTCGTAAAAGCCGTGCACCACATCACGTATCATCGCCTCGTCCAGAACCTCGGGAAGCGGCTTGCCGTCGATGATCACGGTGCGCTCCGGCGCGGGACGTCCTCTCATGTCTGAAACTCCTTGTTGCAAACCACGACCGACCTCAGCCCGGCGGACGATGCGCCTTGATCCGCGCCGGATCGGTCTCGATGCAGCCGGCGCCGATCAGGTCGAGACAATAGGGGATCGCCGGGAAAACCGCGTCAAGGCAAAACCTTATCGAGGCCGGGCGGCCCGGCAGGTTGACGATCAGGCTCTTTCCCCGAACGCCGGCGGTCTGGCGCGAGAGGATGGCGGTCGGCGCCTGTTCCAGGCTGATGCGCCGCATCAGTTCGCCAAAGCCCGGCAATTCCTTCTCCATCACCGCCTGCATCGCCTCCGGCGTCTCGTCGCGCGGCGCAGGGCCCGTGCCGCCAGTAGTCAGGATAAGGTCGGCGCGAACAGTGTCGCACAGCTCCGTCAGCGTATCCCGCACCGAGGCGACCCCGTCCGGGATGATGACGCGGTTTAGGGCATAGGGTGACGTGATGTTCTCCGCCAGCCAGGTTTCGATCATGGCCCCGCTCTGGTCCTCATATTCGCCGCGGCTGGCGCGATCGGAAATGGTCAGTGCAACGATCAGCATATTAACCTCCAAGCACGGACATCGTCCGCCCGATGCCCTCGACGCGGGTATTCGTAATCGAAAATGCATGTCCCTCGGGCTTCCTCGCCACTGCTTGCGAGATCAGCGCATCGACCGGCGTGTCGTCCTCGCTCGCCCGCAATGCGTCCCTGAGAGCCACCCGGCCTTCGTCGCCCATGCAGGTGTAAAGATCGCCGGTGGCGCTGACGCGCAGGCGGTTGCACGCGGCGCAGAAACCGCAGGAAAGCGGCGTGATGAACCCAAGCAGTCCGCCTGTTTCTGCAACCCGCACATAATGCGCCGGGCCACCGCTTTTCAAGGCAAGCGGCTGAAGTGTCCATCGCTTCGAAAGTGTGTCTCGAAGCTGCGAAAGCGACAGAAAACTCTCCCGGCGGTCATGCCGACCCTCGCCAAGCGGCATTTCCTCGATCAGCGTCAGGTCCATGTCCCGTTCATGGGCAAAGCGGATCAGGTCGTCCACCTCCCGCTCGAAGGCGCCGCGCATGGCAACCGCGTTGATCTTGACCCGAAGGCCTGCCGCCTGCGCCGCCGCGATGCCGGCGAAGACGCGCTCGATCCGGCCCCAGCGGGTGATCGTCTGATAGCGCTCGGGATCGAGCGTGTCGAGCGAGACATTGACCCGGCGCACGCCATGGGCAAACAGCGCCTCCGCATGGCGATCCAGCAGCGTGCCGTTTGTCGTCAGCGTCAGCTCGTCGAGCATGCCGCGCTTCAGGTCCGCGCCGAGCATGGCAAACAGCGCCATGATATTCTTGCGCACCAGCGGCTCGCCGCCGGTGATCCTAATCTTGCGCACACCGCGCGCCATGAAGATGCGGGAAAGCCGGTGAAGTTCCTCGAGATCGAGAATGTCGCGTCGCGGCAGGAAGGTCATGTTCTCGGACATGCAATAGGTGCAGCGCAGGTCGCAGCGATCCGTCACCGAAAGCCGGAGATAGGTCGCGGTGCGGCCGAAACCGTCAACCAGCGGGCGCGGCACGGCCTCTTCTATCGTGCGTTCATGCCGCATCGCGCACCTGCCTCGCCCGAGCGATGGCTTTGCAACACCATTTCAGGACAGCATCGGTTTCGGGCGGCAAAGCTTGTGATAGATCGCCCGAAAAGGCGAACCAGCCATCGAGATAGGGCTGCTTCACCGAGGTCAGGATCGGCACGCCGGCCACGAAGGCGGCCTCGAAAACAGATCGCAGCCCGCCGCCCGGCTCTTCCCCTTTGCCGAAACGGTTGAGAATCAGGAGGTCCGGCCGCGTCCCGATCCGCGCCTCCGCGAAAACGGCGGCGTCCGAAAGCGCGTTGAAATCCAGCCTGCAGCCACGCGCATGGGCGCCGAGCGCCTGCATGATCTGCCAGCGCTTGCCGGTCGCGATGTCTTCCAGATCGACCGCGCCGCAGCACTGGCCCTCGTCCTTTTCCGCATGCTGAATGAAGCCTTCGACCCGACACCCCTTGGCCACGAGCCGCCGCGCCACCGCTTCCAGGACCCGGTCGGCGGCGTCATCCTGCATGAACGGGATGAAGCCCAGCGGCTTGCATTCGCCTGTCGCACCGTCCGCATTCGCCATCACAAACCTCTTTGCCCTATTGCACCAGCGGCCCGTCGGCGCCGGCGATATCGATACCCTCGATTTCGGCTTCCGCCACCAGAACCGCAATGAACTGCGCGACCGCCTTTGACCACGCCGCCGCCTCCAGCCAGGCGGCGATGCGCGGCCTGACCGCCTCGAACGGCAATTGCGCGCCCTCGATCCGGCGATCCATACGGATGATGTGGAAGCCGTAGCGGGTTTCAACCGGCGAGGTGACCATCTCGCCCTCCGGCAACCGCATCAGCACTGCCTCGAATTCCGGCACGGTGCTGCCCGGCGAAAGCTGGCCGAGATTGCCGCCCTGTTCAGCCGACGGACAGGCCGAGCGCGTCCGCGCCAGTTCGTCGAAGCGAACGACGCCAGCCGAAAGGTCGGCAATCATCTGCTCCGCCTCGGCGCGCGCCTGATGCCGGGCCGCTTCGTCGGCCGGATTTGCGGCAAGCAGGATATGGCGCGCCTCGAAGATCGGCTCCGAGCGGAAACGGGCCCGGTTGTTGTCGTAGAACCGGCGGCATTCCGCCGCGCCGGCAGTTGGCACATCGACCGATCTCTCGATCAGCGCCCGGATCGCCGCATCCTCGGCGGTCTCGGACTTGCCGTCGACGGTTGCCTGCGGCGTACCGGTTACCTGTTTCTCAGCCGCCTTTTGCAACAAAAGCTCACGGATGACGAGCGCTTCGGCGGCGGCCCTCAGTGCCGCGCCGGGATTGTCGGCCGGGTGATTCTGGGCCTCGGCAAGGATGGCGCTTTCGGCAATCGCGACGCCGTTGACGGAGATTTCGGAAAACACCGGCCGCGCCTTGGGCGGTATTTTCGTGTCGACGGCCTGATAGCCGCTACCTGGCTCCGGCGCGGCGCCGGACGTTTGCGGCTGTTGCGGTGTGAAGAGATTGACCATTGTCCTTTACTCCGCCGGTGTGCCGTTGATGCGCGATCCGTCGCCCTTCTGCCGGGCGACCTGATAGCCGGGCCGCCAGATATAGCGCACCGGTACACTCAGCATGTGCACCAGCCGGGTGAAGGGGAAGACGAGCAGGATGGTGAGGCCCAGGAAAATATGCGCCTTGAAGATCCAGGCGGCATCAGCAACGTGCGACGAAGCGGTGAAGTTGAAGGTGAAGATACCCTGCGCCCAGCTCATGAATTTCACCATTTCATGGCCGTCGAGATGATGCAGCGACACCGGGATCGTGCCGAGACCGAGCAGAAGCTGCAGCCAGAGCAGGATGATGATCATCGTATCGCTGAAGGTTGAAGCGGCCCGCACCCGCGCATCGAACAGGCGGCGATGGACCAGCAGCGTCGCGCCGACAATGCCCATCACCCCGGCAATGCCGCCGGCGACCACGGCCAGCAACTGCTTGGCCCCGTGGCTGATGCCGAGCGCATCGAAGATCCAGATCGGCGTCAGAAGCCCGACGAGGTGGCCGACGAAGATGACCAGAACGCCGACGTGGAACAGCACCGATCCCCAGATGAGTTGCTTGCGGCGCAGCAGTTGCGACGAACCGGAGCGCCAGGAATAGGGTTCGCGATCATAACGGATGACAGTCCCGAGAATCAGCACTGTGAGCGCGATATAGGGATAGATGCCGAAAACCAGTGTGTTGAGATAGGCTGACATGACGTGTCTCCTAGTTCGAAGCGGAGCCGGCGACATCGCCGGGTTGGCGGTCTGCCGCGCGCATGCGGGTTCGAAGCCGGTCCGGCCCGCATGCGCCCTCGCCGGCATTGCCGCCGAAGGTGACGGCTTCTTCTTCCCAGATGCTGTCGAGCGCCTTCAGGTCGTCGGGATCGTCTTCGGGTGCGGCCATCAGCTCTTTCAGGAGCTTCTGGTCGGCTTCCGCCGATGACAGCAGGGAAAGCGCAGCAAAAGCCGATGCATAGACGGATTCCCGCTTTTTCAGCCGCTCGCCGATCGCCTCGGTAATATGCGCGGTCTGGCCGAGCAGGTCTTCCGCTTCCGCGTTCGGGCGCGTGGAGAGAAATTCGAGGAACAGCGGTAGATAGTCCGGCAATTCCTTGGCGTCGATCTCGAAACCGCCCGACTCGTAAAGCGCCATCAGATCGACCATGGCCTGGCCGCGATCCCGGCCTTCGCCATGGACATGCTCGAAGAGATGCAGCGACAGCGCACGGGTGCGGTCGAACAGGTGGACGTAACGTTCCTGAACCTCGTAGAGATCGCGGCCCGCAAGATCGTCGATCAGCCTGCCGAGCGCCACGGCAACGGCTTCCGGCACTGCCGAAGACGCCAGCGCCGCCTTCAGTTCCGGCAGGTCGTCCAGCAGTTCCCGCTCCGGGTAGGACAGAAGCAGGGAGGTGATTTTCAGGGCAATGTTCATCAGACCTGCTCCTTGAAGATATCGGTGGGCGTCTGCACCACCTTGCGCCGGCCTGCGCCGAAAAGTTCCGGCTCGGATGAGCCGCCCGAGCAGCCATTGCCGAAGGAGAAGCCGCAGGAGCCGCGCACGTCGTAAGCATCCTCGGAAACCTCGCGGTGGGTGGTCGGGATGACGAAACGGTCCTCGTAATTGGCAATCGCCATCACGTGGTACATGTCCTCGATCATCTGGCCAGTGAGGCCAACGCGTTCGGCAATCGCACTGTCATCGACGCCGTCGACGTTTTTCGAACGCATATAGGCTCGCATGGCGAGCATGCGTTCCAGCGCGTTCACCACCGGCTCTTCCTTGCCCGCCGTCAGCAGATTGGCGAGGTAGCGCACCGGAATGCGCAGCGATTTGACGTCCGGCATATCGCCATCAAGACCGAGCTTGCCGGCTTCAGCGGCAGACTGCACGGGCGAGAGCGGCGGCACATACCAGACCATCGGCAGGGTGCGGTATTCTGGATGCAGCGGAAAAGCCACTTTCCAGTCGATCGCCATCTTGTAGACCGGTGAGTTTTTGGCCGCCTTCAACCAGTCTTCCGGCACGCCGTCCTTGCGGGCCTGCTCGATAACGGCGGGGTCGTTCGGATCGAGGAAGACCTTGAGCTGTTCTTCATAGAGATCCTGCTCGTTCGCCGTCGAGGCGGCTTCCGAAATCCGGTCGGCGTCGTAAAGAATGACGCCGAGATAGCGGATGCGGCCGACACAGGTTTCCGAGCAGACCGTCGGCTGGCCGGCTTCGATACGCGGATAGCAGAAGATGCACTTTTCCGATTTACCGGAATTCCAGTTGTAATAGATCTTCTTGTAGGGACAGCCGGACACGCACATGCGCCAGCCGCGGCATTTTTCCTGGTCGATCAGGACGATGCCATCATCCTCGCGCTTGTAGATCGCGCCGGAGGGACAGGCCGCCACGCAGGTCGGGTTCAGACAGTGCTCGCACAGGCGCGGCAGATACATCATGAAGGTGTTTTCGAACTGGCCGTAGATTTCCTTCTCGACCCCCTCGAAATTCACGTCCTTCGAGCGCTTCTCGAATTCGCCGCCCAGGATTTCCTCCCAGTTCGGACCCCATTCGATCTTCTCCATGCGTTCGCCGGTCAGTTTCGAGCGCGGCCGGGCCGTTGGCATGGTCTTGCTTTCGCCGGCGGTCTGGAGATGGCCGTAATCGAAATCGAAGGGTTCGTAATAGTCGTCGATTTCCGGGAGGTCCGGATTGGCGAAGATCTTGGCGAGGATGCGCCATTTCGCGCCCATCTTCGGCTCGATCCGGCCGTTCTTCTTGCGGACCCAGCCGCCATTCCACTTCTTCTGGTTTTCCCATTCCTTGGGAAAGCCGATCCCCGGTTTGGTCTCGACATTGTTGAACCAGGCGTATTCAACGCCCTCGCGGTTCGTCCAGACATTCTTGCAGGTGACGGAGCAGGTGTGGCACCCGATGCATTTATCGAGATTGAGCACCATGCCGATCTGTGCGCGGACCTTCATTCTGCGGCCTCCTTTCCTGCAAGGCTTGGGGTCTCGTCCATCCAGTCGACATTTTCGAGCTTGCGGACGACGACGAATTCATCGCGGTTGGCGCCCACGGTTCCGTAGTAGTTGAAACCATAGGACTGGTGGGCGTAGCCGCCGATCATGTGGGTGGGTTTCGGGATCACGCGGGTGACGGAGTTGTGAATGCCACCGCGCTGGCCGGTCAGCGGCGAGCCGGGCGTGTTCACGATCTTCTCCTGCGCGTGGTACATGAAGATCGTGCCGTCCTTCATGCGCTGGGAGACCACCGCACGGGCAACCAGCGCGCCATTGGCGTTGTAGACCTCGACCCAGTCATTATCGACAATGCCGGCGCGGGCCGCATCGGGCTCGGAAATCCACACCACCGGGCCGCCGCGATTGAGCGTCAGCATCAAGAGGTTGTCGGTATAGGTGGAGTGGATGCCCCATTTCTGGTGGGGCGTGATGAAGTTCAGCACAAGATGCGGCTGGCCGTCTAGGCGCGCCTCGATCGCCGGCGTCACGGTTCCGGTATCGATCGGCGGGCGGTAGACGCAGAAGGCCTCACCGAAGGCCCGCATCCACAAATGGTCCTGATAAAGCTGCTGCCGGCCCGAAAGAGTCCGCCACGGGATCAGCTCGTGGACGTTGGTGTAGCAGGCGTTGTAGCAGACCTTCTCCGATTCCAGACCCGACCATGTCGGCGAGGAAATGATCTTGCGCGGCTGGGCGACAATATCCCGGAAGCGGATTTTTTCATCCTCTTTCGGAAGCGCCAGATGGGTATGGTCGCGCCCGGTAATGGCCGAGAGCGCTTCCCAGGCCTTGACCGCAACCTCGCCATTGGTTTCCGGCGCCAGCGACAGGATCACCTCGGTGGCGTCGATATCGGTCTCGATCTTCGGACGGCCCTTGGAGGCCCCCTCTTCCGTCACCGTGCCGTTCAGCTTGCCGAGCAAGCCGACTTCATGCTCGGTGTTCCACGAAATCCCCTTCCCGCCATTGCCGAGCTTGTCGAGCAGCGGGCCGACGGAGGTGAAACGCTTGTAGAGATTGGGATAATCCCGCTCGACCACGGCAACCGTCGGCATGGTCTTGCCCGGCACCGGATCGGTCTCGCCCTGTTTCCAGTCCTTCACATCGAAGGGCTGGGCCAGTTCGCCGGGGGTGTCGTGCAGGGTCGGCACCAGCACGATATCCTTTTCGACGCCCAGCACTTCCGGCGCGACCTCGGAGAACGTCTTTGCGATACCCTTGAAGATGTCCCAGTCCGAGCGCGACTGCCAGGCCGGATCGGCCGCACTGGTCAGCGGGTGGATGAAGGGGTGCATGTCGGAGGTGTTGAGATCGTTCTTCTCGTACCATGTCGCCGTCGGCAACACGATGTCGGAATAGACGCAGGTGGTCGACATGCGGAAGTCGAGCGTGACGAGAAGGTCGAGCTTCCCTTCCGGCGCCTCATCATGCCAGACGGCCTCCTTGACCTCCTGACGGCCCTCGTCGCCGAGATCCTTGCCAAGCAGGCCATGGGATGTGCCAAGCAGATGCTTGAGGAAATATTCGTGGCCCTTGCCCGACGAGCCGAGCAGGTTGGAGCGCCAGACGAACATGTTGCGCGGCCAGTTTTCCGCCGCATCCGGGTCCTCGCAGGACATGGAAAGCGTTCCGGATTTCAGCGCTTCGGCGACATAGTCGGCAGGCTTTTGGCCCGAGGCTTCCGCCGCGCGGGCGACCTCCAGCGGGTTGGTGCGCAATTGCGGGGCCGATGGCAGCCAGCCCATGCGTTCGGCGCGGATATTGTAGTCGATCAGCGTTGCATCCCACGGGCCCTCCGGCGCGGTCGGCGACAGCAGCTCATCGACCTTCACCGTCTCGTAGCGCCACTGGTCGGTGTGGGCGTAGAAGAACGAGGTCGAATTCATGTGGCGCGGCGGGCGCTGCCAGTCGAGACCGAAGGCGAGCGGCAGCCAGCCGGTCTGCGGCCGCAGTTTCTCCTGGCCGACATAATGGCTCCAGCCGCCGCCGGATTGCCCGATACAACCGCACATCACCAGCATGTTGATGATGCCGCGGTAGTTCATGTCCATGTGGTACCAGTGGTTCAGACCAGCGCCGAGAATGACCATGGAGCGGCCATTGGTCTTTTCCGCGTTGCCGGCAAAAGCGCGGGCGGTGGCGATGATCTGCTCGCGCGGCACGCCGGTGATCTTTTCCGCCCATGCCGGCGTATAGGGCGTTCCATCATCAAAGGAGCTTGCGACATTCTCGCCGCCGAAGCCGCGGTCGAGCCCGTAATTGGCAACGAACAGGTCGAACACCGTTGCGACCACCGCCTCGCCCTCTGCGAGCGCCACACGGCGAACCGGCACCTTGCGCGCCAGAACGTCGTCATGGTCCGTGCCCTCGAAATAGTCGTGCGCCCGACTGCCGAAATAGGGAAAGGCAACGTCCTCGACGCCGTCATTTTCGGCAAGGCTCATCACCAGATCGATGTCGCTGCCCGCGCCATCCTTCTGTTCGAGATTCCACTTGCCCTTTTCGCCCCAGCGATAGCCCGCCGACCCGCGCGGCGCGACGACGTCGCCGGTCCTCGCGTCGAAGCCGACCGTCTTCCATTCGGGATTGTTGCTCTCGCCGAGACCATCCCTGAAATCGGAGGCGCGGAGGAAACGCTCCGGCACGTAGCGGCCGTCCTTTTTGACCAGCCGCACCAGCATCGGCATGTCGGTGTAGCGGCGACAGTAGTCGTCGAAATAGCCGACCTTCCGGTCGAGATGGTATTCGCGCAGGATCACGTGGCCGAGCGCCATCGCAAGGGCGGCGTCGGTCCCCTGCTTGGGATGCAGCCAGAGATCGGAAAACTTTGCCGCTTCCGAATAATCCGGCGACACGACGACCGACTTCGTGCCCTTGTAGCGCACTTCGGTGTAGAAATGAGCGTCCGGCGTGCGGGTCTGCGGCACGTTGGAGCCCCAGAGCATCAGGAAACCGGCATTGTACCAGTCGGCCGATTCCGGCACGTCGGTCTGTTCGCCCCAGGTCATCGGCGAGGCCGGCGGCAGGTCGCAGTACCAGTCGTAAAACGACATGCAGGTGCCGCCGAGCAGCGAAAGGTAGCGGGACCCGGCCGCGTAAGAGACCATCGACATCGCCGGGATCGGCGAAAATCCGATGACGCGGTCGGGTCCCCACCTCTTCGCGGTATAGGCGTTGGCCGCCGCGATGAGCTCGTTGACCTCGTCCCAGGTGGCGCGCACGAAGCCGCCAAGGCCGCGCACCTTGATGTATTCGGCCCGCTTGGCCGGATCGTCCTGAATGGCCCGCCAGGCCGCGACCGGGCTCTTGTCGGCACGTTCCTTGCGCCACAGTTTCAGAAGTCGCGCCCGGATCAGCGGGTATTTCACCCGGTTTGCCGAATACATGTACCAGCTGTAGCTGGCGCCACGCGAACAGCCGCGCGGCTCGTGGTTGGGCATATCCGGCCTTGTGCGCGGATAATCGGTCTGCTGGGTTTCCCAGGTGACGATGCCGCCCTTGACGTAGATCTTCCACGAGCAGGAGCCCGTGCAGTTCACGCCGTGGGTAGAGCGCACGATCTTGTCGTGCTGCCAGCGCTTGCGATAGGCGTCTTCCCAGTCGCGGTTTTCATTCGTGGTCACGCCGTGACCGTTGGAGAAGGTGTCGACATTCTTGCGCGCCAGAAAGTTGAGGCGGTCGAGGAGAAGAGACATGATCCGTTCCTTTGTTTCGGGCGATTAGCAGGGCACCGGCGCATTGCGGCGGGTGTAGTAGAAGAAGGTCAGCACGGCGCAGATGACGTAGAAGACGCCGAAGCCCCACAGCGCCATATCCGGTCCGCCGGTCATCGAGATCGAGGTGCCGTAGGATTTCGGGATGAAGAATGCGCCGTAGGCTGCGATTGCCGAGGTGAAGGCGATGATGGCGGCGCTCTCGCGGTCCGTCTGCTTCTGCAGCGCGCCGGCATCCAGTTCCGGCATCAGGCGCGGCACTTCCCGGCGCATGATCGCCGGGATCATCTGGAAGGTCGACGCATTGCCGACGCCGGTGAGGAAGAACAGCGCCATGAAGCAGGCAAAGAAGGCCCAGAAATTGCCGCCCTCACCGCCATGTGGCAGGAATTGCAGCACGCCAACCACAGCCACGAACATGCCGACGAAGGTCCAGAAGGTCACCCGTCCGCCGCCGAAACGGTCGGAAATCCAGCCGGTGCCCGCACGGCTCAGCGCGCCGACCAGCGGGCCGAGGAAAGCGTAGGACAGAGCATTGACCTCGGGGAACTGGGTTTTCATCAAGAGCGGGAAACCCGCCGAATAGCCGATGAACGAGCCGAATGTGCCGGTATAGAGAATGCACATGATCCAGTTGTGGAAGCGCGAGAAGATCACCGCCTGATCGGCAAAGGACGCCTTGGCCGAGGCGATGTCGTTCATGCCGAAATAGGCGGCCACGGTGGCCGCAATGATGAACGGCACCCAGACGAAGCCGGCATTCTGCAGCCACAGCCTTCCGCCATCCGACAGCGCCTGCGGTTCGCCGCCAAGCGCGCCGAAGACGCCCATGGTGATAACGAGCGGCACCAGGAACTGCATGACCGAGACCCCGAGATTGCCGAGACCGGCATTCATGGCGAGCGCATTGCCCTTTTCGGCCTTGGGGAAGAAGAAGCTGATATTGGCCATGGACGAGGCGAAATTGCCGCCGCCGAGCCCGCACAGAAGCGCCAGAACCAGGAAGATCAGATAGGGCGTTTCCGGGTTCTGCACCGCATAGCCGATGCCCATGGCCGGCAGCAGCAGCGAGGCAGTGGAAAGCGTGGTCCACAGCCGGCCGCCGAAGATCGGCACCATGAAGGAGTAGAAGATCCTGAGCGTCGCGCCCGAAAGCCCCGGCAGGGCCGCGAGCCAGAAAAGCTGGGCATCGGTGAAATCGAAGCCGATGGCCGGAAGCCGCGCGACCACGACCGACCAGACCATCCAGACCGAAAAGGCCAGAAGCAGCGCGGGGATGGAAATCCAGAGATTGCGCTTGGCGATCTTTCGCCCGGTCTGTTCCCAGAAGGTCTTGTCTTCCGGGTTCCATTCCGTCAGCGTCGCCGCCGATGTCTTCGGCGTCATGCCCTCGAATTCCGGCAGTTCCGGCAAGGTGTCGGCCGTCGTCCGGTTGCGGCGTTCCATCTGGCGGATGGAAAGATGCATCCACGTCAGGGCGACGAGCACCAGCACGAACAGGAAGGCGAAGCAGGTGGTGTAGACCCCGGTCAGGTCCAGAAGCGTGCCGAACACGATCGGCAGAACGAAGCCGCCGAGCCCGCCGATCATGCCAACGAGACCGCCGACCGAGCCGACATTGTCGGGATAATAGACCGGGATATGCTTGTAGACCGCCGCCTTGCCGAGGCTCATGAAGAAGCCCAGGCAAAAGATCATCAGCACGAAAGCGCCGAAGCTCATCGCGGTCGAGAAGATGATGTCGCCGCCCTTGGCATGGATCGTGTAGCTCGTCGGCGGGTAGGACAGCATGAACAGCAGCAGCAGCGCAAAACCGAAGGTCCAGTACATCACCGAGCGCGCGCCGAACCGGTCCGAAAGGTGGCCGCCATAGGCGCGGAACAGGCTCGCCGAGAGCGAGAAAGCTGCCGCCGCCATGCCGGCGGTGCGGATATCGACGCCGTAAACATCGACGAGGTAGTGCGGCAGCCACAGCGCCAGCGCGACGAAAGCGCCGAAAACGAAGAAATAGTAAAGCGAGAAGCGCCAGACCTGCAGGTTCTTCAGCGGCGCAAGCTGGGCCGCGACCGTGGTGGCCTGCGCGCCGGAGCGGCGGCGGGCTTCGAACACCGGATCATGTTTGGAGAACACAAAGAAGATGACGGCAATGGCGGCAAGCGCGAAGGCCCAGACATTGGCGACCGCCTGCCAGCCGAAGGCGACCATGACGAAGGGCGCGCCGAATTTGGTCACCGCCGCGCCGACATTGCCGGCGCCGAAAATGCCAAGCGCGGTGCCCTGTTTTTCCGGCGGATACCAGTGCGACACATAGGTGACGCCGACGGCAAAGGAACCACCGGCAAGGCCGACGCCGAGGGCTGCGAGCAGAAACAGCGGATAGGTCGTGGCGCTGGTCAGGAGAAAGGTCGCCGCGGCGGCCAGCAGCATCTGCAACGGAAACACCAGCCGCCCGCCATATTGCTCGGTCCAGATGCCGAGCATCAGCCGCGAAAGCGAGCCGGTCAGCACCGGCGTCGCCACCAGAATGCCGAACTGGGTTTCGGAAAGGCCGAGTTCGCCTTTGATCTCGACCCCGATGATGGCGAAGATCGTCCAGACCGCGAAACAGACCGTGAAGGCCACAGTGCTGAGACCGAGCGCCCTGCGCTGGTCACTTCGCGAAACACCGTCAATTGCAGACATGAATTGCCCCCTAAGGCTTAAGCGGAAGCCCGCTCATTGAAAATTCTGCCTGAGAGCTAGAAGGATTGGGAGGCGCTCGAAGTTGACCTAAGTCAAGGTTGACGGGCGGCGCGGGACAAACAAGAATTACGCGTGAAATTGCCTTCCCGCGCTGAAATCATCGTCAAATCGGCCTGTTGCGGATGCCGTTTGATGCTGCTAAATTTATCAATTGAAGATACGAAAAAAATCAAGGCACAGTGATGCGGTCATCCGATTTGCCACAGGTGCGGGCGCTCAGCCTGTTCAGCAGCATGGGCGCGGAGAATTTCGAGGCGCTGATGCAGGCGGCCTATCTCCAGACCTTCCCGCCGCAGCTCGATCTCGTGCATGAGGGCGATCCGGCGGATTTCCTCTATGTCGTCATCGAGGGCTGCGTCGAGCTTTACGCCAATGCCAACCGCCGCGAGGCGACGATGGCGATGGTGCATCCGGTCAGCGCCTTCATCCTGGCGGCCGTTTTGAAGGATGCGGTCTACCTGATGTCGGCGCGCACGCGGGCGCGTTCGAAAATCCTGCTGATCCCCTCGGAAAACGTCCGCTCGATCTTCGAGCTCGATGACGCCTTCGCAAGGGCGATGGTGCTGGAAATGGCCGGCAGCTACCGCTACGTCATCAAGGAGCACAAGGGCCTCAAGCTTCGCAGCTCCGTCGAACGGCTGGCGAATACGCTGCTGCGCCAGGACCATGAATTCGGCGACGGCTCCGGCACATTCGACCTGCCCTACGACAAGCGCACGCTGGCCTCGCTGCTCGGCATGACCCCGGAAAACCTGTCGCGCGCCTTCAACACGCTGAAACCCTACGGCGTCGAAGTCGAAGGCACGACGATCCGGCTTACCGACATCAAGGCGCTGAAAACGCTGGCCAAGCCAACGCCGCTGATCGACGACCCGAAAACCTGATGCTTTCCGGCCTGTGATGCCGGCGGTCACCCGCGTCAAGCGGACAAGCTGGGATCTGCCCCAATTGCCGAGTTTTTAAAAACATCGAACCTGCATTGCCGCTGACGTGGCATCGGGCGCGAGAAATGCTCTAACGGATCGCGGCCTCCGTCCTTGCGTCAAAGAGATGGGCGTCATCGATGGCGAAGCTCAAGCGAAGCATATCGCCGGGCGCCACGCTTACACGTTCGCGCAATTGGACGGAAAGTTCCTGACCGCCAAGCGCGCCCTTGATGAAGGTTTCCGAACCGGTGGGCTCGACGGCCTTGACCGACATCTCAACGCCGCCAGCTTCGCTGTCGGCCAGAAAAAGCTTCTCCGGCCGGATGCCATAGCGCACGGCAAGGCCCGGGGGCGGCTTCACGCTTTCGGGCAATGGCAGCACGGTACCGTCTTCGGTCAGCACCGCGCTGCCATCTTCGCTCACGGTTCCGTCGAAGAAGTTCATAGCCGGCGAACCGATGAAGCTCGCGACGAACATATTGGCCGGATAGTCGTAGATGTCGAGCGGCGTTCCGACCTGCTCGATCACGCCGTCGCGCATCACCACGATCTGGTCGGCCATGGTCATGGCCTCGATCTGGTCGTGGGTGACGTAGACGGTGGTTGTGCGGAAACGGGTATGGATGTCCTTCAGCTCGGCGCGCATCTGCACGCGCAGCTTGGCATCCAGGTTGGAAAGCGGCTCGTCGAACAGATAGACCTTCGGGTCGCGCACGATGGCGCGGCCCATGGCAACGCGCTGGCGCTGGCCGCCGGAAAGCTGCTTGGGATAGCGCTTGAGATACTCGGTGAGCCCGAGAATCCGCGCTGCATCGGCGACGCGTTTTTCGATCTCCGCCTTCGGCCGCTTGGCGAGCTTCAGCGAGAAACCCATATTCTCGGCAATCGTCATATGCGGATAAAGCGCGTAATTCTGGAATACCATGGCGATATCGCGGTTCTTGGGCTCGACATCATTGATGACCTTGCCGCCGATGCGGATCACGCCGCCGGAAATATCCTCCAGCCCCGCGATCATGCGCAGCAACGTGGACTTGCCGCAGCCGGACGGACCGACCAGCACCACGAAAGCGCCTTCCGGCACCTCGACGGAAACGCCCTTGATGGTTTCGAGATCGCCATAAACCTTACGGACATTCTGGATAGAAACGGAAGTCATGGTCTTATCCTGCGTGCGTTCTGGGACCGGCGCGCCCGGCAACGCCGATGGCGGCAAGCAGGCTCAGTCCGGTGTGGTAATTGGGATCGAGGTCCGGCGTAGCGGGAACGAAATCCACCGGGCCGTCCGCGTCCATGGTTTGATAGGCGACGGGCGGCGTACCGTGCCAGTAACGCGCGATGAAGGCGTCATGCGCCCTTTCCCAGACGGCGCGGGTGCGGGCATCGCCCGTGCGTTCGTAAAGCAGGGCCGCGGCACGGATCGTCTCCGGCAACGACCACCAGGGGCTAAGCGGATTGATCGCCTGCCCGGTTGACAGCGAAACGGAGAGTGCAAGCCCCGGCCCGACAAAGCCTTTTTCGAACGACGACAGCAGGATCGTCTTGAGCGTGTCCAGGAGGTCGGGGGCAATGTCCTTGCCGATCATATAATCGAGCGCGAAGCCGACGAACTCTATGCCGTGGCCGACGTTGCAGGCGTCCTCCCCCGGCACATTGCGCAACAGGCCGGCCGCCGGGTCGAAATGGCGGGAAAGGACATGGTCGATGAAGCGGTCGGCATAGGCGAGATGTCTCTCATGACCGAGACGGTCCAGCATTCCCGCTGCACCAAGCAGGATCATGCGCGGACCAAAATCATCGGCCTCAGCCGCAAGGCTTTCCTCCGACAGCGGACGCTTCTCATCCATCTGGAAACGTCCATCCTCGATAGCGGCGATCACCCGGTCGAAGGCGGCAAGGGTATCACCAATGTCTTGCGGCGCGTAACGACTTTTCGCCGCAACGAGCCCCTTGGCGGCGAAGGCGTCCGAATAGGTAAAAATCTCCGCCGGGCGCTCCTGCGGCGCCAGATTGGCCGGACTGGTCCCGCGCACCGGCATCATATCGGCGTCGTAGCAGAAATAGACATGGCCATCGACCTGGCGAAGGCCGTCCAACGCCGCCATCAGGGACCGGCCGGCGATATCCAGCTTGGTGCCAAGCGGCGGCAGCTCGTTCTCGAAATAGACTGCATGGGTTGCCAGCGCCTCAAGCCCGCGGCCCTGGATCCAGCCATAGGTAAAGGCCGGACCGCGCAAGCCGTCCGCATCGCCGTAGTCTTCAAGCGTGATAGGGTTCATCTTGGTATTGATGAAGCCCGGTCCAATGGTAGGGCGCGACAGCATCCAGTAGGCGGCGTGCGCGTTCATGGCCGAGTAAAGCGTCGCCATGCGCTCCAGAAAATCCATCGTCATTCCTTCATCCCGGTGCTGGCCACGCCCTGCACGAAATTGCGACGCAGGATCATGAAAGTGATGACCGAGGGGATCAGCACCGTCGCCGAGGCGGCGGAAAGCTTGCCGAGATCGACGGTGTAGCCGGTCTGAAACAGCGCCAGCCCGACTTCGATCGTGTAGCTCGACCGCGTGGTGGCCACGATCATCGGCCAGGCAAACGCCGTCCAGGCCTGGAAGAAGGCGAGCACGCCGAGCGCGCCGAGCGCACCTCTCAAAAGCGGAAAGACGACATGCACGAATATCCAGAATTCGCTCGCGCCATCAAGCCGCGCGGCCTCCAGAAGCTCATCGGGAATGGAATGAATGACGTTCTGGCGGATCAGAAAGATGCCGAAGCTCATCACCAGATAGCCGATCAGCAGCCCCCAGACCGAGTTCAGCAGACCGAGACTTTTGACCTGAAAATAGAGCGGGATCATGTAGACCTCGAACGGCACGATCGCGGTCGCGAGGAACAGCGCGAAGATGACGTTGAGGCTGCGATAGCGGAACTTGGCGAAGATGTAGCCGGCTATCGACGAGGTGGCGATGATCGCGATCGACGACATGATCGCAAACAACACGCTGTTGAGGATCCAGCGCAACAGCGGCGTTTCGCCGAGTACGGCCCTGAAATTTTCAAGCGTTGGATCGTGCGGCACGATGGTCGGCGGCCAGACGAGCATTTCGGCCGGGGTCTTGAAAGCGTTGGCGATGAGGAACACCAGCGGCAGCAGCATGGCGATCGAAAACAGCGTCAGGAACACGTCGATCGCGATGTTGACCGCGCGCTTGCGTGCTCTGAGCCGCCGTCCGGCGGCGCGCTCCGCTTCGGTCAGTTCGGCGTAATCGGTCATGCCTTGCCCTTCTCGCGCAACATGGTGAACTGGATGAGCGTCAGCACCAAAACGATGACCAGCAGCACGACCGCCTCGGACGCCGCATAGCCGACGCGATAGTTGCGGAAGCTGTTTTCCAGCATGTCGAGCACCAGCACGCGCACCTGACGGCCGGGTGCGCCCTGGCTGTCGGAAGCGAGCACGAAGGGCTGGGCATAGACATTGAAGCCGGAAACCAGCGTGACCACCGAGACATAGAGCGTGATCGGCTTGAGCATCGGAATCGAGAGGTACCAGAACGACTTCGGGCCGGAAGCGCCGTCAAGCTTCGCCGCCTCATAGAGCGAGACCGGCAGGTTCTTGAAGCCGACGAGATAGATCAGCACCGCGTACCCCAGCGCCTGCCATGAGCACAGCACGATCACGCAGATGACCGACAGCACAGGATCGAACAGCCAGGCCTGCGGTTCGATGCCGAAGGCCGACAGCAGCGCGTTGAGCGGGCCGAGGCGCGCGTCGAAGATCCATTTCCACGCCATCGCCGCCGGCACCAGCGAGACGATATGCGGAATGAAGATCGAGGTCTCGTAAAAACCCGACATGCGCGTGCGGGTGCGGTGGAAGATCAACGCGGCAATCACCATGCCGAGCGGAATCGTTATCGCGAGCACGCCGAAGGCGATGATCGTCGTGTTCATCAGCGAGGCAAGAAACAGGTTGTCGCTCATCAACTCGCGAAAATTCTCAAGCCCGATGAACGGCTTGTTCTTCGACAGGATGTTCCAGCGGTGAAGGCTGAGCCTGAGGATATCGACGATCGGATACATCCGAACATAGGCGAAGATCGCCAGTGTCGGCAGGAGTGCTAGGATCGCGAAAATCCATCGCTTGCGTTTGAGCATGGTGCAAGGCCTATCGTGAGAAATCGGGCCGGCGGCAAACCCTGCGGCTGCCGGCACGCGCCCGCCGGGCGGGCAATCGTCTCCGGAACGCGACGGCTCCGGAGACGGCATTCATATGAGTAACCGAACCGCCCTACTTGGCAAGCAGGCCTTCGCGATCGAGGATTTTCTCGACTTCAGCGCTCGCCTCGGCCAGAACCGCATCGATCGCGGCATCGTCTCCGGCAAGCGAGGGATTGCCGAAGGCTTCGACGAGTTGCGCCGCAACCCGCGTCAGGATCTCCTCGATCGGGCCGATGGAGGGCAACGTGAAGAATTCGTAGCCCTCCGGATAGTCGACAAAGGCGGCGAATGCCGGCTGCTGATCGGTAACAGACGAATAGTCGACGCCGGAGCGATTAGGCAGCCAGCCGATGTTCTCAAGCAGCCAGACGAGATTTTCCGGTTCGTTGGCCGCCTTTGCGAAGGCCCAGCCGAGATCCTGGTTGTCGCCGGAAACATAGAGATTGGTCGGCAGCGCGATCGAGCCCACCGGCAGAGGGGCTGTCGCATAGTTCAGGTCCGGCGCCTTGGCGGCGATATCGCCAATAACCCAGGATTCGCGGATGAACATGGCCGTCTGTCCGCGCTCGAATGCGTCGGCATCGGCCGGCATTTCAGGCGTCACCGTCTTTTCGACGTAGATATTATCAAGATATTGCGCGAGCGCCTTTCGGCCGGCCTCATTGGCGAAATCCGGCTTCCACATGCCGTCATCGGTTTCGACCAGCAGCGACCCGCCATACTGGAACAGGTTGATCCAGAATTTCTCGGCAATGCCCTGACCGCCGCCCGAAAGTCTGAGGCTCCAGCCCGAGACGACCGGATTGCCGGAATCATCACGCTCGGTCAGCTTCACGGCGTAGTCGGTGAAATCCTCCATGGTTTGCGGCGGCTCGGTTAGGCCGGCGGCGGCGAACATGTCGGAGTTATAGAACAGGGCTCCTTGTCCGCGAAACAGCGGCATGCCGTAAACCGTGCCGTCATAGCTCGCCGTATTGGAGAAGAACGCACCGAAATTGGCAGGATCCCTGACGAATTCAGCCATTTCTTCGGGGGCGGCCGGGAGCAGGTCGTTTTCAAGATAGCGGGTGGCGGTGGAACCGGCGAGCTCGATCACCATGGTGCCGTTGCCGCCCGAGGTCAGACCGAGGGCGACGCGTTTCTCATGCTCGCGCAATGCGATCGTCTCGATATTGACGTCGAGGTCGGGATATTCGTCCTTCATGCCCTCGGCGACGTGTTCGTAGAACGGCGCCATTTCCGGATAGCCGCCCCAGATCGTCAGGGTTTCGGCCGAGGCGGCCGACAGGCTGCCCAGCATCAACGTTCCGGTGGCAACGCCGAGGCCGAGAAGACGTACGGATTTTGCGTGACTGGATGATGTGCATTTCATGATCGGGTTCCCCTTTTTGATCTTATCAAACACGTTCTCATGCAACCGGTTGCGTGTCAAGCGACACACAGCCGCACTTTCCCGCCGCGTCAGACGCTGCGGGAATTCTCTGCCGTCCTTTTAACGAGAGCCGCCGCGCATTGCGCCAGCGCCTCGGCCGATCCGGGCGCGAAACTCATGGGCTGGCCATAGTAACGATGCGCCTCGTCCACCTCGTAACCGCCATGGGCATACTCGCTTTCCGGCGGGATATAGCCGGGATTATCCTCGGCGAAGCCGACGACGAAGGCGCTTGCACCAACATTCGGCAGGGCGCGCAGGAACAGCGCTGTCTCGGCGAAGATTTCTCCCGGAAGCGCGATCAACAGAACACCGCCCCAGTCTAGCACCGTCACGCGCGCCAAGAGCGGTTCCGGCTCTATATGTGCAACCGTTTGCGCCCATTCGATCCAGTAGCCGAGCAGGCTCCTGCGCGCTGCTTCCGCCGTTTCGCATTCTTCCGACCATGCTTGCGCAAGGTCCGCGACGGACACGGTCTCGCGCCGCTGGAAGTCGAGCTCGACAACGCCGGAGACGGCCGTAGCAGGGCCATCGACTGGCCGTGCCGGCGCCTGAAGAGCGCAGTCGGCAATCTCGCGGCCGATACGTTCGGCTGCGGCATAGGTGCGGGCCTCATCACGGGCGAGCGAGACCGAAGCAGCGGCGGAATGGCCGGTATTCACGTCACCAACGCAGCCGGTCAGAAACAGCGCCACCGCACCGTGCTCCGCCTCTTCCAGCGCCTCCCGCACAAAATGCGGATAGTCGGCGGTCCACTGCAGATTGTCGGCGCCGAGCACCACCGGGTGGCATGCGTAGGAAACAAGAAACGCGATGGTCCGCCCGTCTTCAGCGCCGCGCACCCGCAGCAACGGCAGAGCCCGGTCGACCGGGCCGCCGGCGTGGCGGCGGTTTCGCCCGACATCCGGATCGGTCCCCTCGGCGATCTCGAGCCGCGCCGGTTTTCGCGATGCGGCCGCCTTGTCGAGCGCCGCAACGCAGGCGTCTTCCAACCGCTCCAGAAAGGCAAGATCGGCGGCGATGCTGAGCCGGCCGGCCATGGAGGAAGGCCCGCCATGATTATGCAGCGCGGCAACGACGATGTTGTCGGCAGGCAGGATAGCGCGGTTGCGGATCCGGGCTGACATGGCGGCATCGATGCCGATCA
The DNA here is from genome assembly GCF_053484255.1 of Martelella sp. FLE1502. Classification (NCBI taxonomy): domain Bacteria; kingdom Pseudomonadati; phylum Pseudomonadota; class Alphaproteobacteria; order Hyphomicrobiales; family Aurantimonadaceae; genus Martelella; species Martelella sp. FLE1502. Next base: position 108,330 of record NZ_JBAKFQ010000008.1, read on the forward strand.
CGTCCGCGACGATGATGGCGGTGTTGCCGATCGCCAGCGCCCGCGCCGTCAGCCGGTCATGGACACCCTCCGCCGGCCTGCGGCGAGCGGCAAAACCCGACATGGCAAGCCCCGGCGGCGGCGTAATATCGATGACAGCAGCGCCGGCCTGGATCATCGCTCAAACACCTTCTCCCCGGCAACCCAGGTCTCCCGGATATCGAGCGCGTCGTCGCCTTGCTTCCAGGCGAAGCGAATAAAGTCGGCACGTGCGCCGACGTCCAGCGCGCCCCGCCCGCCTACGAAGCGGCCGGGATTGACGGTGGCAAGCGACAGGATTTCGGAAAGCGGCAGGCCGGTCATGGCGACGGCCCTTGCGATATCGGTCGCCAGCGGATGGCCCGCGCCCGCCAGATAGGGCGTTCCGGCAAGGCTGACGCGGCCTTCCTCGGAAACCGCGACATCACCGCCGACGGGCTGGCGATACGTGCCAGCGGGCATGCCCGCGAGTGCAACCGTGTCGGAAACCAGAAAGGCGCGATCTCGCCCCTTGGCGCGCAACATCGCCTTCAGCGTATCGGCGGGCAGATGATGGCCATCGGCGATCAGGCCGGCGCAAAGGCGATCATCGGCAAGCTGCGCCCAGATGAAGTTCGGATGGCGCGGCAACAGGCTTGCCGCCCCGTTTCCAAGATGGGTGGAGATCCGCGCTCCGGCATCCGCCGCCGCATGGATCTCTTCCGCCGTCGCGGCCGTATGACCGATGGCGACATGGACCCCGCGCGCGGCAAGCGCCGCGATATAGGTGCAAGCACCTTCATGCTCGGGCGCCAGCGTGACCATGGTCACCAGCCCGCCACAGGCCGCCTGCCAGCGTTCGAACTCTTCGATCGACGGCGGACGGACATGGGCCAGCGGATGCGCGCCGCGCGGTCCGTCGACCGTCGAAATCGAGGGCCCCTCGACATGGACGCCCGGCACCATGTCTGCCACCAGCGGCTCGGCATCGCGCGCCGCGGCAATTGCGGCAAGCGCGGCGATGATCGACGCTTCCGACGCAGTGATGATCGTCGGCAGCCATGTCGTAACGCCGACGGCGCAGAGGGCCTGGCAGAGCGACAGCATCAGTTCCGGCGTCACACCGCCGGCATTAATGTCGAAGCCTCCATAGCCGTTCACCTGAAGGTCGATAAGTCCCGGCGCGAGAAAGAGGTCCGGCGCACCGCCGGCCTCGCCGATCGCGACAACCCGCCCGTTGCGGATTTCCAGAGTGAGCGGCTTGCCCGTGAGGGCATCGATGCCTTCAACGGACTGAATCAAAGCGCCCTCACCCGGTCGCGGAAAGCGCCGATGAAACGGCTGTTGGCCTCGTCGCCGCCCGGCGCGTTTCCAGAGCGCCAGACCGGCGGCTCGACGCCGCGCTCCACCAGCTTGGCGACCGTGCGGATCATCAGATTGTTGAGCGTGAAGGCATTGGCGAAGGTGGAAATGGCGGCAATGTTCTCGCTCATACCGGGAAGGCTGACAACGGCATCGCCGATCGGCACCTTGGTATCAATAGCGATATCCACGATGTCATGCAGGTTATGCTTTGTCGGATGTCTGGCGGGATGTTCCGGCGCGGAATTGGCGGCGTGTTCGCGCGATGACACGCCAATCACGAAGCTCCCACGCCGTCGGGCCTCGAGCGCCGCATCGATGAGGGCGGCGTTGATACCATAGGCATTGACGAGGATGAGCAGATCGGTCTCGCCCAGCCCGCGATCGGCAATCACGATCTTGCCATAGCCCGGAAGCCGCTCGATCGCCATGGAACGCAACGCGCCGTTGGAAAGCAGCGTGCCCTCGTCAAGGATAGCGCTCATATGCATCAGCCCGCCGGCGCGGAAGAACACTTCCTGGGATGCCAGATTGGAATGTCCGCCCGGCCCGAAGATGTGGATCAGCCGGTCTGCGGCCACCTGGTCGGCGAGCTTGCCCGCAGCGGCATCAAGCGCCTCGCGCTCCTCGCGCATCACCCGCGTCATCAGACCATGGACGGAGGCGAGATATTGTTCACAGAATTGATCGGCGTCGATCCGGGGCGGGTTGTCAGGCATCGGGGTCGGAATCCCTGTCGAGGTATAGTGTGCAGGCGGAATGGGTGCGCAGGATACTCGCCGGGCAGGCGGTTTCAACCGCGCCATAAAGCGTATCGCGCACCGCCTCGCGCTTGTTTGCGCCCGGCACGAGGCAGAACAGGCGATCCGCGCGCATCAGGCGCGGCACGGTGAGCGTCAGCGCCTCCCGCGGCACGGAATCGAAATCGGGAAAGCAACCGTCATTGACCTGCTGCGTGCGGCAGACATCGTCAAGCGCCACGGGCTTCACGTCGAGCGGATCATCAAAATCGGCAACCGGCGGGTCGTTGAAGGCGATATGACCGTTTTCGCCGATGCCGAGCACCACGAAATCGATGGGCGCCTCGGCCATCTTCTGCGCATAACGCGCTGCAGCCGCTTCAGGATCGCTGCCAGGGTCGAGGCGATTAACCTCGGCGAAGGGCAGGAGGGAAAACAGATGGGCGTCGAGCCAGTTGGCAAAGCCGGAAGGATGATCGGCGGCAAGGCCGATATAGTCATCCATGTGAAAGGCGGTGACGCGCGACCAGTCGATCCCCGGCGCGGCGACAAGCGCGGCCAGCGCCTCGGCCTGGCTGGGGGCGGCGGCGAAAACCATCCGCGCCGCGCCGCGATTGGCGATCCGCGCGCGCAGGGCCGCCGCAATATCTGCCGACGCAGCCGCGCCCATGCCGGCACGGTCCTCGAAACTCTTGACCAGAAGGGAACCATATTGACGCAGCGTCAGCGGTTGCGGGACTGGCGCGGGGTGGGAGCGTTCTGCGATCGTCAAGTCATTCTCCATAACGGCAAACAGCGAAGCTGGAGGCGCTTCGCGGCCGGTTCAGGCATCAATCTTGTTGGCAACATTCCATGCAACCGGTTGCATGTCAAGCAAGCGAGTAGCCGAAACCGTTGCAAGTATTCTACAAGGAAGGTTCAGGAAAAGATTATCGCAGGAAAGCCGCACCGCCATGATCAAGCGCGACAAGGGTGTCACCATCAGCCAGGTGGCCGCTGAGGCCGGCGTGGCCCGCTCCAGCGTGTCGCGCGCCTTCCGCCATCCCGACATGCTTTTGCCCGAGACGGTGGAGCGCATAATGAAAGCGGCGGAAGCACTCGGTTATGTGCCGAACCACACGGCGCGGGCGCTTTCCACCGGCCGGCACGGCAATATCGCGCTGGTGGTGCCCGACATCGCGAATCCGTTCTTCCCGCCGCTGATCGCGGCAACCCAGCTTGAGGCCGACCGTTCCGATTTCTGCGTGTTCCTCGGCAACACCGAGGAAAAGCCGGTGCAGGAGGACAAGTTGCTCGGACGCTTCGCAGGTCAGGTCGAGGGGCTCGTGCTCGCATCGCCGAGACTTTCAGACGAACGCATTCTGGCTCATGCCGCGCAGCGCCCGCTGGTGCTGATCAATCGCGACATCAAGGGCATCCCCCGCGTGCTCATCGATTCCGGATCGGGGGTAAGGCAGGCGGCGGAACACCTGGCCGAACTCGGCCACCGGAAAATAGTCTATGTCAACGGCCCGCACACCTCGTGGTCGAACCGCGAACGACGTTCGGCGCTCAGAAGTGCTGCTCGCAAGCTAGGCCTTGAAATCGTGGCGCTTCCGCCGATCGTTCCGACCTATCAATCAGGGCACCGCACCGTTGACGCCATCCTCGAAACGGGCGCGACCGCCGCAATTGCCTTCGATGACATCACTGCGCAGGGCATTCTTGCGGGACTTGCCGAATACAATGTCGCCGTACCGGAGCGTTTCAGTCTGATCGGCTGCGATGACGTGCTCGGCGCCGTCACCTATCCGGCGCTAACCTCGGTTTCGAACCGCTCGGCCGAAGCCGGCCGCCTCGCCGTCACACTGCTGATGGAAGCGCTGCAATCCGGCGCGATCCGCGAGGCCCGCTACGTTCTCGAAACCCACCTCGTCATCCGCAACACCACAGGGCCCGCTCCGGCCTGACAGCCGGATCGCTCAGCTCAGAAGGTGAGCGTGAGCCGGCCCTGAACCGAATTGTCGCTGGAGCCGTCGCCGAACTGGCCGGCGTAGAACACGCCGAGCGCGGCCCGCCCCTTGCCATCCTTGCCGAAGGCGCCGAGGTCGAAATCGAGGCCGGCCTCGACAACGGCCGCGTTTTCGGCGATCGGCGCGCCTTCGACGACGAAGGGCATGCCGCCGGCGAAACTGTTCGCGGCCGTCGGCACCGTTGTGCCGAAGGCATGACGCCAGCCAATCATGCCGGAAAGGCTGGCGGAGCCGCCATTGGCGATCTCGAAATCGGTGGAAGCGCGCAGGCCAAGCGTCGAGAACGTGGTGTCGGTGTTGCCGGAGGCAACCGCCAGCGCTGCCGACCCGCCGGTTTCAGTGTAGCCGTCCGTATGCAGGTTGACATAGGCGAGATTGGCGAAGGGCTGAAGCGTTGCCGCACCCATATCGAACATGTAGCTGGCTTCGCCGAAGATTTGCGCCGTGCCCGCATCGGTCGAGCCGGAAAGGTATTCGGAAAAGCCCGGGAACGCCGCCGTGCGGGCGGTATCGACCGTGGACCAGCCATAGGCCGCGCCGGCGCTGAGGCCGAAGCCCAGCCATTCGCCGCCGCCATAGACGCCGAGCAGAAAGGTATCGGCTGTCGCCTTGGCAGCGCTGCCGTCTTCCTCATAACGCGATGACTGGTAACCGGCGATGACGCCAGCGCGAGCGTTGTCGCCAAGGGCAAAGTCGCCGCCGCCAAGAACGCCGCCGGTGCTGCGGTCAAGCCCGCGCGCATTGCCGTCGCCATCCGTCATGCCCCAGCCGCCGAAGGGCTGCAGCCAGAAACCCGGCGCGCCCGTGGCATCATCCAGGCGCGAGAGGGCCGCGGCGCGGAGATAGCGGCTGTCCTCGATCATGCCGGTCTTGAGGCTTGCGTGGATATCGCCAGACAGCGCGTCAAACGCCTCTGTCGCACCGGGGCCATCCTGCACAACGACCGCGCCGTAGAGAGCGCTCGACTGCGGAAGGGCATCCAGCGCATTGGCGGCGGCCTTTTCATTGGCCGTCACCGCGTAGTCGGCGAAGGCGACATTGTTGCGCGTCATCTGCACGGTCACGGCGGTCGCGCCATAATCAACCCCGGTCGCAAGGAAGGTCGAGCCGGCATTGGAGGACACGCTGTCAAAGCTTCCGGTCACGCCGCCATCGGCCGTCAGAACGGTGTAGGCGCTGCTCCAGTTGGCGGCCGGATCGGCCATCATCAGCGACAGGGTACCGCCCGAAAGCGTGGCGCTGCCGGTCGCGGCCACCCGGTCGGCGGTGCCCGAAACGCCGTCAGTCTCAATGATCAGCGTCGAGCCGGGCGCGAAGCTGACATCGCCCGCAACACTGATCAGGCCGATCGAATTACCGGGCGAAACGGTCGCGCCGTCGCCAACCGTCAGGTCGCCGATCGTGCCATTGCCCGCAAGCCACGCGCCCGAACGCATGTCAAGCGCCACATTGGCAAGCGAGCCGTCAAGCCTCAGCGTCGCGCCAGCAAGCGTCATGTTCGACGCGATTTCCGTCTCGCCGGACAGCGTCCAGTTCGAGCCCGCCGCGAAGGCAAGCGCCTCGAAATTGCGATAGGTGGCGGCGCTGCCGAGAAGGCCGAGGTCGAACGCGCCGTCGCGCGCGCCGAACTCGAATGTGTCGGTCCCGCCTTCGGCATCGACATAGCCGATCACGCTGCTGCCGGCCTGATAGACAAAGCGGTCATCGCCATTGCCCATCGAGACGGCGTATTCCGTGCCAGAGATCGTGCCGTAATTGATCACCGTATTGCCGAACGTGCCGGCATCATTGACCATCTTGATGCCGAAACCGTTCTTGCCTTCGATCGTGCCGTAATTGGTGACGATCAGCGCAGAGAAGGCATCGCCATTATTACTGTTGTCGTCGAGAATGCCGTTATCGGCGCCGGAAATCAGCGCCTCGGTGTGATCCGCGCTGCCATTGACAATGATGCCGCCGCCGGTCGCGATCGCCTCGCTGGTGCTCGGCCTGGTCTCTCCGCCCTTGGTGCCCTTGGAACCGAGGCCGCGGATCTGGCCATAATTATAGAACTCGCCGCGATGGTCGAAGTCGACGCCATCGCCGTCGCCGAAATCGGCGGCTGGGTCGAACGTTCCGGAAATCAGGCCGTAATTGACGATGCTGCCGGAGCCGTTGGAATTCACGCCGGAGCCGTTGCGGCCCGCAATCGTGCCGCCAGCGGCGTTGGTAACCGTCAGGACGTCGTTTTCGCCGGACGCCTTGACGCCGTGATAGGCGCCGGTAATCATTGCGCCGGCGTAATTGTTGACGGCGAGCGCCATGCCGTCGGCATCGTCATTGTCGAGCTTGAGGGCGCTGTTGTTCTGATCGCTCGCCTCGCCTTCGTCATAATCGCTGCGGATCAGCCCGTAATTTTCGACAATGGTGCCGTTGCCGGCCTTGATGCCGTCATTGTCGGCGGCCGAGATCGTCCCGGTCTGCCTGTTCGTGATGGTGATGGTCGAACCGGCGGCGATGATATCGGCAAGGTCGAGCGCCTGGCCGCCATCGGACGAGAAGATCTCGCCGGCATTGTCGATGGTGATAATCGCCGCGTGGCTGCTGTCCTTGTCGGCCTTGATCTTCAACGCGTCGTCTGTGGCGGTGATCACGCCGGACGCGCCATTGGTGAGCGAGAAGGAGGCAAGCGCCTCGAAATTCTCGTCGTCATCGAAGGAAATGGCGCGCTTGTCCGCCTTCGTTGTCGAAATCGTGCCGTCATTGACGAGCGTTATCGTGCCGGCCCCCAGACGGATGGCATCGGTATCGCTCGACGTGATGATCGCATCGGCGCGGTTCACGATGTCGACGACCGCGCTTTCGGCTGTGGCGCTGTTGAAGTCAAGCGCCTGGCCGCCATCCGTGGTGATGGTGCCGCTATTGTCGACGGTCACCGCGCCGTTCTCCAGCGCGCTGTCGACGCGGAAGGCATCGGCTTTCTTTGACGTGATCGTGCCGGTATTGGTGAGCGTGAAACGGCCGCTGACGTCGTCCTCGGTGTCGATGGCCCGTTCCTTCTTGCCGTCGATCGTACCGTGATTGACGATGGAAATGCCGTCGCCGGTCGCGGCCCCTTCCCAGAGGATCGCCTGATCGTCCGTCGCCTCAAGCGTCGCGCCGGCCTCGATCACGCCCCTGTCGTCGCCCGAAACGGTCTGCGAGCCGGAAGCGGGCGGAACGGTGAAATCCGCAGCCTCGGCCGTCGCCATGACAGACAGGCCGCCCAGCACGAAGACGCTCGCGCTCAGCATGAACAGCGTGCGTCTGTTTCGGATGGAAGACATGCGGGAATGGGGCAAACGGGACATCAAGAAACTCCGGCTTCCGCGACTGCGGAATCACATTGGCGATAGGCAACGCGCACCTAACCAGAGAGCTGTTTCAGTTTTGCGACAACGCCTCCCGCCGGATTGCGGCCGGAGAAAAATCGCGCGGCAATTGCCAAAACCGGCGCGATATTCCGAAGCTGTCGAAAGGGGTCGTTTACGGAGATTCCGGCGACCTGAGGGCGGAAAACGCGAAAACGAAGGACGGGCGGATGGGGTATATCGGGCGGTGACAATTTCCATTTCCAGGCGAAGCGAAGCGACTATCTGATTTCGTCGGACCCGGCGAAGATCGATCGCGACTACGTCATCGATTTTCTGACCAAAGAGGCCTACTGGTCCAAGGGCACGGACCCGGCGCTGGTTGCCGAGGCGTTGAAGCACTCCGAGGTGCTGGGGCTCTATGACGCCGCCGGCGCTCAGGTCGGCTTTGCCCGCATCGTCACCGATTATGCCGTGTTCGCCTATATCAGGGACGTCTTCGTCGACGCGGCTCACCGCGGGCGCGGCCTCGGCCTTTGGCTAGCCGAGAGCGCGATCGCCCAGCCGCGACTCCAGACCGTTAAAAGCTGGATGCTCGCGACCCGGGACGCGCATGGCGTTTACGCCAAAGTCGGCTTCCATGCGCTGAACCATCCCGAATGGTACATGCAGCGTTTCGGCGATGGCGGCTCACGCCGGTAGGGCGCCCGCAGCGAAAAGGAGACCGTGACGGCGCCGGCGGAACGCAAGCGTGAGCGGAGCCCGCAAGGCACCGTCTGACGATAGGTTTCGACAGTCTCGTCTGCCCCGCTCACGCCTCCTCCTCGCTTTCGAGCGGAACATAAAGCGCCCCGCCCTCGCGGAATTTCTCCGCCATCTTCGCCATGCCCTCCTTCTGGGCCTCGGCGCGGATGTCATGGGAGATACGCATCGAGCAGAATTTCGGCCCGCACATCGAACAGAAATGCGCGACCTTGTGCGCCTCCTTCGGCAAGGTCTCGTCATGCATGGACCGCGCGGTTTCCGGATCGAGCGAGAGGTTGAACTGGTCCTCCCAGCGGAACTCGAAGCGCGCACGCGACAGCGCGTCGTCGCGGATGCGCGCCGCCGGATGCCCCTTGGCGAGATCGGCGGCATGGGCGGCGATCTTGTAGGTGATCACCCCGGTCTTCACATCGTCGCGGTCGGGCAAGCCGAGATGTTCCTTCGGCGTCACATAGCAGAGCATCGCCGTGCCGAACCAGCCGATCATCGCCGCGCCGATACCGGAGGTGATGTGGTCGTAACCCGGCGCGATATCGGTGGTCAGCGGCCCGAGCGTGTAGAACGGCGCCTCGCCGCAGGTCTCAAGCTGCTTGTCCATGTTCGCCTTGATCTTGTGCATCGGCACATGGCCGGGCCCCTCGATCATCACCTGGCAATCCTTCGCCCAGGCAATCTGCGTCAGTTCGCCCAGCGTTTCCAGTTCGGCAAACTGCGCCTCGTCATTGGCATCGGCAATAGAGCCGGGCCGCAACCCATCGCCGAGCGAGAACGACACGTCATAAGCGCGGGCAATATCGCAGATCTCGTCGAAATGCTCGTAGAGAAAGCTCTCGCGGTGGTGGTGCAGGCACCATTTGGCCATGATCGAGCCGCCGCGCGAAACGATGCCGGTCACCCGGCCCACCGTCATCGGGATCATATGCAGCCTGACGCCGGCATGGATGGTGAAGTAATCTACCCCCTGTTCGGCCTGCTCGATCAGCGTGTCGCGGAAGACTTCCCAGCTTAAGTCTTCAGCAATACCGCCGACCTTTTCCAGCGCCTGATAGAGCGGCACCGTGCCGATCGGCACCGGCGAATTGCGGATGATCCAGTCGCGGATATTGTGAATGTTGCGGCCGGTGGACAGGTCCATCACCGTATCGGCGCCCCAGCGCGTGGCCCAGACCATCTTTTCCACTTCCTCGGCCATGGAGGAGGTCACGGCGGAATTGCCGATATTGGCGTTGATCTTCACCAGAAAATTCCGCCCGATCACCATCGGCTCGGCCTCGGGATGGTTGATGTTGGCGGGGATGATCGCCCTGCCCTTCGCAATTTCATCGCGGACGAATTCGGGCGTGATGAAATCGGGGATTTCGGCGCCGAAACTCTCGCCGTCACGCGCCAAAGCCTCTTTCGCGGCCCGGCGGCCGAGATTTTCCCGGATCGCGACGAACTCCATTTCGGGCGTCACGATCCCGGCGCGGGCATAGGCCATCTGGGTTACGGCCTTGCCTTCCGTGGCGCGGCGCGGCTGATGGCGCACGGGAAACTCCGGCACCAGCCGCTTGCCCTCGGCAAAGCCGTTATCCTCGGGCTTCACATGGCGGCCGTCATAGGCCTGCGTGTCGCCGCGCGCGGTAATCCAGTCTTCGCGCAGGCGCGGCAGACCGCCCTCGATGGTAAAGGCGGCATCCGGATCGGTATAGGGGCCGGAACTGTCATAGACGGTGACGGGCGGTTCGCCGGCGCTCGGGTGAACATCGATCTCGCGCATCGGCACGCGGATACCGGCGTGCAGCACGCCCTTGTGCCAGACGCGACGAGATGCCGGCAGCGGGCCTTTGGTAACGGTCGGAGATAAGTCTTGCATCGGTCGGAGCCTCCATAGCTCTTGGCGTTGGAGACCCAGTTCGACGTTGAATGGAGGAGGCCGCGCATACTGCGCCTGAAAGGAACAGCGGGCTTTATCCCGCGCAGCCGATGCACCATCCCTACGCCAGTGTGAACTGGATCAGGTTCATCGGGTCACTGCGCTGCGAAAGCCAGCAGTATCTCAGCCCCTTGTCGGGACCCCCCGGGTGAGCGCGCCAAAGTTGCGCCGGATGTGTGAGCTTGTCAACGCCTTCCGCGAACAACGACATAAATCCACGCGCGCCAGGCCGGCAGGTTTTATCGCCCAGATGCCACATTGGGCCCTACGATCGATACCTTTTTGGCCACCTTCTTGCGGGCGCATGGCGGCGCTCAGTCAGGAAGCGTCGATTGCGCCCTTCCCCTTTCCATGATCGGAAAGCCTCAGATAGAGCACGCTGACGGCCGGGACGACGGCGAGGGTGAAGAACGAGCCGACAAGGATGCCGAAGCCGAGCGCGACCGCTGTCGGAATCAGGAACTGGGCCTGCAGGCTGGTTTCCAGAATGAGCGGCGTGACGCCAAGGAACGTCGTCACCGTCGTCAGGATGATCGGCCTCAGGCGCTCCACCATGGCATCAACCACCGGCCTGGAACTGCCGCTTTCGGCGCACTCGAAAGTGCGAATGACCAGAAGCAGGGCGTTGTTCAGAAGAATGCCCATCAGTCCGATGAGGCCGAACATCGACAGGAGCGTCAGTTCAAGCCCCAGCGCCCAGTGCCCGAGTATGGTGCCGACGAGACCGAAGGGCAGAACCGTCAGCAGGATCAGCGGGCGCGTATAGGAACCAAAAGCCAGCGTCAGAAGGGCGTAAATTCCCAAAAGCGCGAGGACAGCATTGCGCAGCAGCGCCGGCGCGAAGCGGCTCTGCTCCTCCTGCTCGCCGCCCAGCGTGATTTCGAGACCCGGATAATCCCGGCGCAGTTGTGGCACGGTTTCCGTCATCAATTGATCCGTCACTTCACTGCCGGTGGTCGAGCCGCCCGTGACATCGGCGGTGACCGTGGTCACGCGACTGCCGTCGATCCTTGTGATCGTCGATGGCGCCGGCTGGAAGGCGAGGTCGGCCACCGTGCCGATCGGAACCAGCCCGCCCTCGGCCGGCAGCCGCAGGTCCTGAAGATCGGCGATGGTTGCGCGGTCCGATGCCGGCAGGCGCACGCGCACCTCCACCTCTTCGCGGTTGCGTTGGAACTCCGTGGCCACCGCGCCGAACAGCGCGTTGCGAAGCCCGCGCGCCACCGAGCTCAGTTCAACGCCAAGCGCCTGGCCCTGATCGAAAAGCGTGGCGACGACTTCTTCGGAGGATGAGCCCCGGCTGTCCCTGACGGCGGTGACGCCGGCTTTTTCAACGAGCGCGCTCCTGATCCGGTCGACCGCGGCTGCGCGCGCCTCCGGCGTTCCGGCGGCAATATTGAGGACGATATCGGCGCCGATGCCGACCTCACTGGTGGAAAAACTCAGCGAGCGCGCGCCGGCGATCTCGCCCGCCTCGGCGCGCCAGAGATCGACCAGTTCGCCTGCGGAAAAGTCGCGGGTCTCGGCATCGGCGATCTTGACCTCGACGCGCGCCGTGCTGGCGGCTGTACTTTCCGTCCCGCCCGGCGGACCGCCGGAAACAGAGGGTACGCCGATCAGGATGGCGCTTGCCTGGCGAATATCGCTCGCATCCTCTCCGGTCTGCTCGGCCAGTTGGCCGGCCGCCCGGTCCATCGCCGCTGCCAGCTGTTCGGCTTGCGCGCGCGTGGCCGCCACGGATGTGCCATCGCTCATCTGCAGTTCGGCGGAGACGAAATTTCCTTCGATGTCGGGAAAGAACACGAAACGGACGAAACCGAGCGTCAGCGGCGCCAGCGAGGCAAGCAGCAGGCCGAGGCAGAGCACCAGCGTCGGGCCTGGATGACGGTCGACCGTTTCGGCGACCCGGCGAAAACGGGTATCGGCAAAGCTGTCGATCCGCCCGCCGACCTGCCGGCGCAGCGGATCGGCCAGACGTCTTGGCGAAAACCGGCGCGGCTCGCCGGAGCGCAGATGGGAGAGATGCGTGGGAAGCACGAAGAAGCTCTCGACCAGCGACAGACCGAGAACCATGATGACCACGGCGGCCACCGGCGCGAGGAAGGAGCCGGAAAGGCCCGGAATGAACAGAAGCGGCACGAAGGCGAGGACGGTTGTCGCCACCGAAAAGAAAACCGGCCGCGCCATTCGGAGCGTTCCGTCGATGGCCGCCTCCGGGCCGGATTTGCCGGACTGCCGCTCGGTATAGATGGCTTCGCCGACCACGATGGCGTCATCGACCACGATGCCAAGCGAGAGGATGAAGGCAAACAGTGAAAGCTGGCTGATGCTGACGCCGAACAAGGCCATCAGCGCGAAGGTGCCGATGAAGGACACGGCGATGCCGACCGACACCCAGGCTGCGATGCGGATATCGAGCGCCAGCGTCAGGATGACCAGGATCAGCGCCGCGCCGATGATGCCGTTCTTGACCAGGAGGTCGATCCGGCCCTGAAGCGACGTTGCCTGATTGCGCCACTCGGTGAGCGTCACGGTTTCCGGCAGGCGCGGTTCGAGCTCGTTTTCGAGATAATCCTGCGTCAGGCTGACGATGTTGAGCAGCGGTTCGCTTCCGGCACGGAAAACATTGACGAAGACGGCAGGCTTGCCGTCGATCTCGGCCAGAACGGGGTCTTCGGCAAGCCCGTCGGAAATTTCAGCGAAATCGTCAAGCCGCACCTGCGCGCCGGCCGGCGAGGAAAACATCACGATCTCCCCGATCGCCGCCCCGGTATCGCGTTCGCCGGCGGTGCGCACCGAAACGCGGTCCTCCGGCCCGTCAAGCGTTCCGGCGGAATAGTCGGCGGTCGCATTGCCGATGCGCTCGGCGAGCGCGCCGAGCGTCGTGCCATAGGCGAGAAGCTGCGCCTGCGGCACCTCGACCGAAATACGATCCTCCGGCGCGCCGCTGATCCTCACCTGCGATATGCCATCGATGGCCTGAAGGTCCTCGCGCGCGGAAACGGCGATCGCCTTCAGCGTATCCGCAGACAGATCTCCGGAAAGGGCGAACTGTATCGCGAGTTCCTCCGGCTCGACCTCGACAATCACCGGTTCTTCGGCGGATTGAGGAAGTGATGTGAGACTTCGGACCTCGGTCTGGATATCGTCCTTCACCGTCTCGGGGTCCGCCCCGCGCGTCAGGTCCGCGATCACCCTTGCCTGTCCTTCGCTCGCCGTGGCGGTGATCTTGCGGATGCCCTCGATGCTGCGGATCGCCGATTCGATCGGCTCGACGACGGAATCAGAAACATCCTGGGCCGTTGCGCCCGGATAGGTGACGGTGATGCTGATGGTTCCGGTCGAAAGGTCGGGAAAGTTCTTGACCGTCAGCGTGGCGAGCGACAGAAGCCCCGCCGCAACCAGACCGACCAGAAGAAGATTTGCAAAAACGCCCGTCTCGAAAACGCGTCTGATCAGCCAGTTCATTGCGCCGCGCCACCTGCCGTATTAGCGCCGGCGGCATTGTTGCCGCCGGTTGCGGTTGCGCCTGCGGCGGAGGACGCCGCGCCGGACGCGATGTCATCCGGCACGTCGACGAGACCTGATGGGGCCGACGCGATCCGGTCCGCGACCGGGTCGGAGAGATCGCCGACGGTGACCGGCTTATCGCCGTCGACCCTCACCTTCAGCCCGTCGACAGGCGTGTCGACCGGCGTCAGCAACAAACGTCGTCCCTCAAGATCGCCGCTTAGCAAGACCGCGCCTTCGATCCGGCGGCGCACTTCCGCCTCCAGCCGAACCAGCCTGTTGTCGCTGTCAACGCCCCAGACCTGCTGGCCGGCCTGCACCACGCCTGACGGGGCAGCGAAAGGGCTCTCTTCATCGGGAAGGGCGAAATGGACGCGAACGACCTCTCCGATCCTGAGCGCCGTCGCGCCTTCGTCGGCGGCGAAGGGATTGCGGATGCTGACGATGACCTCGGTGGTTCTGGCAGATGATTCAATGCGCGGAATGACGGCCGTGACCGTGCCGATCCGAACGTCTTTGACTTCGCCCTCAGCCCGCACGGGGCGGATGCCGACAGGCTTGCCCAGAAGCGCGGCCTCGCCGCCCAGAAGCGCGAAATCGCGTTCGGAGAGCCCGACAGCCGCCTCCGCATATCCCGCGAGCGCAGCCGTGCCGACGCTTGTGCCGGCGCTGACCAGTTGGCCCCGCGCCGCATCGGCGCTCAGCACGACGGCGGGAAACGGCGCTTCCAGGCGCGTATCGTCGAGCGCGATCTCAGCGCTTTGGCGTTGCGCGCGCGCCGAAGACAGGCTGGCGCGGGCGCGTTTGACCCGTGCGGCGGCATCCTCGGTCGTGGCTTCCGGCGTTGCGCCGCGCTCGGCAAGCTGGTTCTGACGATCGAGATCGGCGCGGGCTTCATCGAGGCTCGCCTCGGCCTCTTCAACAGCCGCCTGTGCAGCCTGCAGATCGGATCGGAAACGGGCATCATCGAGCTCGATGACGAGATCGCCCTCGGCCAGTCGCCCGCCTGCCGCGAAATTTTCGCCGATCCTTTCGATGCGTCCGCCAACCTCAGGTGCCAGGACCACCTCAGTGCCCGAACGGACCAGCGCCGTTTGCGAGATCGTCAACGGCTGGTTCAGTTCGACGGGGCTGGCGACCCTGACCAGCGGGGCGGCCGGCGCCTCCGCCTGGGTCTCGTCCGAGGACCAGAAGAAACTGAAGGCGACGACGGCGCCGCCTGCCAGCAGAACCACAATGGCAATCGCCCAGCCCATAAGCTGTATTCGGTTTTCGCGGCCTTTGCCGTCTTCGGGCATAATGTCGCTCACTCGTGGAGGATAGCTGTGCGTGCGCCGCGCTCACGCAGCGGGGTTCATAAGTTGAACCGGCGGGACGGCAGATTGTTCCGATCGCATGTCCGTATCGGCAAATGCCTCCGATACCCTTCCACCTGGCAATGCGCCTGAGGCTATCGCGCGCGGCATCCGCTGTCCCGCGAGCGTCACCGTTTCGATGGATGATGGTCGCGGCGGGGAAGGTTGACCGCCGCCGCGAACTCATAAAAAAGGACTTGCGAACAACAGAGCGGAGACGGGCGGCACGGTTGGCTACTGCCCCCCTCCAGCGACGAGGCGGGGCTCACGCCGCCTGCTCAACCTCCCCTTCTTCCGTCCAGACGCCACCTGGATGATACCGTCTTGCCATCCGCCCATCCTTCAAGGCGAGCAAGTGCAGCCAACGGTTTTCAAAAAGCGCTCTGACTTCGGGATGCACATTGAGGACAGACGAAATTGCCTCCTCAGGGGCCTCGATCAGCACGGATAGCCTGAGCGGCGCATGCTCCAGGTTTTCGCCATTGTGGAGGGTCTGCCACGGCAGGCCGGGCCGCAGGCGGCCGCCATTGCCCTCCACCACGCCAATGCCGCCGACCACGTTGTGGATCAGCTTGTTGCCGCCGCCGAAGGCCTCCGGCGCAACCGTGGAGCCGTAATATTGCAGACTGATCCAGCTTGCGACGACCACCGGAGCGGTCAAGATCAGTTCCAGCGTCCTGAAGTCCTCGTCCGCCCGCCAGTCATAGCTGTGCAGAAAGGCGCGTCCGTCGAGGTTGGCTCCGGCCGTCACATGGCGCGGCGCGGCGATGAAGGCGGCGCATCCGGCAAGGCCCCATTCGGGTCTGATCTCCGACCAATCGGCGGCCCTTGCCGAAATCGACTGGGCGCTGGCGCCCGGCAGGCGGATGGCCCTTTCGGCGCGCGCCTGCGCGCCCGCGCGGCTCAGCCATGTCCGAACAGGTCCCATCTGGTCCTTTGCGGACGGAAAATCTGCGTCGAACACGGTGATCTCATCCGTCGTCGTATCATGCAAGGCGGCCACAAAACGGGTGTCTTGCGGCAGGTCGATGCCGTGACCGGGCAGGCCTGCGCGGGTCTCGTCATCGTTCAGCAGGCTGGCCAGCAGCCTTGCCGAGACTTCGCCCGAATAGCCCCCGCAAGCCCCGCAGTGATAGGCGCTCCTGTGCGGATTGTTCGTGACATTGGCGCCATGGCCGACCAGCAGAACCGTTTGGGCGTGACTGCGCGTCAGGCTCATCGCCTTCAGGACGGCGGCTGCCGTGGCGGCCTTCGCCTGAGCGGTAAGTTCAGGATCGAGTTTCGGCGCGGAGTGGCAGCAGGCAGCCCCCCTGCCGCCCAGGCCAAGCGTGTCCTTCACCAGCTTGCCGGCATAAAACGGTCCGGCGGCTTCCACATAGGCAAAGGACGAGACCGCCGCCTGGCGGAATCGTCCGAGAGCCCGGATCGTCCGCGCCTTGATGCGGGTCTCGTTTTCACTCGCCGCAGTGCCGTGACCGGTCGACCGCAGCGCAGGTTTCAGCAGTACCGGAAGATGGCTTTCCTCGATATCCGAACCATGGTCCCGGTGGGCAACCGGCAGGCCGAAAAAGCCCGCAAAGCCGATCGTCTCGATATCCGGGCTCTGGTTTTCCAGCGCCCGCCGGAACACTTCCGAGCGCACGTCGATGCAGAACGCCGCCTGCAGGACCGGACGGTTGCCAGCCTGCGGCTTCGCTGCGGAAAGGCTCGCGGAGAGCGCGCGCAGATGTGCCCGCTCCGAGGCGTCCTGCAGGATCTCGTCGATTACCTGGTCCTGCGTGGGCGCAAGCGGCGCGGCATGCGCCGAAAGCGTTGCCTGAAAGTCTTCCGTGAGTTCCGGATACCGCTCCAGCAGCGCATCTTCCCAGATCAGCCGAATGGCCAGCAGATCGCCCAGCGTCTCGTCGGACGTTCCGTCCTGCTCGGCGCGCCACAGCAGCCAGCGGGCATGCTGCGCCCAGCCGCCGAGATCCATGATCAGCCGATGGAAGAAAAACTCCGCCACTCGCGGATTGACCTTCAGCCGGCCGCAGGCCCTGAGGATCGCCTGCTCCGTCGTATCGGGCGCTGCGGACACATGCGCGCAAAAGCCGGAAAGCCCGGCGATCTCCGGGGTCAGGTCGCGGCTCGCCCAGGTCCGCCAGGCAGCGAATGCCCTCTGGTTCGGCGCTGGCGACCAGAGCGCCTGTCCGCGATCGAAATAGCCGGCGGCCCACAGTCCGATCGTCTTTTCAATGATCGCCGGCCAGTCGATGCCGGACAGTTCGGCAGCCAGATCGGCAATCGTCGGCACGGGCCTTGGCAAGGGCCGCTCCTTGCTTGCCATTTCCTTCAGTTGCGCGAGGCTGTCCGGCTTGCCGGCGGCCGGGCTCGCGAGAAGCGCGGCGAGGAGATCTTCATCGCGAATGCCGCCCGAGGCGATGTTCGCCTGGTAGGACTGCCTTGCCTGGGTAAGGCTTGCGCCCGCGCACCGCGCGAGGCGCGCGGACGCCGTGGCGAAATCCTGCCCGGTCTGGCCGAGAAACGGGTTGACCGCAACCGTCGCTTCCAGCGGGAAGGCCGGCGGAACGGCCCGGATCGCCCGCATGCCCGCGTCGAGAATGTCCGTCGCCTCAAGCGGGGCGCGGTGACCATGATCGATAAACATGGAAATTCCTTTCACTGTCTGGATTTCGCGAGCCGATAGCCGCCGATGAAGCGGTCGAGCAGCGCGTTGAGATAAAGGCCGTTCGCGATGTGGACCCTGAGCCCCGCCGTGGACGGATGGTGCGCCCAGAGCGGGAACACCGCCTGGGCAAAGGCGACCAGACCGAAGGACACAACGGCCAGTACGATCAGCGCCCATTCAAGCGGGCCTGCGACCGGCGCATGCGGCAGGCTTGCGCCCCACATCAGCTTTGCGATCTGCTGGAAGGTGAAATAGGCAAGTGCGACGAACAGCGCCGAAAGCGATGTGCGCCATGTCAGCTCCGCGGGCGCGGCGTCGGCCAGCCCCTGGGCCACCAGATAGGCGACACCGAAGATCAGCATCGCGCCGATGGCGAGCGCCTGCGGCGTTTTCGGGCCGGCAGCCAGCGAGAAGACGACGGACACGAGGCCGTAGAGGACCAGCGCGATGGCAAAGGACCGCAGGACGTTGGCAACGCTCGGGATGGCGATCGGGCCCGGCCGGCGCAGGTTGGCGACGGCAGCGACGGCCCCGCCCGACGACAGGAAGGCATGGGCCTTGTAAAGCGAGTGGGCGACAATATGCAAAAGCGCCAGCGGCCACAGGCCGAGACCGCATTGCAGCAGCATGAAGCCCATCTGCGAGATCGTCGACCAGGCGAGCGCCGTCTTGACCGCGCTTTGCGTCAGCATCACCACCGCGCCGAAAAGCGCGGTCAACCCGCCAAGGGCAACGACGACGCCCATCGCGCCGGGGCTCGCCTGCACGAGATCGGCCGTCCGGACCAGCAGGAAGCCGCCCGCATTGATGATGCCGGCGTGAAGCAGGGCGGAAACCGGCGTCGGCGCCTCCATGACCTCGGTCAGCCAGCCGTGCAGCGGGAAGGTTGCAGCCTTCAGGGCTGCCGCCAGCACGAGGCAACCGACGGCCAGATGCCCGGTAAATGACAAATGCGGTCCGGCGGTCTGAAACAGCGCGCCGAGTTCGACCGTCCCCGTGCCGGCAAAGAACAGGGCGGCGGCGCAGAAAAGCGCCACATCGCCGGCATGCCAGACGAGTGCGAATTTCGCCGCGGCCCGCCGGGCGGCAGGACGCTCCGGATAGAACAGAAGCAGCTTTTTCAGGCAGATCCCGATAGCGACGAAACCGAGGAAAAGCAGCGTCAGGCTTCCGGACTGGACAACGATCTGAACCGCCGCCAGAGCGGCCAGCATCAGGCCGTGAAACCGGCCCTCCCGCGCTTCGCCGTCGAGGTAACGGCGCGAATAGCGCATCACCACCCAGCCGATGAAGGCCACCAGCAGCGACATCGTCACGCTGACGGGATCGAGCCGGACGGCAAGCATGAACGGGCCCTTGAAAAGGCTGGCCGTGGCGGGGCCGGAGAACAGAAGCTGTGCCAGGCCGGCCAGGGCGAAACCGAAAGCGGCGAGCGCGGTTGCCTCGGCGAGCGTGGGATACCACCCCGGGCGGCGGCCGGGTCGGACGATCGCGATGGCGGCGGCGGCCAGCAAGACGATCGGCGCCAGGAGCGGCCAAAAAACGAGATGCGACATGGAAACCTCACGGGCGATTGAACATGCCGCCGATATAGCGCCTCGCTTTCATTGAAAAAATTACATATATTCTTCGAAAACGTTCTGTTTTATGAAAGTGAAAGGCCTTGAACCTCCACCACCTGAGACTGTTCCGGGCGGTCGCCCGGGATGGCACGCTGACCGGGGCGGCAAGGGCCCTGAACCTTTCGCAATCGGCCCTGTCGTCCCAGATCAGAACGCTGGAAGCGGCTCTCGGCCACGACCTTTTCGAACGACGCGGCCGGGGGCTGGTGCTGACCGAGGCAGGCCGGATCGCGCTGGATCATGCCGAAGCGATCTTCCGGGCGGCGGAAGATCTGACGGCCACGCTGAGGAACGCGGGAACGGCGCGCCGGGCCTTGCGCGTCGGCGCGCTGGCGACGCTCTCCCGAAACTTCCAGATCGGGTTCATCGAACCCCTGATCGACCGCTCCGATGTCGAGGTGGTGCTGCGCTCGGGCGCTCAGCCGGAGCTGCTGCGCGCGCTCGAAGCGCTGTCGATCGATGTGGTGCTGACAAACCTCGTGCCGGCGCGCGATGCATCCAGCCCCTATCTGGTGCACGCCCTGTCGGCGCAACCGGTGAGCCTGATTGGGCCTCCGACAGCATCCAAACTGGTGGGGCGGCCGTTGCCGGAGCTTTTGTCTGTGCATCCGCTGATCCTGCCGACGCCGGAATCGGCGCTGCGCGCCTCCTTCGATGCGTTGGTGGAGCAGCGCGGCATTTCCACGCGGATTGCCGCCGAAGCCGATGACATGGCCATGCTGCGCCTGCTGGCCCGCGCCAATGCCGGTCTTGCGGTCATCCCGCCGATTGTCGTGAGAGATGAACTCGCCTCGGGCGCTCTCATCGAACTCGGAACGCTGGAGAGCCTCAGGGAAGAATTCTTCGCCATCACCCTGCATCGACGCTTCCCGAACCCGCTGGTCGGCGAGTTGATCAGCGCGTTTGAGAGCTGAAAGGCCTTGCGGTTCGCAAACGCTGCAGGAGGAGGAGGATTTTGAAAATCACGGCGTGACCCGGACGCGCAAGCCGGTAAGGCGGCCCGCGGAAATCGACGGCACAGAGGTAACGAGGATCAGCAGCAGAACCGCCGCGCGCGGCGCGGCGGTCCCGACAACGTTGGCCAGACGCATGTCCGGCGGCTTCGGAAAATCGAGTGCGATTTTCTGACGGATGCGTCAGCCGAGCGAGATGGTGATTTCCTCGACTTCGGCCTTCGAGGCGCCGCGATAGGCGGTGACTTCGATCTCGACCTTGAAATCCGGCGCGCCGAGCGGCGAGCAGGTGACGGTGCGCTGCGGATCGATGCCGCGGAAGCGCTCGCCGACATATTCCATCACCGCCTTGGCATCCTCGACGTAAGGGATGAAGATTTTCGACTGGACGACATCGGCAAGGCAGGAATCAACCGACTTCAGCGCGCCCTCGATATTGTCGAAGCACTGGCGGGCCTGCTCCACCGGATCGGTCGACATTTCGCGGGTCTTGTAGTTGCGGCCGGCGGTGTTGGAAACGAAGATCCAGTCATCGACGCAGACGATGCGCGAATAGCTTTCCTTGGTTTCGAAGATGGAGCCGGATTTGACTTTGGTGATCTTGACCATGGTGTTTTCCTGTTCTGTTTGGGTTTGAGAAGGACAAAGGAACACTGTCCGCAGGCGTTGCCGCCTGCGACGAGGATGGAAATTGGATGAAAGGCCGGACGGGCGTTTACTGCTTGTAGAAGCGCTCCGCCGTGGCCCGGCTGATGCGCCCTTCGGCGAGGTCGCGCCGGACGGCTGCCGGGTCGCGGGCCGCCGGATCGCCGTAACCACCGCCGCCGGGCGTGGTGATCGAGACGATCTGGCCGGGCTTCAGGTCGACCATGCCGGCGAAATCCGTGCGGCCGTCGCCGAAGTCGAGCACGGTGCCTCGGGCGGAGGTGCCGCCATCAAGGCCCCAGGGTTCGGAGGCCACCCGCGAACCCTCGACGGTGAACCGGCAGGCCTTTTCCGCGCGGTAGACCCGGCGCACGCCCATGCCGCCGCGCCAGGTGCCGGCACCGGCGGAATCATCCACCAGTTCGTAGCGCAGCAGCGTCAGCGGATATTCGAGCTCCAGCGATTCCACCGGCAGGTTCGAGGTGTTGGTGAGGCTGACATGGATGCCCGAGAGCCCGTCGGAGGACGGCCGCGCGCCGCCCCCGCCGCCGATGGTCTCAAGATAGACCCAGATCGACCCGTCCTCATGGGTGCCATTGAAGATCGCGCCGGTGCAGCAGCCATTGCCGGCCGCCATGACCTTGCCGGGAAGCGCCTTGGCGAGCGCGCCATAGACGAGGTCGCAGACCCGTTGCGCGGCGGCGATACGGCCATCGACGGCCGCCGGATGCTCGCAATTGAGGATCGAGCCCTTCGGCGCCGTCACCGTCAGCGGGCGGGCAAGGCCGGCATTGGGCAGGATCGTCGGATCGACGACGGATTTCACCGCGAAATAGCTCGCCGCCAGCAGCGAGGTGTAGATCAGGTTCAGCCCGGCCCTGAACTGCGGCGGGCCGTCGAAGGCGAGCGTCATTTCCTCGCCGGCGATAGTGATCTCGACCGAAAGCTTGATCCGGTCGCCGCGCTGGTTTGAATCGAACTGGTCGGAGAAGCTGTAGGTGCCGTCCGGAATGGCGGCGATGCCGGCGCGCATCTTGCGTTCGGCATAATCCTGCAGCGCCTCGCCGGCGGCCAGAACCTTCTCGGTCGTGTATTTGACGCAGAGATCCTGCATACGCTGGACGGCGAGCCGGTTGGCCGACATCTGCGCCCTGAGGTCGGAGAGGCGCTCGCGCGGAACTTGGCAGTTGAGCAGGAACATCTCCTGCAGGTCCTGGTTCAGCACGCCTTCGCGATAGAGACGAACCGGCGGAATGCGCAGCCCCTCCTGGTAGATATGTTCGTGGCCGCGATCGGCGAAATCCGAATGGTGGGCGGTGTTGACCGCCCAGGCGACCAGCGTGCCCTCGACGAAGATCGGCTCGGCGAGCACGATATCCGGCAGGTGGGTCGCCCCGCCGGCATAGGCGTCATTGGCCATGAAAACATCGCCCGGCTTGATGTCGTCCAGCTTGAAGCGGCCATAGATCGCGCCGATGACGCCTAGGAAGGAGCCGAGATGCATCGGGATATGTTCGGCCTGGCAGAGCGTGTTGCCGTGGCGGTCGAACAGCGCGGTCGAGCAGTCGCGGCGTTCCTTGATGTTGGTGGAATAGGAGGCGCGCACCAGCGCCTCGCCCATCTCCTCGACGATGGACTGCAGCGCCGAGCCGATGACTTCTACCGTGATGGGATCAATCGTGGTCATCGTTCAAACCTCCAGGATGAGATTGAGGTACGGATCAACCGTGCCGGTCATTTCCGGCAGCAGCACGGTGGTTGTGTCCATCTGTTCGACAATCGCCGGGCCGGTGATGACATTGCCGGCCTTCAGCAGGCTGCGTTCATAGACCGGGCAGTTGACGAACCCACCGGCCTCCGACATCCAGACCTCGCGTTCGCCGATCTTCGCCTCTGAGGCATCGGGGCCGTGATCGTCCTGTTTCTGGAACTCGGCCTTGTCGACGATGCCAGCGGCCTCAACCCGCAGGGTGACGAGCTGGATCGGCTCGCCCTCGGCGATGAAACCGAAACGCTGGCGGTGCGCCGCCTCGAAGCCCTTTTCGAGCGCCGCGAAGGTTTCCGCCGTGATGGGTCCGGCCGGAACCGTGACCGAGAGCTCGTAATTCTGCCCGGCGTAACGCATGTCGACCGTGCGGGTGATGACGCGGCGGTCCCCGGCGATGTTTTCCGCCGCGAACCAGACATCGGCCTGTTCGGCAAGGCTTGCGAAACCCTCTTCCAGTGCGGGGCGGGCGGTGTCCGAAAGCTCCATCAGCCGTGACAAGGCGAAATCCGAGCGCAGGTCGGTGAGCAGCAGGCCGAGCGCGCAGAGCGTTCCGGGCGTCAGCGGCACGATCACCTTCGCCATGTCCAGTTCGCGTGCAAGGCGGGCGGCATGCAGCGGACCGGCGCCGCCGAAGGCCATTAGCGCATAATCGCGCGGGTCATGGCCGCGCTGGACCGAGATCACCCGGATCGCCTTCGCCATATTGGCGGTGACGACCGAGATGATGCCCTGCGCGGTTTCCATCACGTCGACGCCGAGCCTGTCGGCGAGCCTCTGGATCGAGGCCAGCGCCAGATCGTGCCGCACCTTCATGCGGCCGCCGAGGATTTCGACCGGGTTCAGGGTCTGCAGCACGATATTGGCATCGGTGACCGTCGGCTCCTCATTGCCGAGCCCGTAGCAGACCGGCCCCGGATGGGCGCCGGCCGAGCGCGGGCCGACCTTCAAAAGGCCGCCGGTATCCACATGGGCGATTGAGCCGCCGCCGGCGCCGACCGTGTGGATATCGAGCATCGGCGCCTTGATCGGATAGCCGTGGACATCGGCCTCCCCGGTGAGCTGGCAGACGCCGTTCTGCAGCAGCGCCACATCGGAGGAGGTGCCGCCGACATCGAAGGTTATGATGTTGTCGAAGCCGGCCATGCGGCCGATCGCCTGCGCGCCGACAACGCCGGTCGAGGGACCGGAGAGCACGGTGCGCACCGGCAGGCTGCTCGCCTGATCGAAACCGATGACGCCGCCATTCGATTGGGTGAGCTGCGGCGCGACCTTGAGGCCGATTTCGGACAGCCTATCCTTCAGCCGGCGGATATAGCGCTGCATCACCGGGCCGAGATAGGCGTTGACCACAGTGGTCGATAGCCGCTCATATTCGCGGAACTCGGGCGCGACGGCGTGGGAGGCGGAGACAAAGACATCCGGCAGTTCTTCCGCCGCGATCTCAAGCGCCCGCTCCTCATGCGCGGTATTGAGGAAGCCATAGAGGAAGCAGATCGCCAGCGCCTTGATATCCTCGGCGGCGAGCGCCCGGAAGGCTTCGCGCAGCGCGTCCTCATCCAGCGGAACGGCGACGCTGCCATCGGCCTTCAACCGTTCCGGCACTTCCCGGCGCAGGTCGCGGGTAACGAGCTGTTCCGGCTTTTCGGCGAACATGTCATAGAGGTTCGGACGTTTCTGGCGGCCGATCTCGAGCAGGTCGCGAAACCCGTCCGAGACGACGAGGCCAGTCCTGACGCCGCGCAGCTCGATCAGCGCATTGGTGGCAACCGTGGTGCCGTGCCCGAGAAAGGCGAGATCGGCGGCAGACGCCCCGACCTTTTCCAGTCCTTCGACCACGCCTTGCGCGATCGCCCGCGACGGATCGTCCGGGGTGGAGGAGACCTTCCAGATCTCGATTGCTCCGGTCTCATCATTGAAGAGGCAGACGTCGGTGAATGTTCCGCCGGAATCGACGCCGATTCTCCAGGCCATGTCATGTTCCCTTTGGTTATTGCCGTCGCGCCGCTCTTCAGGCGGCCTTGGCAGTCTTCGAAAAGCGTTCATACCGGAAAGGCGCCGGATCAACGCAGGTTTTTTCATTGCGGACAATCTCGGCCATCAGCCGGCCTGCGCCCGGTCCGCTGCCGAAGCCGTGGCCGGAAAAGCCCGATGACAGATAGAGCCCCGGAACGGCCGCAATCGGGCCGATCACCGGGATCGCGTCCGGCGTCGCATCGATCATGCCGGCCCAGCTGTGGGTCAGGCGGGCATCGGCGAAGGCCGGAAAGGCGCGCGTGAGGTTACGCACTGCATTGCGGTTGAATGGCGCATGCGGCACCGGATCGAGCGTCCGGATCGACTCGAAGGGCGTCACTTGGTCGAGCGACCAGCGGCGCGGCATCTTCAGCTCACTGACCGTTTGCCCGTTGACGCGCAGCTTCAGCTCCCGCCAGCTCGTGAGCAGCGTCGGGAGGAAGTCGAAGAACAGGCGGAAACTGTCGGGCGTGACCGGCGCAACATTGGCATTGCGCTGGGCGATGGTGTAGCCGCCGTCGAGACGCTTGCGGAAGGAGAAATCGCCGCCGCCGACCGGCATTTCCGGAACGCGGCCATCGCTTTCGATCCGCGCCGCCGTTCCGAGCAGCTTCAGCTGCGGGAAATTGAGCCCGAGATTGCCGAGAAAGAGGCGCGACCATGCGCCCGCCGCGACGACGACGCTCGATGTCACGATCGTGCCCTTTTCGGTCACCACCCCGCTGATGCGACCGCCCGCCGTCTCGATCCCGCGCACGGCGCAGTTTTCTGTGATCGTCGCACCGAGACGCATGGCGGCGGATGCCATTTGCGGTACGGCCCGTTCCGGTTCGGCGCGCCCGTCATTGGCGGTATGCAGCCCCAGCGTATATTGCGCGGCAATGCCCGGCAGCAGTTTCTGCAGCCCGGCGGAATCGAGAAGCGTCGAGGGCATCCCGGCCTCGCGGCCATATTTCTCCCAGGCGGTGAATTCGGCGATCTCGGCCTTGGTGCGGCAGACATAGGTGATGCCGGTTTCGCGGAAGCCGGTCTTAATGCCGAAGCGACGGTCGATATCACGCCAGAGATTGAGGCTCTCGATCGTCAACGGCAATTCCTTGGGATCGCGCCCCATCTGCCGCACCCACCCCCAGTTGCGCGAGCTCTGCTCGGCGGCGACTGCGCCCTTCTCGCAGAGAGCGACATTCACCCCGGCCTCGGCCAGGAACAGGGCGGTCGTCACCCCGGCGATCCCGCCGCCAATGATGACGACATCGGCGCTTTCGGGCAGGGGCGCGGCAAAGCCCGGACGTTGCAAATTCGGAACCGGCATGGCGCTTACCTCAGAGCATGTCTTCGAGGCGGCAGTTGACCAGCATTTCCGCCATCGCCGCGTTGTTGGGAAGCTCGATCGCGGTGCGCACCAGTTCGGCCATGGTTTCCGGCTGGATCATGTCCTCCGGCTTGACCTTGCTGGTGTAGGAGCTCATCTCGGTGCGCACGAAGCTCGGGCAGATCGCGGTGGCGCGCACGCCCTTTTCCCAGGCGACGTGCCGGGTCGTGTGGGTCAGGCCCATCACCGCGAACTTGGTCATGTTGTAGCCGACGAAGCCGTTGCGCACCCGCTTGCCGGACATCGAAACGATGTTGACGATCCGGCCGCGACCGGTCTCCTCCAGATGCGGCAGGCAGAGCCGGGTCAGCCGGAGCGGCGCCTTGACATTAACGGCCCAGAGCCGATCCAGCGCCTCTTCATTGTCATCGGTGAGCAGCACCTGTTCACCGCTCCCGGCATTATTGACGAGGCCGTCGATACGACCGAAACGAGCAACCGTCCCGTCGACCCACGCTTTCGCCGTCTCCGGCTCGAAGGCATCGAAGCGATGATAGAACAGCCTCTCGCCGGGCACGCCGAATTCGGCTTCAAGCTTGGAAACATCGCGCGCGCCGAGCGAAAGCCGGTAGCCATGCTGAAGCAAATCCCGGACGATCGCCGCGCCGATGCCGCGATTGGCGCCGGATACCATGATGACAGGCGCGTCCTGTGGTGAAGTATGCATGTATCGAATTCTCTTGAAACGTTATCAGAAGGTCGTTCGCCGCTTTATGCGTTTATATGACGTTTTATGGTCGATTTGCAGAGAGATGGCAACTATCAATCAGCATAGAGGTCAAAATATTGGTCGAAAATGCGTCAAGCCGCGCATCAACACGCGTTATTCCGCAAAAAAGATGATCTTTTGTGCGTTTTTAATTGACAGTTTTTGGCAAGGCTGCTTACTTTGTCAAATCCGAAGAACGAAAACGTCTCGGTGCCCGGCCGAACAGCGGGCGGGCGCGAAGCCTTACGAAAGGGGAACCGAATGACCATCACTAGACGCATGCTGATGCGCAATGCAGCCCTGGCCGGCGCGATCGGCGCCCTTGGCAATCGTGCTTTTGCCGCCTCTACCATTCGCTGGGATATGGCGGACGAGTACAATGCCGACGCGCTTTCTGGCAAGGCATCGAAATACTTCCTGAGCGAGTTGCAGAAGAAGGTCGGCGACCAGATCGCCATCACCTATCAGGGCGGCGGCGCGCTGGGTTACAAGTCGGCGGACCAGTTCGACGCCGTGCAGGATGGCGCGGTGCAGACCGCGGTAACCCTGATGACCCAGCTCGGCGGCATCGATCCGTTGTTCAACCTGTCCTCCCTGCCCTTTATCGCGAAGACGCCGCAGGAAGCCTATCTCCTCTGGCAGGCAGCCCGGCCGGAATATGAGAAAATCTTTGCCGACAACAACATGGTGCTGCTCTGGGCCATGCCGAACCCGCCGTCCGGCATCTTCGCCGACCGGGCGATTACCTCTACCGACGCGCTCAACGGCCTGCGCATCCGCACCTACGATGTCAACGGCACGCAGACGCTGATGAAAGCCGGCGCGGCGCCGCTGCAGATCGCCTGGTCCGACCTTATCCCCCAGCTTTCGACCGGCGCGATCGACGCTGTGCTCACCTCCGCCGATGGCGGCGTGCAGCTTTCACTGTGGGATTATCTCAGCGATTTCACCGAGATGAACTACGCCATGGGTCTGTTCATGTGCCATGTGAACAAGGATGCGTTCGACGCTCTGCCAAAGGACGTTCAGGACGCCATGCTCGCCATCACGGAAAGCTGCGACGCCTATAACTGGAAGATCATGACCGAAAGCATCGAGGCTTCCTACAAAATCCTGCGCGACCACGGCATGACGGTCACCACCGCTGCCGACGTGCCGGATGATGTCTTCGCAACGCTCAATGCCGCCGGTGCTGCCGTGCGCGAGGACTGGGTGGCCAAAACCGGGTCGCGCGGCGCCGATGTGCTGGCCCAGTTTGATGCCCTGAAGGCCGGCTGATATCTCTCCTCCTGCGGCCCGCTCCTGCTATGGGGCGGGCTGTCTGATGCATTTCAATCAGCGGGCTTGCAGCACGAAGACTGTGATTGCCCGCTGTAGCGGAGACGATCATGGCGCTTGAAGAACCGCATTCACATCACCTCTCCGAGGCGACCGATGATCCACGATGGTTGCGGCTGATCGCCCATGCCTCGACGATCCTCAATCGGGCGGCGGCCTTCATTGCCGCCTGCATCCTCGTCTTGATGACCGCCTTCACGCTTCTGGAAATCTGCCTGCGCTTTTTTTCGAAGTCGACATTCATGGCCGACTCGCTGGTCGGCAACGGCGTCGCCGCCGTCGCCTTCCTGTCGGCCGCCTGGGCGCTGGAAGAGGGCTTCATGATCCGCGTCAAGGTGCTGACCGACCGTGCCGGGCCGAGACTGTCCTGGATGTGCGAATTCTTCACGCTCGTCGCCGTCGAGGCGCTGATGGTTTTCCTGGCCTGGTACCAGTGGAAGTCCGTTTTCAAGAACTGGAGCCGGGGCACCGTCTCCGAAACCTATCTCCCCATCCCGATGTGGATTCCCGAGAGCTTTTTCCTGATCGGCCTGTCGCTGATCGCGTTTCAGGTTTTCGTGCGGATCCTCCGGCTTCTGGCCGTCGGCCACGCCGACGAGCGCGCGCTGACGCTCTAGCTGAGGAACGCAAGCCATGTCCGTTTCAATGTCTGCCCTGACGCTGCTGCTGCTGCTCGTGATCTTCCTCGGCGCCGGAACGTGGATCTTTGCCGGCCTGATGCTGGTCGGCGCCGGCGCGATGTATTTTGCGCTCGATTTCAACTGGGTCCGGATCGGCTCGATCGCCACCAAGGTCATCTCGTCTTCCGCCGTGTCGTGGGAACTCGCCGCGATCCCGATTTTCATCTGGATGGGCGACATCATCTTCCGCACGGATATTTCCAACCGTCTGTTCCGCGGGCTCTCGCCGCTCGTCTCCCGCGTTCCAGGCGGCCTGCTCCACACCAATGTCATCGGCTGCACGATCTTCGCCGCGATCTCGGGCTCGTCGACGGCGACAACCGCCACGGTCGGCAAGATCACCATTCCCGAATTGAAGGCGCGCGGCTATGACGTCTCGCTCGCATCCGGGTCTCTTGCCGGGGCCGGAAGCTTCGGACTGCTCATTCCGCCATCGATCGCGATGATCGTTTATGGCGTTTTGGCCCAGGTCTCGATCGCAAAGCTGTTTGCCGCCGGGCTTTTGCCGGGACTGATGATGGCGGTGCTCTATTCCGGCTATATCGGGTTGGTCTCGCTCATCCGTCCCTCGGTTGCGCCGCCTCATGGCGAGCCTGTCTCATGGCGCGTGATCTGGAGAGGCGTTCTCGATCTCGTGCCGATCCTGGTGCTGATGACGATCGTGCTCGGCGCGATCTACACCGGCGTCGCAACGCCTTCCGAGGCAGCCGCCGTGGGCGTTTTCGGCGCGATCGTGATCACGCTCGTCACCGGGCAGTTCGCATGGCAACTGATGATTGACAGCCTGAAGAGCACGATCCGGGTCTCCTCGATGATCCTGATGCTGATTGCGGCCTCGGCCTTCCTGTCATCCGCCATCGCCTACATGCACCTGCCGTCGATGATCACCGAAAGCATCGCCGCGATGAACCTGTCGCCCTATGGCGTGCTGCTGATCCTCGCCGTCCTCTATATCGTCCTCGGCATGTTCCTCGACGGCACCTCGATGACCGTCATGACCGTGCCGATCGCCGTGCCCCTGATCGTGCATGCCGGTTTCGATCCGCTGTGGTTCGGCGTCTACCTCGTCATCATGATCGAGATGAGCGCGCTCACGCCGCCGGTCGGCCTCAACCTCTTCATCCTGCAGGCGCTTACCGGCGAAACCATCGGCAAGACCGTGCGCGCCGCCTTGCCGTTCTTCCTGCTGTTGTGTATCGGTACCGCCCTGCTTGCGATATTCCCGCAGATTGTGCTTTGGTTGCCCAACGCCCTTTGATGGCGGCGTAGCACGCATCTCCACTATCGACGACCCGAAGGCCGGACATTGAACGAAGAGACCAACAGCGAAGAACTTCTGCCCGCCGAGCGTCGCCAGCAACTGGTGGACTGGTTCAAGAGCAACCAGGCCGGCACCAGCCAGGACCTGGCGCGCATGTTCGGCATCTCCGTGTCGACGATCCGGCGCGACCTCGACCTTCTGGCCTCCGAAGGGCTGGTGAAACGTACCCATGGCGGCGCCGTCAGCATTCGTTCGCGCGCGACATACGAGCCGTCGACGGATCTCGCCCGCCGCACGGCGCTTGAGGAAAAGCAGGGGATCGTGCGCGAGGCCTTGCGCTTTATCGAGCCCGATCAGGCCCTGCTGATCGACACCGGCGCCGTCATCTGTCATCTGCTCGCCGAAGAAATCGCCGGCCTCGACATTCCGCTGACGATCATCACCAACGACCTCCATGTCGCCCAGGTGCTGACATACAAGCCGAACATCAAGCTGATCGTGCCCGGCGGAGCTTGCCGGTTCGGCTCCTTCAGCCTTCTCGGCGAACCGGGCCTGAGCTTCCTCGCCGATATACGCTGCGACCTGTTCTTCATGTCCGCCGCCGCGATTGACGAGCAATGTGTCTCCGAAACCCTGCTGGAGCTGGTCCAGTTGAAGCGCGCCATGATCGCCGCCGCCAACAAGGTGATCCTGCTGGCCGATTCCAGCCGCTTCATGGAACGCGCCCTGCACAAGACCGCCGCGATTGACGCCATCGATACCATCATCACCGATGAAGGCCTGGCACGCGAGCAGATCGACAAATTCCCCTCCCCCGGTCCGCAGTTCATCACCGCGCTGGTATAATAACGAACATCGCTGATTGTGATTTTTTGAAGATCGCGAGACCAGGCTCTGGCGGTCGCGATGACTACCTTAGCGACCGCCGGAATCGCCATAACGATAATGAAAACAGGGCGAGGCCGATGGCGGCGAGGCTTAGAAGCTGCGGCCAGATGACTGCAAGCCCCGCGCCCCGGAACATGATCGATTGCGCCAGCGCGACGAAATGCGTGTCCGGCGCCAGCGACATGAGGGTGCGCAGAACCGCGGGCATGTTCTCCACCGGCGTCAGGCCGCCGGCGAGAATCTGCAGCGGAAACAGAACGAGCATCAGCAGCAGTCCGAATTGCGGCATCGAGCCGGCAATGGTGGCCAGGAAGATGCCGAGCGAGGTCGTCGCAAACAGCTGCAGCGCCATGCCGAGTATCAACAGCCACAGCGAGCCCGCCACGGGAATCGCAAGCCATGTCTGCACCACGACGGTGATCGAAAAGCAAGCCGCGCCCATCACCACCGCCGCCATCGGCCATATCTTGCCGAGCATGATTTCCGCCGGCGTCACCGGCATGACGAGAAGATGTTCGATGGTGCCGCGTTCGCGCTCGCGGATGAGCGCGGCACCCGTCAGGATGACGGACAGCAGCGCGACATTGTTGACGACCTCCATCATGGCGCTGAACCAGTTCGGGTTGAGCTCGGGATTGAAGCGGGCGCGCAGCACCAGACCAACGGGAGCGGGTTCGCTGGCGCGGTAGCGCTCAAGGAACTCGGAAACCTCGCCCGATACGATTGCCTGCACATAGCCTGCGCCGGTAAAAGCCTGCGTCATCCGCGTGGCGTCGACGTTGAGCTGCATGGCCGGCTCGCTGCCGGCCAGAAGGTCGCGCTGGAAATTCGGCGGGATGACAAGCGCGAATGTATCGACGCCCTCGTCCATGCGCCGTTTCATCTGTGACAGCGTGATCGTCTGCGGGGGAAGGAAATAGGGCGGGTAGAAGGCCGAGGCGATGCGCTCCGACAGCGCAGAGGCATCCTCGTCCACAATGGAGATCGGCGCCTTGTTCAGCGTGAAGGGCACCGCGACCGCCGCCGCATAGACCTGAAGCGTGAATACGGCGACGATCAGCACCAGAAGAGCGGGCGTGCGCAACAGGCTCCACAACTCCTTTATGCCCAGTCGCCAGATCGTTGATACTCGCATGGCTCAGCGCGCCTGTTTTCGGAGGAAGAGAACGCTGAGCAATAACAGCGCGAGGCCGGCCGCAAGCAGCGGCAGGAGCGAGGCGGTCAGATCGCCGAAACCCAGCGCCTTGGAAAAGGCGCCGCGCGAGATGGTGACGAAATGGCTTGCCGGGTTGATGGCCCCGATCAGCGCGGCCTCGCCCTCCATGGAGGCGATCGGATCGATCATGCCGGAATACTGGACGGCCAGCATCATGGTGACGACAGTGGTCAGGAAGATCGCGGCGATCTGGCTATTCATGAAGCTCGAGATCAGCAGTCCAAGCCCGGTCGCCGCGATGGCGTAAAGCAGGCCGCCAAGCGCATAGGCCAAAACGCTGCCGGTGAACGGGACGCGCTGCACGAGGATGGCGAAGGCGGTCATCATCGCGAGATTGATCATGGCAAGGCCGACATAGGGTATCTGCTTGCCGAGAATGAATTCCAGCCTGGTCACCGGCGTCACGTAGAGATTGACGATGGAACCGAGGTCCTTCTCCCGCACGATCGAGAGCGTGGCCAGCATGGTGGGAATGAACAGGAGTACCAGGGCGATGACGGCCGGAACCATGGCGATGATGCTTTCCACGTTGGGATTGTAGCGGAACCGCGTCTCAAGCCGGAAGTCCTCGGCCAGCGCCTCTTCTCCAAGGAGCGCGCGTGCCTGCCGCATCAGCCAGTGCGCGTGCAGCCCGTCGACATAGCCCTTGGCGGTCTCCGCGCGCGACGGCATGGAACCGTCGAGCCACCCGCCGATTTCCACGTTGCGGCCGGCCGCCACCTCGCGCGCGAAGCCGGACGGTATCTCGAGGGCAAGGCTGATCTCGCCGCTGCGCATGCGCCGGTCCATATCGGCATGATCGACGATCGGAGGACGCTCGGTGAAATAGCGCGAGCCCGCAATGTCGAGCGTATAGTCGCGGCTGACCGTCGTGCGGTCGTGGTCGAGCACAGCGAAAGGCAAATCCTCGACATCCATGCTGATTCCGTAGCCGAGGACGAACAGGAGCACCAGACTACCGATAAAAGCGAAGGCGGCGCGGATCGGGTCGCGGCGCAGTTCCAGCGCCTCGCGCCGGGCATAGCTCATGATCCGCCGCGGATCGAGCCGGCGATTGTGCACAGGCTGATGCCCGGGTCCGATGGCGTGGACGATATCCGCGGAAACGGCATCCGTTTGCGGCCCGCCTGCCGTGCTGCCCCCCTCCCCGATCGCATCCTCCAGATAGGAAACGAAGGCTTCCTCGAGATTGGCAGTGCCGCGCGTCTCGACGATCGCGGCCGGTCTGTCCGACACCAGCACCTTGCCGGCATGCATCAGCGAGATGCGATCGCAGCGCTCCGCCTCGTTCATGAAGTGCGTGGAGATGAAGATCGTCACGCCGTCATTGCGCGCCAGATCGACGAAACTCTGCCACAGCTGGTCGCGCGCGATCGGGTCGACGCCGGAGGTCGGCTCGTCGAGGATCAGCATCTCGGGCGCATGGATCATGGCGACGGCGAGCGACAGGCGCTGGGTGACGCCGAGCGGCAGGGCGTCGGGCAGCGTTTCCAGCACATCCGTCAGGTCAAAGCGTTTCGCCATTTCGGTGATTCGAGCCGGAATATCCGCCGCCGGCAACTGGAAAAGGCGGGCATGCAAATCCAGGTTCTGACGAACGGTCAGCTCGGAATAGAGCGAGAAGAACTGCGACATGTAGCCAACGCGCCGGCGGGTATCGAGATCGCGCGGGTCGACCTCGCGTCCGAACAGCCGCGCGGTGCCCCCACTGGCCGGCAGCAGGCCGGTCAGCATCTTCATCGTCGTCGTCTTGCCGCATCCGTTCGAGCCGAGAAAGCCGAAGATTTCGCCCCTGGGGATGCGGAAGCTGACATTGTCCACGGCGGTGAAATCGCCAAAGCGCATCGTCAGCCCGTCGGCCTCGATCGCGGGCGCGCCGTCGCCGCGCTCGGGCCGGGGCGGAATATCCACCTTCTTATGGCGGCTGCGCTTTTCCTGCGGCAGAACGGCAATGAAGGCGTCATCGAGCGAGGACGTATCAGTCTTCGCCTGAAGCTCGGCCGGCGTTCCCGTCGCCAGCACGCGGCCGCCGTCCATGGCGACGAGCCAGTCGAACCCGGCCGCCTCCTCCATATAGGCGGTCGCGACGATCACCCCCATGCCCGGCCGGTTGGCCCTTATGGCGTTGATCAGTTCCCAGAACTGCCGCCGGGAAAGCGGGTCGACGCCCGTTGTCGGCTCGTCGAGGATCAGGAGGTCAGGGTCGTGGATCAGCGCACAGCACAGGCCGAGCTTCTGCTTCATGCCGCCGGAAAGCTTGCCGGCCGGGCGGTCGGCAAAGGGATCAAGACCGGTGGCGGCCAGAAGTTCATGAATGCGGCGCTCGCGCTCCCTGCGGGCATGACCGAAGAGGCGGCCGAAGAAATCCACATTCTCGAACACGGACAGAGTCGGATAGAGATTCTTGCCGAGCCCCTGGGGCATATAGGCGATGCGGGGGCCGATCGCGCTGCGGTCGCGCGCCTTGCGCATGTCGGCGCCCAGCGCCTCGACCGCGCCGGCCTGCACCTTGCGCGCCCCGGCAATCAGCGAGAGCAGCGTCGATTTCCCGACGCCGTCAGGGCCGATCAGGCCCACCATCCTGCCGGCGGGAAAGTCAATCGATACGTCGTCGAGCGCGCGGGTCTTCTTGAACGCATGGCTGACGTTAAGCAGGCGCGCCGCAAGCGCGGGAGCATCGCTGGTTCGCGCCGGCCCGCTCATTCCAGCAATCCGGTGCGCAGGCTTTCAGGCCATGCCGCCTCCGGGTCGGTCTTGACATAGGCTATGCCGGGCAGACCCGGTTTGACGTAGTCGGCGTATCGTTCAAGAAGCGCCGGCGCAACGCGTACCCGAACGCGGAACATCAGCCCCTGGCGCTCCTCGGCTGTCTCGACGGTGCGCGGCGTGAACTGCGCGACATCGGACAGAAACGAGACGGTAGCCGGAATCACCACGCCCGGCGCGGTATCGAGGACGATGCGCGCCTCCGAGCCGATGGCGAGACGTCCGGCCTCCAGCGTGGGCAGAAAAACGGTCATGTAGACATCGCCGAGATCGATAAGGTTCAGGACCCGCCCGCCGCCGGCGACAACCTCGCCGGGCTGGGCGACGAGATACTGCACCCGGCCGTCTCGCGGCGAACGCAACGTGCTGTCGTCGATCTCGGTTTGGATCCGCTCTATCGCCGCCTTGGCCGCCTCGATATTGGCCTCCGCATCCACGATCCGCGCCCGCGCCGTGGCGATGCCCACCTCGGCGACGGCGACCTGGGCGCGAGCGGCGTCGAGCGCCGCACGGGCGCCTTCGAAACGGGCGCGATCATCCTCCACCGTCTGTTGGGCCACGGTGTTGCGTTCGACGAGCTGTTGCGAGCGGTTGAAGCGGCTCTCGGCCGAGCCAAGCTCGGCCTCGCGTTGGGCGACGACCGCCAGCGCGGCGGAACGTTCGGCCTCGGCTTGCTTGACGCCGCTTTCCGCCACGTCGCGGCCGATCCGGCCGCGCTGCAACTGCGCACGCGCTTCCCGCAACATCGCGTCGAGCTGCTGGGTGTCCATATGGGCAAGCACCTGGCCGGCCGCCACGGTGTCACCCTCCTGCACGAGAATATCGCTGATCCGGCCGCCGGAGCGGGCGGATATGTCGATGGAGACCGCCTCGATGCGGCCATTGCCCGAGGCAATACCGGCCGGCAATCCCTCTTCCGCCAGGCGCTCGGTCAGATACCAGCCGACAACGGCCGCGACCGCCACGAGCGCCAGCGCGAACCAGAGGTTCATGAAGAGTCGTTTCAGCCGCTCAAGCATATGCATCTTTCTCTTGGGCTGGCAGTCGATCCGGTATGGGTCCGCTCATCATAGGCTGGCTTTGCGATCAAACAAGTGGATATTCGCCGCGGGCTTTTGGAAGGCGAGACGTGCCGCTCCGGCAACAATCTCGAAAGCGCGAAAGCGGATGGCACGCCGCGGTTGGAGCCGGATATTGAGATCATCATTGGCATCTTCACCGGCGCTGCTATCGCGCGTCTTCTGTTACGCGTTAGCCCTGCAGGGCGCCTCGCTCACATCGGGAAGAAAAGGCCGATCGCGAAGACCGAGGTAAGTCCGACGATGATGTTCATCGGAATCCCCATTTTCAGGAAGTCGCTGAAGCGGTAATTGCCGGCGCCATAGACGAGCGTGTTCGTCTGGTAACCGATCGGCGTCGCAAAGCTCGCGCTGGCCGAGAACATGACCGCGACGACGAACGGACGGGGATCAAGACCAAGCTGGGTGGCGAGCGCTATGACGACGGGCGTATAGACAACCGCCACGGCATTGTTGGTGACGGTCTCCGTCAGGATGGAGCCCACGAAATAGACTGCCAGCAGCATCAGCATCGGCGAAAGGTTTTGCAGCCAGGGTTTCAGCATGCCCACGACAAGCTCCACGGCGCCGCTGTTTTCCAGTCCGGCGCCGACGATCAGCATCGCGAAGATCAGAATAAGAATGGATCCGTCTATGGTCTTCCAGGCCTCATCGCTGTCGATACAGCGCAGCGCGAGAATGACGGCAACGCCCAGCAGGGCAAGGATGCCGATCGGCAGAACATTGAAGGCGGCAAGCGTGACGATGCCGATCAGGGTCAGGACGGCAATCGGGGCCTGGCGACGCCGAAAGGCGCGGCCGCCCGGTTCCGTAACGGAAACAACGTCGCCGACCCTGGACAAATCATTGAAACCTTCGGACGTGCCTTCGAGAAGCAGTTTGTCCGCCGGCCGCAATTGAACATTCACCAGGTCGGGGCCGGCCACGTGGCTGGCGCGGTAGGCGCCGAGCACACGCATGCCGGCGCGCCGCCCGAGCGCCAGGCCCGCTATGCTCGTGCCCGAGCTTCTGCGCGATGGCGACACGATTACTTCGGCCACGCGTGTCTCGGCATCCGGGTCCAGCAGAACCGACCGGCTCAGCCCCACC
Organism: Martelella sp. FLE1502; assembly: GCF_053484255.1. Lineage (NCBI taxonomy): Bacteria > Pseudomonadati > Pseudomonadota > Alphaproteobacteria > Hyphomicrobiales > Aurantimonadaceae > Martelella > Martelella sp. FLE1502. Next base: position 145,382 of record NZ_JBAKFQ010000008.1, read on the forward strand.
TGCAATCCGTCCTGCTCTTCAAGGGTCAGGAGCTCGGATGTCGGCGCAATGACGATCACCGTGTCTCCCTGTTGAAGCACGTGTTCGGGCAGGTCGCCACGTTCGATCTCGCTCCCGCGCTTTACGCCTGTCACGCGAATGCCTGAACGCTGAAAATCGCTGGCTTCGGAGAGGGGTTTTCCGATGCCGGCATACTTGGACAGAATCGTGATCTCGGACAGAAACGGCGTCTCCTCATCGAGGACATTCTCATCGCTATCGCGTTGCGGGAGAAGGAACTTGCCGAGCACGAAGACAGAAACGCCGCCCACGATCGCGGAGATGATGCCGACGGGCGCGATCTCGAAGATCGAGAACGCCCCCAGACCGTTCTGTTGCGCAACGCCTGCCACCAGAAGATTGGTGGAGGTGCCGATCAATGTACAGGTTCCTCCGAGAATGGCCGTGTAGGAAAGCGGGATCAGCAACCGGGTCGGCGCCATGCTCAGGCTCGCCGCAAGACGTACAACCACCGGAATGAGAACGAGAACAACGGGCGTGCTGTTCATGAAGGCGGAGGCAGCGGCGGCGATGAAGATAAAGATCACAATCGCAAGAACGGGGTGGGATTTGGCGCGCTCCACGATGAAATCGGCAAGCGCGTCCAGTACGCCGGTGCGCAACAGCGCGCCTGAGACCACGAACATCGCGCCGATTGTGATTGGGGCCGAGCTGGAAAACACGCCCATCACATCATCCGCAGGCACCAGTCCAAGGACAATGAACACTGCGGCGCCGATGACGGCCGTGACATCCGGCGGGTACTTTTCGAGCGTGAAAGCGGCGAAAAGAAGCGCCAGAAGCACCAGTGCCGCGATTGCAGGGGAAATGCCGAAGAACTCTAACATAACTTTCCGTTCTGCTGTCCGAAATGAACGCACATGCTGACAATCGATTTCCTCGCCTCTGAGAGCGAGAAATTCGAATAACGAGAAACGAACGTCTGCGAACGAACGCCTGCAACCTCTTAGACCGTTTCAGTTTTTGGCGAAAGATACCCAGAATTTGCGAGATAACCCAGGCGCTCTTAAGCCGGATGGTCGTGAAAAGACCAGCAGCTGGCGTGGCTCGCAACGGCTGTGTCGGCGGCAGATAGCCGTTGCTTGTCTTGGCCAGGCATCATCATCCGATCGGCCGGCGCTCCGGGCCCGCTTTCGACGCATTCATCCGAGAGACATCGAGCAAACTCAACCCGTCACGGTCACACATCAGCGTGACCACGAATTCTATGGCGACGCTCAACTTGAAAATCCGCTGCGCAGTCAGAACGCTCGATCACTTCACGAAAGATGAAGCCGCGGCCAAGTTGATCTATCTGGCGCTCAATGTTACCTCAACCGAATGGAAACGTTCAGGGCGGGAATGGCACACCGTCAAAAGCCAGCTCGCCATCATGTTCAAAGAACGTTTCCCTATGTCCTGAGACAACGCCAGGGTAGAAATTTCTAGACAGTTTCCCGCGGAAGCAATGCGGAAAAGATGACGGTAGATTTCGACTTCGACAACAGCTACGCGCGTCTCGGCGCCGCCTTCCACCGGACAACCGTGCCGTCGCCCGTCGCCGCGCCGCATCTTCTGAAGCTGAACCGACGGCTCGCCGTGGAACTCGGGCTCGACGCGGATGCGTTAGACAATGCTGACGGGGCCGAAATCTTCGCCGGCAACCGGCTCCCAACAGGCGCCGAGCCGATCGCGGCCGCTTACGCCGGACATCAATTCGGAAACTTCGTGCCGCAACTCGGCGATGGGCGCGCCATCCTCCTCGGCGAGGTCGTCGACCGAGAGGGCCGGCGTCGCGACATTCAACTGAAGGGGGCCGGCCCCACTCTCTTCTCGCGCAACGGCGACGGACGGGCAGCACTCGGTCCGGTCCTGCGCGAGTATCTCGTCAGCGAGGCCATGGCCGCGCTCGGCATTCCAACCACGCGGGCGCTGGCCGCGGTCGCTACGGGAGAGCCAGTCTACCGGGAAACGGCCCTGCCGGGCGCGATTCTGACGCGTGTCGCCTCCAGCCATATACGCGTCGGCACGTTCCAGTTTTTCGCGGCACGGGGCGACGATCCCGCGGTGCGCCAACTCGCCGACCATGTGATCGACAGGCATTACCCCGAGGCCGCGGACGCTTCCAACCCCTACCGCGCTCTTCTCCAGGGCATCTGCGCCCGTCAGGCCGAACTCGTCGCACGCTGGATGAACATCGGCTTCGTGCACGGCGTCATGAACACCGACAATATGTCGATCGCCGGGGAAACGATCGATTACGGCCCGTGTGCCTTTCTCGACGTCTACGATCCCGCGACCGTCTTCTCCTCGATCGACCGGAACGGGCGTTATGCCTACGCCAACCAGCCGAGGATCGCGCACTGGAACCTCGCACGTCTGGCAGAATGTCTGCTTCCGCATCTCGATCCAGACGAAAACAAGGCCATTGAAGCCGCACAGGACATCCTCTCCAGTTTTGCCGACGCGTTCAACACCGCTTATGTCGACGGCTTCCGCGCGAAGATCGGATTGCAGTTACCGCAGACGGAAGACGCCGCGTTGATCGAGGATCTTCTTGGGCGTATGGCACAGCAGAATGCGGACTTCACCCTGACCTTCCGCAATCTCGGCAAAGCAGCGGAAAGCGAGCAGGCCGATGGGGCGGTGCGCGGTCTCTTCGCCGACCCAGCCGCCTATGACGGCTGGGCAGCGCGCTGGCGTCAGCGCCTCGCGGCCGAACCGAGAGAGCCGGGTGAGCGCCGCGCTGCGATGGATGCGGTCAACCCGGCGATCATTCCGCGCAACCACCTCGTCGAGGAAGCACTTGCCGCCGCGATGGCCGGCGACCTTGCACCCTTCGAACGCCTGAACGAAGCGCTGGCCACACCCTTCGAAGACCGGGCGGAGTTCGCCGATTACGCCGGCCTTCCGCCGGTGCCCGAGGCGCCCTACCGAACCTTCTGTGGCACGTAAGCGCGCGGCCTGCGAACGGCGCAATCCTAAAAAGGGGCATCCCTTTGATACCGTCAAACACAGAACCGCTCTAGTGCATCTCGCGACGGGTGTTCCGGCGCAGAATAGCAAAAAGGCCTCACCCGTCGAGAGTGAAGCCTTTGATATGTTTGATAAAACAGTATTGGTTGCGGGGGCAGGATTTGGACACTGTTTTTTTTTCGCACGATGCGCGTTCATGGACGGAGCGCAGAACATTGTCCTCGTCGGCGGGCCGGGCACAGGCAAAACACACGTCGCGACCGCTATCGGCGTCCAGGCTATCGAGCGTCACCACCGAAGAGTCCGCTTCTTCTCGACCATCGAATTGGTCAACGCGCTCGAACAGGAGAAGGCAAAGGGCAAGGCAGGCCAGATCGCCGAGACGCTGGTCCGTTTCGATCTGCTGATCCTCGATGAGCTCGGATACCTTCCGTTCAGTGCTGCCGGCGGAACGCTGCTCTTCCACCTGTTGAGCAAGCTCTACGAACGCACGAGCGTCGTTATCACCACCAACCTGAGCTTCAGCGAATGGGCCAACGTCTTCGGCGATGCCAAGATGACCACGGCTCTGCTCGATCGTCTGACCCACCGTTGCCACATCCGGGAAACAGGGAACGACAGCTTCCGCTTCAAGGCCAGCTCGGCCGCAGCAGCACAAAAGAGAAAAGAAAAAGCCAGCCCGTTGAGCAAACCCTGATCAGAAAACCACACTCAGATGTGGCTCACTTCTCGGTGGAAAACCGGCTCAGTTCCGCGTGGAAACCAACACGGCGAAACGCTCTAGAGCGATAGACTGCCGGGCGGCGGCCAGGCCAATCCGCTCGTGGACGAAGTCGCGGGGCGACAGTTGGTGATCATCTATCCCGGCGGCCACCACTTCATGGAGACGCCGATCAGTGACACGATCATCGCCTACGGTCTGCCCGAGAGCTGACGGGAGCTTTCGCTCTTTAGACGCACCTTGAATGGCCGATACTGGTCCGCCTCCCCCTCAAGGGAGGCGGACTTCGCTTATGCGGCTTCGAGTACTGTTCATCGCAGCGCCATAGCGGCGGCTGTTCTGACTGAAACGGTCAACACTTCCGGCGCGTCGGCCATCGACCGAGAATCAACCCGTTGTCTTTTTGTGACCGGAAAACACGGCGCGGAAGAGGCCCTGGTGCAGCCAAATCCGCTCAAGCAGGCGCTGACGAACTTCGAACAGGCCGGTTCCAGCAACAAGACGTTTTTCCCGATCGAGGATCGTCGCCTTGGTGGACTGGAACACTGCCAGGTCGATAACAAGCATGTTGCGCGCGAAGTGGTGTTGAACTGGCTTTGCTCAATCGGCCTCGGTCCGTCGGCGCCGCGCGCTGCATGATCGGGACCCAACGGCCTGGTCCGGCCGGTCCGATTTCATTTCGGGCCGGCCAACAAGGAAGTTCGGGTGCTTACTTTGGGCTCGGCTATCCCGGCTAACAACTGCTATTACCAGCGACGTCCGAAGATCACACCCATTTGCGCCGGGATCGGAGCCTTGCGGGCAATCTCCCAGATGATTTCGTCCACGTTGCTCGTGTGCATCTCAAGGTCTTGAGGGGATATCTCTCTTGCCGCGACACGCCGACGCTCCCGGTCGACAGCGACCTGACCTATCTCCCGATTGAGCTTTCGCGCTTTTCCTATGAGATTTTTATGTCTTGGCCTCTCCCCCTCTCTCGAACCCTTATGCGGTTCCGCGCCATATTCTTGCCATCATCGGTAAACGGCCGGAATGCGACTGGCGCTCTCATACCTCCGCATAGCGCGTCCGATCTTGTGGCGATGACCTGCATTGCAAATGCGTGGCGCGAATAAAGGCCCCGCATACGAGAAGAGGTGAGAAATGATCGTCGAGTATGCTCTGAGCGGGGCGGTGACGCTGTTCGTCGCTGCCTATCTGATCTACGCGCTGCTTCGGCCGGAACGCTTCTGAGTTCCCGAAGGTCCAGCCCGATGAAACCGGCACGGACCATAGGAACGTCGCTTCGCCAGATCCGCAAATCCCCCGATCCGCAGCAGCCCAAACCCCCAAGGCAGGAAAGCCGCTGCGGGCATCGGACATCATCCTCGCCTTGACCTTAGCGACGGTGCTGATCGCGCTTGTCGCCCGGCTTTCCGCGACGCTTTTAGGGCGCGGCTGAACGGACCGAGCCGTCATTCATCAACATGCTGGAGTCGCATATGAGCCAGTCTCAATCCGCGAGTCTCTTCGACGCTCGCATCCTTGTCCCCGCACTTGGGGGCGCATTCAAGAAACTCAATCCGCGTACGCTGGCGAAGAACCCGGTGATGTTCGTCGTCGGCGTCGTCTCAGTTCTGACGACAGTGCTGTTTCTCAAGGACGTCGCGACCGGCGCGGGCGACCTCGGCTTCTCCTTCCAGATCATCCTCTGGCTCTGGTTCACGATCCTGTTCGCGAATTTCGCCGAGGCGGTCGCGGAGGGACGCGGCAAGGCGCAGGCCGACTCGCTTCGCCGTTCGCGCACCGAGACCCAGGCGCGGCTCCTTGCCGATCCGGACAGCAACGAGACCAAGCTCGTGCCGGGCACAAGCCTGAAGGCGGGCGACATCGTCCTGGTCGAGGCTGGCGACATCATTCCGTCCGACGGCGAGATCATCGAGGGCATCGCCTCGGTGAACGAGGCGGCGATCACGGGCGAGTCCGCGCCGGTCATCCGGGAATCCGGCGGCGACCGCTCGGCGGTGACCGGCGGCACGCAGGTGCTGTCGGACTGGATCAAGGTCAGGATCACCGCCGAGGCGGGATCGACCTTCATCGACCGCATGATCGCCCTGGTCGAAGGCGCCGAGCGCCAGAAGACGCCGAACGAGATCGCGCTGAACGTGATGTTCGCCGGGCTGACGCTGATCTTCGTCATGGCGACGGCGACGATCCCCGCCTTCGCAGCCTATGCCGGCGGTTCCATTCCGATCATCGTGCTGGTGGCGCTGTTCGTGACCCTGATCCCGACCACGATCGGCGCGCTGCTTTCGGCCATCGGCATCGCCGGCATGGACCGCCTGGTGCGCTTCAACGTTCTCGCCATGTCCGGCCGCGCCGTCGAGGCGGCCGGCGACGTTGACACGCTGCTGCTCGACAAGACCGGAACGATCACGCTCGGCAACCGTCAGGCGACCGAGTTCCGGCCCGTCAAGGGTGTCACCGCTCAGGAACTGGCCGATGCCGCTCAATTGGCCTCGCTCGCCGACGAGACGCCGGAAGGCCGCTCCATCGTCGTGCTCGCCAAGGAGAAATACGGCATTCGCGGACGGGACATGCAGTCACTGCACACGACCTTCGTGCCGTTCACGGCGCAGAGCCGCATGTCGGGCGTCGACTTCGATGGGTCATCGATCCGCAAGGGCGCCGTCGATGCCGTTCTCAAATATGTCGAACAGGCATCGGCCGCAAATGGGTCGACACGCGCCAGCGCCGAAAGCAAACGCGAACTCGAGACGATCGCCAACGACATCGCCAAGACAGGCGGCACGCCGCTTGCCGTGGTCAGGGACGGCAAACTGCTCGGTGTCGTCCATCTCAAGGATATCGTGAAGGGCGGCATTCGCGAGCGTTTTAACGAACTGCGCCGCATGGGCATTCGCACGGTGATGATCACCGGCGACAACCCGATGACGGCGGCGGCGATCGCGGCCGAGGCCGGCGTCGACGACTTCCTCGCCGAAGCCACGCCGGAAAACAAGCTGACGCTGATCCGCGAGGAACAGGCCAGGGGCAAGCTCGTCGCCATGTGCGGCGACGGCACCAACGACGCCCCTGCCCTTGCCCAGGCCGATGTCGGCGTCGCCATGAACACCGGCACGGTCGCAGCCCGCGAGGCGGGCAACATGGTGGATCTGGATTCCGATCCGACCAAGCTGATCGAGATCGTCGAGATCGGCAAGCAACTGCTGATGACCCGCGGGGCGCTGACCACCTTCTCGATCGCCAACGACGTCGCGAAATATTTCGCGATTGTGCCGGCCATGTTCATCGCGCTTTATCCGCAACTCGGCGTGCTCAACATCATGGGGCTCGCAACGCCGCAAAGCGCGATCCTGTCGGCGATCATCTTCAACGCGCTGATCATCATCGCCCTCATCCCGCTTTCGCTCAAAGGCGTTGCCTACAAGGCCATCGGCGCGGACGGGCTCCTGAGGCGCAATCTTCTCATCTACGGGCTTGGCGGCCTCATCGTGCCGTTCATCGGCATCAAGGCGATCGACCTCGTCATCACCGCCATCGGCCTCGCCTGACCACAAGGAGTTCGACACATGACCATCCTCTATCTCGTTCTCGGCCTGGCGGTCTTCGGGCTTCTGCTCGTCATGACCGACGCCGTCGACCGCGCCTGATCTTCCAACGATGTCGGAGACTTCTCGATGTTCATTCAATCCATAATCTTCGTCGTCCTCGTCGTTGGGGGCACGGCGCTCATCTCCTGGCCGCTCGGCCGCTACATGAAATGGGCCATGGACCCGAACAGGGGCGAGGCCGGCGGCTTCACCCGCCTGTTCCAGTCGATCGGCGGCGCCACATGCATGCAGGACCAGAACTGGAAGCGCTACATGGTCGCCATGCTGGCCTTCAACATCGTCATATTCGTGGTCACCTTCGGGTTTCTCGCCCTGCAACAGGCTCTGCCGCTCAATCCCGACGGCAAGGGCGCATTGGAGGGCAGCCTGATCTTCAACACGGCGGCCTCGTTCACCTCCAACACCAATCTGCAGCATTATTCGGGTGAGGTATCGCTCAGCTACCTGTCGCAGCTCGGCGGCCTGATGTGGCTGCAGTTCGTGTCGGCGGCCACAGGGATCGCGGCGCTTGCCGCGCTCGCCCGCGGTCTTGCCGGACGGCCACTTGGCAATTGCTTCGTTGACCTGCAGCGTGCGTCCTTCCTCGTCCTGCTGCCGGTTGCTGTCGTATTCGCCATCCTGCTCGTTCTTGGCGGCGTGCCGATGACGTTCGATGGGACGGCGGTCGCGACCACGCTCGAGGGCGTCCAGCAAACCATCGCCCGCGGTCCGGTCGCCGCCTTCGTGTCGATCAAGCAGCTCGGCACCAATGGCGGCGGCTTCTTCGGTCCAAACTCGACCCATCCGCTGGAGAACCCGAGTTTTTGGACCAACATCGTCGAGATGGTCGCTATCATCCTGATCCCGATGGCTTGCGTATGGATGTTCGGCCGGATCATCGAGCGCAAGCGCCACGCAATGGTGATCTTCGCGGTGATGCTGGGCTTCATCGCGGTCAAGATCGCTGGCGCGGTCTATTTCGAATCCGCGCCCACGCTGGCCTTCGCCAACCTTCCGATCGAGCAGACCGTCGGCAATCTCGAGGGCAAGGAACTGCGCTTCGGCGCGACCGGCGGCCCGCTCTGGTCCGTGCTGACCACGTCCACCTCGAACGGTTCGGTCGGGGCCATGCATGACAGCCTCAACCCGATGACGGGCCTGATGCCGATGGTCGGCATGTGGCTCAATTCCACCTTCGGCGGCGTCGGCGTCGGCATGATCAACATGTTCCTCTATATCGTCGTCGGCGTCTTCATTGCCGGGATGATGATCGGCCGCACGCCGGAATATCTCGGCTGGCGCGTGGAAGCGCGGGAGGTGAAGTTCGCGCTGTTCGCCCTGTTGGCGCATGGCCTCTTCATCCTGGGCGGGACGGCAATCTTCGCCGCAACACCGTGGGGCGCCGACACGCTCAACAATGTCGGCCCGCACGGCTTCTCCGAAATGCTCTACGAGTTTACGTCGGCCAGCGCCAATAACGGCTCCGGCTTCGAGGGGCTCGGCGATGGCACCGTTCCGTGGAACATCGCGACCGGGATCGTGATGCTGCTCGCGCGGTTCATCCCGATCATCCTGCCGCTCGCGATCGTCGGCTCGCTCTCGACCAAACGTCGGAGCGTCGAATCGAGCGGCACGCTCAGCGTCGAAAGCGGCGTCTTCGCGACCATGCTCGCCTCGACGATCCTCGTCATCGGCGCACTTACCTTCTTCCCGGCGGCGACGCTCGGCCCGATTGCCGAACACGTCATGTTCATGAACTGATCCGGAGATCCGAAAGATGCAACTTTTTCTGTCGAGTATTCGCATTGCCGCGGCGACCATGCTGATATGCGTCGCGGGTTATGCAACAGCCGTCTGGGCCGTGGCCCAGGCGATCGCCCCCGACACCGCCAATGGTTCGCTGATCATCGACGAAAGCGGCGCGGTCATCGGCAGCCGCCAGGTGGCGCAGGCCTTCACCGAACCCCGCTATTTCTGGCCGCGGCCCTCAGCCGTCGATTATAACGGCGCGGGCGCCGGCGGCAGCAACAAGTCGCCGACGAGCACCGATGTCGAACATCGCGGTCGCGCGATGGTGGAACGCTACGGCGCAACCCCGGACAACCCGTTGCCTGCCGACCTTGCCACCGCATCCGGAGCGGGTCTCGATCCGCATATCTCCGAGGACGGCGCGCTCTATCAAGCAGGACGCGTGACGGCCGCGCGTGGACTGGAGAGGGCACAGATCGAGGAACTCGTCCGCCAGGCGTCGTTTTCGACCGGCGGATTCCTCAGCACGGACCGCATCGTCAACGTCCTTGAACTCAACATCGCATTGGACGCAATGAACTGAGCGTGATTGTCCGCAGACCAAAAGCGCCATACCTATGCGATGGCATGTCCATCGAAGCCGTCTCCGGGATCGACGGTTTGCAGACCCGAAGGCGGCATTATCGAAAGTGGAATTGCGGACGGCTCGACAAGCGACTGCACGATCAGGTGGTTGCATTTGATGGCCTCAACGTGGCGGGAATAACAAGATGGGAACGGAAGAGTCAGCGCGCGATACACGCCCTTCTCCTGACGCGCTGCTGGAAAAGGCGGAGCAGGAAACACGCGGCCGTCTGAAAATCTTTCTGGGCGCCGCGCCCGGCGTCGGCAAGACCTACGAAATGTTGCTATCCGGCCGGGCCCGTAAGTCCGATGGCGACGATGTCGTCATCGGCGTGATCGAAACCCATGGCCGGAAGGAAACCGAGGCTCTGGTTCGCGGTTTCGAGATCATTCCAAGGACAAAGATCGAATACAAGGGCCGGGTCCTCGAGGAAATGGATCTGGATGCGGTGCTGGAACGCGGTCCGGCCCTGGTGCTTGTCGATGAACTGGCCCATACGAACGCGCCGGGCAGCCGTCATCCCAAGCGTTATCTCGATGTTCTCGAACTCCTCGACCATGGCATCGACGTCTATACGACGCTCAATATCCAGCATCTGGAGAGCCTGAATGACGTGGTCGCGCAGATCACGCGCATTCGGGTCCGGGAGACGCTTCCCGATTCCATTCTCCAAAAGGCCGATGACGTCGAGATCATCGACATAACCCCCGACGACCTGATCAAGCGGCTGAATGAAGGCAAGGTCTATGTTCCGAGGACCGCCAAGCGCGCGATCGAGAACTATTTCTCGCCGCGGAACCTGACGGCGCTGCGCGAACTGGCCTTGCGCCAGACGGCCCAGCGCGTCGACCAGCAACTCCTCTCCCAGATGCGCCAGAGCGCGATCGAGGGGCCGTGGCCGGCCGGCGAGCGGATCCTTGTTTGCGTCAACGAGGACCCGTGCTCGTCAGGGCTCGTGCGCTACGCCAAAAGGCTCGCGGACCGACTGCACGCGCCGTGGGTCGCGCTCCATGTCGAGGGGCGGCGCACGCAGAGCCTGGATGATGATGGTCGGGACCGGATCGCCGCGGCGCTGCGTCTGGCCCAGAGCCTCGAGGGAGATGCGGTGACCGTTCCCGGCGGCGGCGGTCGTGTCGCCGCCGATATCGTGGCCTATGCCCGCGCCAACAACATCACCCATATCGTCATCGGCAAGAGCGAGCGGTCTCGATGGTTCGAGATCCTGCACGGTTCCGTCGTACACGAACTTGTCCGTCATGCCGGCGACATCAGCGTCGATGTGGTGGCCGGAAGCAAGCCTGGCGGGGCGCCGGCGTCCAGAACCTCCGTCGCGGTCGCGGAACCGCGTTCGCGCCCGGACTGGAAGGCCTATCTGAAAGCGACGATGGTCGTTGCGATGGCGGTCGGCTTCGGCTTGGCGCTCTGGCCCTGGCTCGGCGTCGAGCACATCGCGCTGATATTCCTGACCGGCGTGGTCACCGTCGCTGTCTGGTTCGGCCTGCTGCCATCGCTTTACGCCAGCGTGTTGTCGGCCGCCTGCTACAATTTCTTCTTCACCAATCCCTATCATACATTCCTGATTTCGCGGCCGCGCGAGATCGTATCCGTCGTGTTTTTCACGATCGTGGCCGTGATCGTGTCGAATGTCGCCGCGCGCGCCAGGGCGCAGACGATCGCCGCCAAGGCGCGGGCCCGAACGACGGAAGCGCTCTATTCATTCAGCCGGAAACTGGCCGGAGCAAGTACGCTGGATGACGTGCTGTGGGCATCGGCCCATCAGATGGCCTCCATGCTCAAGGCACGCATCATCATCCTTCTGCCGGAAAACGGCACGGTGGCGGTCAGGGCGGGCGTGCCTCCGGACGATAGGCTTGTCGATGCCGACATCGCGGCGGCACGCTGGGCGTTGGAACATAACCGACCGGCCGGACGGGGGGCGGACACATTGCCGGGCGCCGCCCGCCTCTATGTCCCCCTTACCACAGGCGAGACGCCGGTGGGCGTTGTCGGTCTGGACAGTGACAGGCAAGGACCGCTGCTCACGCCTGAAGAACAGCGGCTGCTGGATGCGCTGGCCGACCAGGCAGCGGTTGCGATCGAGCGCATCCAGTTGGTCGCGGACGTCGACAAGGCAAGGCTGGCCGCGGAAGCCGACAAACTGCGCTCCGCATTGCTGGCATCGATATCGCACGACCTCAAGACCCCGCTGGCGGCCATTCTGGGCGCTGCCGGAAACCTCCGCGACTATTCGGCGGCACTGAGCGAACAGGATCGCAACGACATGCTTTCCACGATCGTCGACGAGTCCGAGCGGTTGAACAGGTTCATTGCCAATCTCCTCGACATGTCGCGGATCGAAACCGGCGCGATGGAGCCGAACGCCTCGCTGCAATATCTCGACGACATGGTGGGATCGGCGCTCCGCCGGGCGCAAAAGATGTTGTCGCGGCATCATGTCCGCACCGAACTGCCGGTGGATCTTCCCATGCTCAAGGTTGATCCCGTCCTGTTCGAACAGGTGATCTTCAATCTTCTGGACAATGCGGCGAAATACGCGTCGCCGCAGACCACGATCCGGATGCGAGCGTGGAAGGACGGAAAGTGGGTGACGATCCAGATACTGGACGAGGGACCGGGCATTCCGCCGGCCGACCTGGAAAGAGTCTTCGACAGCTTCCATCGCGCGCGCAAGCGCGACCATGTTCTCGCCGGCACGGGCCTCGGTCTCTCGATATGCAGGGGGTTCGTCGAGGCGATGGGGGGCACGATCACATCCGCCAACAGGACGGATCGCAGCGGCGCCGTCTTCACGATCCGGATGCCGACGCCGGCGAACCCGCCGAGAGTGGGAGATGCATCATGACCAATCCAACCATCCGGATACTGATTGTCGACGATGAAGTGCCGATCCGCAAACTGCTGCGCGTTGGTCTGTCGGTCGAAGGCTACAAGATCGTCGAAGCGATGAATGCGAGGGAGGCGATGGAGAGCGTTGCCGCAGGCGAGCCCGACCTGATCATCCTGGACCTCGGCCTTCCCGACATGCCAGGTCATGACCTCCTGGCCAGGTGGCGCAACGAAGGCGTCGAACTGCCGATCATCATTCTATCGAGCCGGACAGATGAAGCCGGCATCGTCAGGGCGCTGGAACTCGGCGCGGACGACTATGTCACCAAGCCCTTCGGCACCAAGGAACTGGCGGCGCGCATCCGCGTCGCGCTGCGGCACAAGCTCCAGCAACAGGGCGAACGTCCGGTCTTCCAGACCGGCGCGCTCTCGGTCGATCTCGTCAAGCGGATCGTCAGGGTCGGCGACAAGGAGATCAAGCTGTCGCCGAAGGAATACGACATCCTGCGCGTTCTCGTGCAACACGCCGGCAAGGTGATCACCCATCGACACTTGCTCGAGGCGGTCTGGGGCGGTTCCGCCGACGTCCAGTATCTCCGCGTCTATGTCCGGCAGCTTCGCCAGAAGATCGAACTGAGCCCCGACGAGCCGCAATACATCACGACGGAAACGGGCGTCGGTTACCGGCTGCGCGAAGCCGACTGATATCGACTTGGAAGCGCCCGCGAGCGCAGCCCACGGGGTCAAGCACTGGAAGTGAGTAGCATATGAAAATCTCCGAAGTCATGCGGCCGGACGATGTCCTGATCGATGTATCTGCCGCCTCCAAAGCCAACCTGCTGCAGCTGATGTCCAATCGGGCGGCGCAGGTCCTGGGCGTCGATCGATCGGACATTGTTGGCGCGTTGGAGCATCGCGAGAAGCTGGGATCAACAGGTTTCGGCGCCGGGATCGCCATCCCTCACGCCCCGGTTGAAGGCGTAGCCGCGCCGTTCGCACTCTTCATCCGGCTTGCGAGACCGATCGCGTTTGAGGCGATCGACGATCGACCCGTGGATGTCACTTGTCTGATCCTCACGCCGCCCGGCGACCAGGCGGAGTACATGAAGCTTCTATCGGCGATATCCCGCAAATTGCGGTCTTCCGAAACACTCAAGACCATCAGATCCGCCACCGACGTCGGGCAGATCTACGCCACGATCACGATGTGCGACGACTGACAGATGTCGCGCGGTTCGTTGGAGCAATCGATCTTGCCATTGTTCGATCTTTTTGGTGTGAAGGTCGACTCGGCAAGAAGGCCCGGCCAAAGTCTTCCTGCCATTGATCGCGGCCGCGAAAATGCCGCAGAAGTCTCCAGGATCAAACGATTCAGCTTTCACGGGCAGAGCACTCCCTTTCGGGTCTTTGCCCGGATATCGGAATGAGATAGCCCTTAGCGACGGCAGCATCAAGGTCTTGAAGGGATACGGACCGACAACCCGTCATTTAACAGCTATGGCGGCATTGGCTTTCTCGTTCGGTCACGAAGTCGCGCTCCAAAACAGCTGGTATGGGGCCGTAACCTGGCAGGTAGGTTTCCAAATCGCAGGTCAAGAAAGCGGACATTAACCTGCATGGCATCCAGCGGCACTCTCGGATCTTTGGTTTTCCGAGGGCGAAACAATCTGCGGCTCAGCTTCAAACAAGCCCTCGTGGAGAGCCCATGGTGGCATCCACCAAGAGCGCCGCCGACCTGCACATGACCCCGAACCAGACGTCAATGCCATCTTCCGGTAGCCGACTTTACGAATGTCCACACCATGAAAGGGGCCGCACGATCTTTTCGTACGGCCCCTTCCAGGTTGCGAACAAATTCAGGACGCGGCGTCCTTGTTGACCCCGCCCTTCGTGGCGATCTCTGTCATGCGGCGATCGCCGTCATAGGTCTGATCGAGGCAATTCTTCAAAACCGCCGCGTCACCGTCCAGACCGAGGCGGTTGGCGAAGGCGGCCAGCGTGCCGTAGCCCGCAAGTGCGTAATGTACCATACGCTGGTATTGCGGGATGATGGCGGCGTCGCGCACGTCAGCGTCCGTGATCTCATCGGACAGGCCATGCTTGCGCGCTTCCTTCACGAGGCCTTCCATACCCTTGCAATGCTCCGCGTTTGGCTTGATGCCGTGATCATTGCACAGCTTTTCTATCTGGGCGATACCGTCGGCAATGCCGTTGCCGCCATCGATAAGCGCCTCGGACAGCTCCTCGTCCTTTGCGGCGCGGCCGAGTTCGGTCACGACGGGCAGGCACTGCGTGTTCGCGCTCCAGATGTCCTGCAGTTGGTCGAGGTAGATGTCTTTGAGCGAGTTCATAGCCATGTCGGAATCCTTTGTTCTATTTAGTCCTCCAACGGGTGGCGCCATGGAAAGTTCCTCTGCTCGATATGGCTTGGCGGTATTGAATAGCCCCGCGAATTGTAGACACCTTCCTGTCTGTATGTGAGGTCAGATGACGATCATTGGAAAATCGATTGCTCCATCTAACCCTTCGCAATTGATTGGCGCGCCGACCACGCTCCAGGCTCGCGCAGCACGTCAGATTTCTATCTGCATGCCGAGCTCGACCACTTTTTCAGGCGGCAGTTTGTAGAAACTGCCGTCGCCCTGACAGCGTTGCGCGTCAAGACCGCAAACAACTTCTCCTGCCAGCGGCGCAGAAAGGAGGCATCCTGAGAGGGAATGATCGTCTCGTGTCCGACGAAATAGGTCACGTGATCGAGATCGATGCTGTCGTCGATCTCGCCAAGAAGCCTGAGCGCGACCGGGATATTCGGTGACTGCATGAACCCGTAATGCGCGTGCACCACCGAGAAGTTCTGCCCGAGATCCTTGACCTCGAGCCGCTGGCGGGCGTTGACCTTCGGCACCTCCTCGCTTTCCACATGCAGGAGAATGATCCGCTCGTGAAGCACCGGCAGATGCCAGAACTGGTGCAGGAGCGCCGGCGGCACGTGCGGCAGCGACGCCGTCAGAAAAACCGCCGTGCCAGGGACCCGCGGGACGTTCTTGTGACGAAGGTCGTCCAGGAACGCATCCATATATTGTCCGTTCCGGTTCAGATAGGTGATGAGCCGGCCACGGCCGGATGCCCAGGTCCGCATGATGATGAAGATGCCCGCCCCGACCGCCAGCGGAAGCCACCCGCCGTCCATGATCTTGAGGCTGTTGGCCGCGAGAAAGGTCAGGTCGATCAGGGCAAGACAGATTATGAGCGGCAGGACGAAGCGGGCTTTCCACTTCCACCGGTAAACCATCACGAAATAGAGCAGGATCGTGGTGATCACCATGGTCGTGCTGACGGCAATGCCATAGGCCGCCGCGAGGTTTTCCGAACTGCGGAAGGCCAGCACCAGCGCCACGGTGGAAACGGCCAGGAACAGATTGATCGAGGGCACATAGATCTGCCCGGTCTCTTCCGCTGAGGTCTGACGGATCTCGACGCGGGGGAACTGCCCGAGCTGGACCGCCTGGCGGGTCAGCGAAAAGGCCCCCGAGATCACGGCCTGGGACGCGATGATGGTCGCGGCCGTCGCAAGCAGCACCAGCGGAATGCGCAGGAAGCCGGGGGCCAGGCCATAGAAGGTCTGCCCCGCATGGGCGCTGTCGGACAGCACCAGGGCGCCCTGGCCGAAATAGTTGATCACGAGGCAGGGAAAGACGCAGGCAAACCAGGCGAACCTGATCGGCGGGCGGCCGAAATGGCCCATATCGGCGTAAAGCGCCTCGCATCCGGTGACGGCAAGGAACACCGCGCCCATCACCATCGCCGTGATCCCCGGCCTCGCGAGGCCGAATTCCACCGCATAAAGCGGACTGAGCGCCTTCAGCACGACGGGGTGCTGAATGATCTGCGCGAGGCCGAGCAGGGCGATCACCAGGAACCAGACGAGCATGACCGGTCCGAACAGCACCGCGACACGGGCCGTGCCGCGCCATTGCACGGAAAAGAGCCCGAGCAGGATCACGATGGTGATCGGGACGACAAAGTCGGCGATCGTCGGTTCGATCGTCTGGATGCCTTCGACGGCGCTCAGCACGGAAATCGCCGGCGTGATCATGCCGTCGCCATAAAGAAGGGCGGCGCCGAACAGACCGATCACCAGCAGAACGCCTTTGCCCCTGCGCGATGCTCCGCGCCAGGGCTGGAGAAGGGCGAGAAGCGCAAGAACCCCGCCCTCGCCATGATTGTCGGCGCGCATGACCAGCAACAGGTATTTGAGCGAAACGACAATCACCAGCGACCAGACGATCATCGACAGAATGCCAAGCACGGACGTCTCGTCCGGCGTCGCCATGCCGAGCGCCGTGCGGAAGGCATAGAGAGGGCTCGTGCCGATATCGCCATAGACGATGCCAAGCGCCGAAACCGACAAAGCCGCCATCCCTGCCGGCTGATTTTCGTCCTGCCCAGTCGCCAAAGTCCCGCCCCCTGTCAGCTTGTTATCCTGCCGCGA
The DNA here is from genome assembly GCF_053484255.1 of Martelella sp. FLE1502. Classification (NCBI taxonomy): domain Bacteria; kingdom Pseudomonadati; phylum Pseudomonadota; class Alphaproteobacteria; order Hyphomicrobiales; family Aurantimonadaceae; genus Martelella; species Martelella sp. FLE1502. The sequence goes on from NZ_JBAKFQ010000008.1 coordinate 162,424, forward strand.
GCGGAAACCGCCGCCCTTGACGATATAGCCAGGCCGCATCGTCGATGGCGAGAACGCGGCGATCTCTGCCCTTCAGATTGGTCCGTTCCATCTCTCGCTCCTTCAGGATTGCGCTGGATCGAACCAGCCACCCGGCGGGGCAAAGCGTGTCATCTTCTCCGTCCCCCATGTGCCGGACTTGTATATTTCCGGCTGGGCCTTGTCGTCCAGGATGGGTTCGAAGATTGTCCATGCGAGTTCGGCGGCGTCCTCGCGTGTGAACAGTTCGCGCCGGCCGGCCATGGCATCGCCGATCAGCCGGTCATAAGGCGCGAGATCACCGACGCCGTCATCGACGGCGGCAAGCTCCACCGCCTCGCCGCGCATGTCCTCACCCGGCGACTTGCGCCGCGCGCCAAGGCCGATCGCGATCTCCGGCCCCAGCCGGAAGCGGACATAATTGGCACTGGAATGCTCCACCGTGTCGAACAGCGCGATCGGGGGGCGCTTGAACCGCACCACGACCTCGGTTGCGTGAACGGGCAGGTTCTTGCCGGCGCGGATAAAGAAGGGCACGCCGCTCCAGCGCCAGGTGTTGAGGTGAAACCGCACGGCGGCAAAGGTCTCCGTCGTCGAGCCGGCGGCAACGCCCGGCTCATCGAGATAGCCGTCGAACTGGCCGCGCACCACATCCTCATGCGTCAGCGGCGGGATCGCCTTGAGGATCTGCACCTTCTCGTCGACCAGATCGTCGGACGAACCGGTTACCGGCGGCTCCATCGCCAGCAGCAGCAGCACGTTGACCAGATGGTTCTGGATCACGTCGCGGATACAGCCGACCTCGTCATAGAACTTGCCGCGTCCAGCAACGCCGAAGTCTTCGGCCATGGTGATCTGGACGCTGTCGATATGGTCGCGGTTCCACACCGGCTCCAGAAAGGCATTCGCGAAGCGGAAATAAAGCAGGTTCTGGATCGCCTCCTTGCCGAGGAAATGGTCGATGCGGAAGATCGCATCCTCCTCGAACACCGCATGCAGCACCGCGTTGAGCGCCTCGGCCGATTCCAGATCGCGCCCGAACGGCTTTTCCACCATCAGCCGGGCGCCCCTGGCGATCCCCGCCTTGTGGAGCCCGCCCGCGACCGTTTCGAACAGCGATGGCGGAATGGCGAGATAGTAGAGCGGACTCTTGGCGTCGCCGAGCGTCTCGCGCAATGTGTCGAAGGTCGACTGGCTGCGATAATCACCGGAAACATAGGATAGAAGCCCGGTGAATTTCGAAAACACCGCCTCGTCGATCGCCTCGACATGGGTCTCCACCGCGTCTCTGGCGCGGGCAATGAGCTGGTCGAGGGTCCAGTCGTCGAAGGCGACGCCGATCACCGGCGTCACCAGCGCGCCCCGCTTCACCATCGCGTAAAGCGAGGGGAAGATCATCTTGTGGGCCAGATCGCCGGTCACGCCGAACACGACCAGGGCGTCGGATTTTTGCTCCGTCATCGTCTCGACCTCCACCCCGTCACGATTTTTCCAGATGGCCGCCGAAGGCGTAGCGCATCGCCGAGAGAACTTTACCCGCGAATTCCGCCTCGCCGCGCGAGGAGAACCGATCGAACAGCGCTGATGACAGGATCGGCGCGGGAACGCCGGTGTCGATTGCCGCCTGCAATGTCCAGCGGCCTTCGCCCGAATCCGACACCCGGCCGTCGAAGCCTTCGAGATGCGGATTTTCCTTCAGCGCCGCCGCGGTCAGGTCCAGAAGCCACGAGCCGATCACCGACCCATGGCGCCAGACCTCGGTGACGGCCGCGAGATCAATGTCGAACTGGTAGTATTCCGGGTTCGAGAGCGGCGTGGTCTCGGCGTCGACTTCGCGTTCGGACTTGCCGGCATTGGCCGCCTTCAGCACGTTCAGTCCTTCCGCATAGGCCGCCATCACGCCGTATTCGATGCCGTTATGCACCATCTTGACGAAATGGCCCGCCCCGGTCGGCCCGCAATGGAGATAGCCCCGCGATGCCGTGCCCGTGGATGCGTCCGGCGCAGCCCCCGCATCGGCGCCCGGCGCAAGCGAGGCAAAGATCGGGTCGAGCCGCTTGACCGCAACCTTCGGGCCTCCGATCATCAGCGAATAGCCGCGCTCGAGACCCCACACGCCGCCCGACGTGCCAGCGTCGATGAAGTCGATACCGGCGGGCGAAAATTCCGTGGCGAGGTCGATTGCGTCGCGGTAGTGCGAATTGCCGCCATTGATGATGGCGTCGCCCTTTTCGAGCTTGCCCGCAAGGTCGCGGGCAATCCGCGGGGTGATCGCCGCCGGCAGCATCATCCACACCGCGCGGGGCTTTTCCAGCTTGGCGACAAGGTCTTCGACGGAACTGGCGCCGACCGCGCCTTCCTTGACCAGTGCGGCCACGTTGTCGGCGTTGACGTCGTAGACGACGCATTCATGGCCGTCCTTCATGAGACGCCGCACCATGTTGGCGCCCATACGTCCAAGACCCATCATTCCAATCTGCATGTCAAAACTCCGTTTCCATTTGCCGATCGACCTGTTCGCCGACGCGAACGGTGAACTCTACATTCTCCCACTGACCGCTTTCCGGCCAGAAAAAAGTGAAAACCACCGGGTCTTCCAGCTTGCCGACGCCAAGATAGCCGGCGGCGCCGCCAAACAGGCAGAACAGGATCAGGAGCCAGGTATAGAGCGGCTTTTCGATGGCGAGGCGGGCGATCGGCATGGCTCAGTCCTCTGCCCGGGCCATCAGACCGTCATAGCGGGAGACGCGATCTCCTTCCTCCAGCAGGTGCCCGCCAACCGTCACGATCTCGGCATCATCCTCGAGACCGAGCACACGGACCGTATCGCCCTCCGGCATGGCCACATCGACGGGCCGGCGGCGGGCAATGAGAACCTCGCCCTCGGATTCCACCACAAACACGAAATTCTCGTCCGCGCCGCGCGTCACCACCGCGGTGGCCGCCGTCACGCGTCGTCCTTCCACCGCATCGAGGCTGACGATGCGTCCGCCAACCTCGAAGGCAAGATCGACCGTCGCGCGCGCGGCGACCCGCCCGAAAAACACCCGGACCGGCGGCTCATGGCCATCTTCGGCGCGCATGGTGAGCACCGGCTACCTCGCAGCCCGGGGGACGCCCGCCTCTGTCGCGGATCTTTGCAACCATACGCTGTTCGGCTATGCTGACCGTCCGACCAACTATCAGGATGCATCGGAGGCTGAGGCGGAGTTTCCGTCGGCGGCGGCAATATCGGATTCCGTAGCGCTTCTTCCCGCCGTGCTCGGCGATGGCGGGATAGCCCGGTTGCCCGACTTTCTCGCCGCGCGATCCGTCTCCAACGGTCAGCTTGTCAGACTGTGGCCGACAACCCGCCATGAAGAGGTTCCAATCAACGCCCTCTGCCCCAGCCAACGCGCGCTTTCACCGAAAGTGCGCGTATTCATCGATGCGCTTGTCTCGGCGGTGTCGATCTTGAAGGTAGAGGGTCCAGGATAGCAGACCGATAAAATCAGTGTATGTTCAGTAGGAGCGCTGACCCTCGCGCCCGAGATCGAAAATCAGTTTGATTTGCAACTGCATTAAGGTCTTGAAAGGATATGAACCGATGGCCCGGTGGTTTCTCTTGTGTAGCGACATCGATTTGCTAATTCTTACAAAAAATTGCGCTCCGAAATGAACGGCATTTGGGCCGAAGACAGATTGACGATGTCATTCGGTGCGGTTTCGTGACCTCGCAAACTTTATTATTCGAAGGTCTTAAAGCGCCGATCGACATCGAAGGCCTTCGCCGATTTACATCTAAACTTCTACTGCAATAAAGTTTTGAACAAGAGAGGTAATAAAAGCAAAGCGAAAACAAAAATGAGGAAACAAAGCAGCCAAAGGGGCCAGCGCCGATTGTAAACAGGCGTATCACGGCCGCACCGACCACAGGCCGACGTCCCGAAACGCAAGCTATGACCGCAAGAACAGACGAAGAGGCGCAAAGCCCTCCTGTTGGAGCGGCCGGATCTGGAAGGCTGAAATCTGTCGTTGAAAGTCATTTTTTTGATAGGGTCGTCGAGGTTTGGCCGCAGCCGCGTATTTTTCCTGCGAATCCAAAGTAAAGGACACGGCCGAGGCTACGCGCCGGTCGGACGACAGCCAAAGCGGGATTACGTCGGGAAAGCGCGCCCTCGCCTCTTATAGCGTTAACTGGCATTTCATATCTCCGGTCCCCCATGCCCGTGGGTTATCCATGAGCATTCGCAATCGCTGCCCATCGCATCCACATCCTGACTAAAGGAAAGAAAACGCCTTGTATCGCTCGAACGTCCTTAATTATATGTCGAACGTCCTGAAATGACATTCTCCGGCACTGCGCCGGTCCGTCTCAGAGGCGCGTATACCAGTCAGACCAGATATATTTGGATGCGGCAGCGTTTGCGGAGAGCGCGGCGCCCACAAGCGGCTGGCGCCTGGCTTCGCCCGGCGTCACTCCGTATTGCCGGCGAAAAGCCTTAATGAAGGCGCTCTCGGATTGGAACCCCACCGACGTGGCGACGATGTTGATATTGGGTTGCGGCGCCAGCGGATCGGTAAGCTTCTGATAAGCCGCCGCCAGACGTCGCTGACGCACGAAAGCGGCGACGCCACCATGCGGTTCGAAGTGGGTATAGAGCCGGGAGCGCGACATCCCGAACCGTGCAGAGATGTCCTCTACGGTGAGTTTGTCGCTATCCAGGTTGTTGTCGATATGCTGGCGCACCTCCTGCATCAAACTCTTTCGCAGCAAGGTCTTCTGGTCGCCGGTGAGGTCCCTGCCGCCGTTGATGACAGCAGCGAGGAAATGGACGAGCGCCGAAAAAACCTGCGGGCCGTCCTCCGCCTTCATGGTAGGCGCCATGCGATAGACATCCATAACATGAGAACGGAAAAGGCGGGCGAGCGGAATGTCGCCGCGGACGCGACGATAGTGCTGTCCGTCCGGATCATGCAGCAACGGAGCGAGCCTGCTGCGCGGAATGGCGAGCGCCATGAGGTCAAAGTCCTCATTGACGGTGTCGAGGGGTTCGGTGTTATCGAAAATACAGATGTCGCCGGCATCAAGCGTGATATCGCCGCCCACCGCGCGGGCATGGCACCGCCCTTTTCGGAATATCTGAACCATGTAGTTGTCGATGCCGTCTCGGCCGATCTGGGCACGGCTGCGCGAGAAGGGCTGTTCAACGCTTATACAGCGTCCTAGTGTCCCGATCCCCAGCATGAAGCTGTTCATCTCGACCCGGAACGGACGCCTGGCCGCGTCTTCACGAGTCGGTACGTAAAGCTGACTAATGGCTTCCCGCCACTGTCCGTAATCGGTGCTAGAGAACGAATCGCGCGGGATCAAATCCTCACCGATTGGCCCGGTTCTGGTCTCTTCTGGCAAAAAAGTCTCCCTATGGAAGCAGTACTGCCGACACCTATTTTCTTCTCTTAGCTTGACGAAAGATAAGCTGAAGCGCAAGTCGCCTCGGCGGCGGGCCTGCCCATCGCTGGCCCCTTGGTTTCGTCTCCCGCTCGCTGGATCACCGGGAAGCGCGATATGTCGCTGTTCGCACTCCCAGACAGCGATACTTCCTTGAAGAAGGTTGCTTTGATGTACCTTTCGAAACAACCGCTTGACACTCTGAGCTGTGTCCGCGGTCGGCGGATTTTCAACGTTCGGCGCAGCCACGAACAGGCATGCAGGCTCGATAACTGCAACGAAACCCGCGCTGGCGAGCGTGCCCGACAGCTTGTCACCATTGACGAGATTACCGGCGCTGACGAACCAGGTGAACGCCCCCGCCGGGGTGCCGACTTCCTTTTCCGCATCATTGGCGGTCACGGTCACCGCGCGCGGGGTGACGGCAAGCGTGTTGCCCTCATAGCTAATCGCGTAATTGCCATTGGCGGCATCGGTCACCGAGCCTTGCGTGATCGCATAGGAGCCGACATCCGCGAGCCCGGATACGCCGGCGCTTACAAGCTCGCCCGAAAGGCTATCGCCATTGACAAGCCCCATGCCGCCAACCGTGTAGCTCAACAGACCGAGATCGCCATAGGTCTTAACGGCGGCATTGGCCGCAACCGTGATCGCACGGCGCTCAACCGTCATCGACCCGGCCACATAGCTGATGTCGTAATTGCCCGCGGCAGCACCGGAAAGCGCGCCGCCCGAAGCGGCGGTGCTATAGCCGGCCCCGACATCGGAAGAGGAGGTCGCCTCCGTCGTCACGACAACCCCGGAAAGCAGCGACCCGTTCTGACCGTTCTTCCAGCCCGAAACCGCGTAGCCGATCGCCGGCACGGCATCGCCATAGATCATGAGGCCGTTGTCGGCCGTGACCGTCAGCGCCGCCTTTTCGGCCGTCAGCGTGCCCTTGTCATAGCTGATCACGTAGTTCGAAAGACCCTTGCCCGTCGCGCCACCGACGACGATGTCGTAACTTCCGGCATCAGCCTCTGCATCCGCGCCAAGGCTCTTTTCGGAAACGGCGGAGACGCTGTCGCCATTGACGAGTCCGGCGGCGGTGAACCCGGTCAGGCTGGCTGTATCGCCATAGGTCTTGACCACATCCGACGCCGTCACCGTCAGGGCCCGCGGGGTCACAGCGAAGCTGCCATCGACATAGTCGAGCGTGTAATTGCCGAAGGCCGCGCCTGACAGATCCCCGCCAGCGGCAAAAGTGGAATATGTGCTGCCGACATTGGAGATCGAGCGCGCATTCGTGGCAACGCTCACCCCGGTCAAAAGCGCATCGCCCTCTCCGTTCTTCCAGCCACTGACAGCGTAGCCGATCGTCGGCACGGCATCGCCGTAGATCATCGAGCCATTATCGGCCGTGACCGTCAGCCTGCCGGAATATGAAGGGATCTGGATGCGCTGGTTCTGTGACGAACCGGACGATGTCCCACGCTATGTCTGCTCAGGCCCGGAGGACCACTTCCTGCTGGAGGAGATCGCTCTTGATGATGAGCAATTTGCGAACTGGCTGTTGGTCCGGGCGCTCGTTTACACGGATGGGGACGATGAGACGGAAGAAATAGCAGCATTCAGCAAGGCGGCCGGGATTTCGGGTCGTCAATTTGCTGAAATAGACGCACATACCCTCGAATTCGGTGACGATCCGGACAAGCTGGACAAGCTCGCCGCGTATACTGGACGCGTGCCCATTGGCATCGGCGAACGACGGGCTGCGCTGTCGGCGATCAGCCTGTCCGGTTTATCTGACGAGAATACAAATGATGTCGCCTATTTCGAGCTCAGTGAGCACGGGCGCTCGTGGCTGAGAGATGGGGCATCTCAACTGCCGCCTTGGCTTGTCGCGAATGCGCCGCTGAACCAGGTTTTCGGAGAGTACCTTAAAAGCGGTCGTCTAAAGGAGGCCTGGTTGACCCTCAACAGTACGGGTTGGTCGATCGGAGAGGCCCGCAGCGCCGCTCTTGCCCTTGCCAGGGCAGCAGACGAGCCGCTGTTCACACTCCATATGCGGGCTTGGGTGGCGTTCACGCTCGATGAAGAAGAATTCATTCCGGACGATGAACTGAGTACCCGCGAATATGAAAACTACGATTATTGAGATGACCGGCTGGAAGATGCGTCCCGCAAAACGCGCGCTACACTCGGGGCTCGAAACGGCAGGCCCGCGCGGATGAGCAAAGCGGAAGCCACGATTTTCATTTTCGCCATCGTCTTGCTTATCGGTGTCGGCTGGCTGACGATATTTCTCTATATCAAGAGCCGCCTGTCGGCGGTAAGGCACAGCAGGATCGAGACCGAAGGAGAGGTCGCGAACATTCCGTTGGTCGCCGCATTTTCGGGCTGGCGGGGCGTACCCTGGATTTGCTGGTCATCGAGTGACCTGAAGCCAACGCTTATTTTGCACGCCGACCATATCGAGTGCCGTGTAATCAGGCGGCGCAGGAAACCCTATGACGTGGTTTCCCGTGTGGACTACCGACAAACTGTCGGGACGGCCAATATCGTGCTGGAATTTTCGGATTCTCTGTCGAGCTTCGTCGGCAACACGGGCAACAGGGATATCGCACGCGACGCGATCAAACGGCTTGCAGAGAAGGGGTGCCCCCTGTCGGCTCGGGCGAGCGACCTGCTTGATCGCTGAACCCTGGCCCGGTCGTGGGACGGACGTTTTTCACGTGTCGTGATCCGCCATGAAATCCCGTGCAAGACTTTCTTGGTCCCCGATTCTGGCGGGAGCGATGAGGATGCCGACGCCATCCACCAAGGGCGCGACCCAGGCGAACATGCCGCGCGGCCTTCTCCGCAACCTTCGTTCGTCGCCCGCGAGGAGACCCACAAGGAAATCGGCTTCATCTGGGGCGGGGTTGGTGCCCCTGACCCGACAATCGAGCCAATGGCGCGGCAAGGCCTTCATTCAGGGTGGACGAAAGTTCCTGCGCGACGCCCTCTATATGCCCGCCCTCGTCGCCATGCGCTTCAACAAGCAGATGAGGGCAAAATACGAGGCGCTTAAAGATGCAGGAAAACCCGGAAGAGTCGCCGTGACAGCAATCATGCGAAAGCTCATCGAACTGGCAAGCGCACTCATCCGCAATGACAGAAAATGGGCGCAAAATCCTGCTTAATAAAGACGGATACTCTAAAGCAAGGTTTGTGGTTAAGATGACGCGGGCTCGCTCGTAGCGCTCACGCGGTGAATGAAAGAGCGTCAAACGACTTCGGTCTTCGCAGCAAAGCTGATGCCGATCGAGCGGATGGACTTGATCGGCAGGTCGACGTTGGCGGAAGCGGCCTTCTGCTTCAGCCTGTGAACGATCGCATCAATGCCGCGCGTTTCGGGTTTGTCGTCATAGCCAAGCTCGGACGCCAGTTTGCTCCGGCTGACCGGATCTCCCCTGGCCTCGACAAGAATCGCCATGAGTTGCATCTCGCGACCGGTCAGATCGATTCCTATGTCATCGGGCGCCGTCAGTACATAATTGAGACGATCAAGCCGCCAGGTCTCATTGGTGGATTGTGCGACATCGGCATCGTCCCCTGCCTTTCGCGGCTCCGGCAAGCGGCGGACCAGATTGCGGATCGCCAGCACAAGTTCAAGGCCATCGACAGGCTTGGTGAGATAAAGATCGGCGCCTTGCTGATAACCCCGGACGCGATCATCGCGGCCTGTGCGCGCGGTGAGGAGGATGATGCCTCGGCCCTCCGCTTCGCCGGCAAGATCACTCACGAGTTCGAAGCCGCTGCAATCGGGCAGGTTCACGTCGATGATGGCCACTTCGAAGGTTGCGTTGCGCAGCGCCCTGTAACATTCCAGTCCGCTGGATGCCTCGGTCACGTCATAGCCGCTCAGCTTCAAGTATTCGGCGAGGCTCTGGCGCAAATCCTCGTCGTCCTCAACCAGGAGTATGCGGACTATTGCCTTGAGTTGCCCATCGGCATGCTTGATAGTTTGAACATCTTCCGTCATTGCTGTCTGATCGGGTTTTTGAATGCGCTTCCTTCGTAAGCGACGATAATCAAGGAGAGCATTCGCAATGTCCAGACGCCTCCGCCGTTTCTGGATGCACTTTCCGTGCCTGGAGTGGTTGAGCACCGTTCCAATACTGGCGATGGCGCTCTTTCTTGCACCCGGCGGATTGTCCTGGGCAAAGGACGTCGGTTCCGGTGACGTGCCCGATCTGCACTTTTCGATCTTCGTCGACGAAACTGCCGAGCTTACTCTTGCGGACATTCTGGCCGACGGCGAAGCCATCCGCTTCACGCCGTCTGCCCATGACGGGATAGGTGCGCGTTACAGCCGCGACGCCGTCTGGCTGAAAGTCCTGATGACGCCCGAGCAGACGATGCCCGCATTGATGGCGCTGTCGCCAAACTTCGTCGATATGATTGATGTTTATCTTGCCGACATGGCGCCGGACCTTGACGTGAACGACTTCACCCATATCGCGCTCGGCGCGCATCGGCCGCTCTCGACCAACGGATATTCCGGGCTGGACGAAGTGGTTCCGCTGTCGTTCATAGCCGGACGCCCGAAGATCGCCTACATAAGAGTCGCCTCGCCGAACGTCACCCTACTTCTTAATGTCAGACTGTACCGCCCTGAAGCCTATGTGGTGGAGGATGCCTTCGTGAGTATTGTGGGCGGCATCGTGCTGGGCAGCATGTGTCTTCTGCTGATCACCCAGTTGATCCTGTTCCAGTTCGATCGGGATCCTATTTATCCCTTGCTCGCCCTCAGTACGCTGAGCGCGGCCGCATATCACATAGGCAGTCTGGGATATTCGCGGCTGCTTCTGTTTCCCGCCGGCGGAACCGGCAACGACATTTTCCTGGCGTTCTTCTCTTCCTTCGGGCTGACGGCGGGAGCGCTGACAACCTGGCGTGTCTTCGACCTGCGTGGCCGGAGAAGCTGGATGCTCTGGACATGCGCCTTCGTCGCCGTGGCCGGCCTTGTTTGCACGATTGCCATTTTCTTTGGGCTCAATCTTCATTTCGCGCCGCTGCGAAACCTTCTGATCCAGATCTTCGTGACGATCACAGCCGGCTATAGTCTCTGGACGATCCGGCGCGGCGACTGGGCCTCCTATCTGCGCGCCGCCGCTTTCGTATCGCTGTGGATGGGGCTTACACTTATGCTCCTTTACTATTCCAATGTGCCCGGCCTGCCGGAATGGGCGTCGAAGGGCTATGCCATCGCTTGCCTGCTGGAAGCGATGCTGCTGACCCTGATGCTCAGTTGGCGTCTACGAATGGCCAATCGGCTCAATGCCGCGCTGCAGGAAGAGGCGCTCCTCTCTGCCCGGAACGCTGAACAACGCGCGGTCGAAATCGCGCGCGAGCGCACCAGAGAACTGGCGGAGGCCAAGCAGACCGCCGAGGCCGCGCTCGCGGCCGAGATGGAGCAGAAGAAGAACCAGGTTCGCTTCATGGAGGTTATTTCCCACCAGTATCGCACGCCACTCGCTTCGATCCGTTCAAGCGTCGACACGATCGAGCTCAGTCTGGCCGCGGACGACGAACCCAATCGCCAAAGGATAAAGCGAATCCGCCGCGGAATTGCCCGCCTCGTCGAAGTGCTGGAGATCAATCTCGGCCGAAGCCGCATTCAGGGCTCCGCGCTTGAGCCGCAGTTTTGCGCAATCCGCATTGGCCCGATGATCTCCGATATCGGCCGTCGCGCCAGAGAATTGATGCCGGGCGCCGCCTTCCAGATTGACATGCCGCCGGAAGAACAGGACGTGGAGATCGATGTGGATAGTCACATGCTCAGCCTGGCATTGATAAATCTTCTGGAAAACGCCGTGAAATATTCGGCGCCGACTGGAGAAAAGCCGGTGAGGCTCTCAGTCGCGATTGATGGACTGCTCGTGGCATTCTCTGTCAAGGACGAAGGAATCGGAATTCCGGAAAGTGAGATAGAATCCGTTTCCAAAGAAAGGATTCGCGGCTCGAACACGGCCAAGATCGAAGGCACGGGCCTCGGTCTGTCGCTCGTGACGCGCATTGCCGCCGCCCATGGCGGCAGGCTCGAGATCGAAAGTGTCGAGAGCGTCGGCACGAGCGTTACGGTCTTTCTCCCGCGAGCCCACCCCGGGTCCACATAGCCGGCTCGTCCCTCCTTGGGGAGACTTTGCCCGCTGCATGTGGATAAGCGCGGATTGACCTTCCAGACATCGACCGTCAGTCACGCCCGCCCTGGAGAACGGCAGCGAGAATATCCGGATTGTTACATAATGTTACTTTGAAACAAAATGTAACCCATTAAATCTATTTCATGGTCCATTTCTTATTTGATAATTTCTCTGATTTATATTACATTCAACGCATTGGACATCGATCGCGAACTTTTCTGGCTGGCGACAAGAGCGTGGCAAGCGAAAGAATTGCATAACGCAAAGAACGCCGCCGTATGAGTTAAAGATGCTGCCTGAGAAGCGCTGCGCTCTTGATCGCACAGAGGCGCGGATGTCGCCAAAGGCGCAGAATGGGTTGGCGGCGCGGCGTCCAAGGTTGGATCTGCGCTAGAGACCGGCGTTGGCGTAGTCGCCGAACATGTGTGGGATGACTGGTGCCGATAAGACAAAGCTGACTAAAGAAAACTCTCTCGGAATCTTTTGGAACAAATTAGCCTCAAGGAGGATGAAATGCCGAACGAAAACATGAACTCTCCGATCAAGACCGATGATACGGAAATCACAGAGCTGGGCGCTGAAGAACTGCAGAAAGCTGCAGGCGGAAGCATCTCAGGGGATATTTCGGATGCAACAAACTGGTTGGACGAACACCACAGCAGCACGGGGGCTGTTGCAGGAGCGGTTGCAGCAGGCGTGTTCATCGCGCCCGCAGCTGCGGCTGGTGCCGTGACTTTGGGGGTCGGTGTAACAGCCCTTGCCGTCGGCGCTACAGTCGGGGCTGGCGTCGGTGATGCTGTTGACGGCGCCGTCCACGGCGTCGATGATCTCGTCGATGAGGCGAAGAAGATATTCTGACACTTGCCAAAACGATCGGTCACGGGGTCGATCATGGTGCGCGGAATGTCGCCAGCGTTGCCACCAAAATTGCCGATTGGGTTGGTGAGGTCCCGTTGCCGCAAGCGATGCGCTCTCTTTCAGAGGACTTACGAGTCAAACAAAGACGAGGAGCAGGCTGGCGAGGAAAATGAAACCGCGCTTCGGAGCTTAATTCGCGAGACTTGCAAAGTGTCGCGGGTGGCAGAGACGATGTTAAATTTGAGCAGGCTCGCCGGTTTGTCATCCGGGTGCAACTCGTTCCGAAAATCCGCGCGTGTCTTGCGGCCTTGCGGCCGCGGGGCGATTGTTTGCCCTGCATCCTATCAAAATCGATCGCAGCATTCGGGCACGAAGAATATCGTGCTCCCGTAAGATGAAGAGTGCGCCAACTTCATGTCCAGTCCCGAAGAGCCCCGCAAACAGGTCTATCGCGAATCTGCTCTCAAACATCTACAGACCCCTGAAAGCACCGACAGTCTTATGCGTGTCGTCGGCCCGAGCGGCTGGGTCGTGGCGATCGCGATTGCGCTCGTCTTCTGCGGTGCGATCTACTGGAGCATTTTCGGAACGGTGACGACCTTTGTGCAAGGCAAGGGCATTCTCGGCCCGGCCTATGGCGAGACCCGCGATTTCGTGGCGACCCATTCCGGCATATTGCGCTCACTGCCGGTCCAACTCGGCGATACGATCGAAAAAGGCGAGCTTCTGGCGTCCATCGAGATCGTCTCGGTGGCCGAAGACAAACGCGAGGCGGAACGCACGCTGCGCTCACTGAAGACCGAGCAGGATCTTCTGGAAACCTACTGGAACAACCTGCTGCCGCAACAGCTGGCCGACCTCAAGCAGAAGGAACAGGATCTGGAGCGCCAGATCGCGTGGGACGAACAGCAGCTCGAGAGCCGCAAAAAAATTCTCGAAGGCTTCGAACAGGCCAGCAGCGATGGCGCGATCACGCCGCTGAGGCTTGAACAGGCGCGGGACGCATTCATCCAGGCATCCGCAAATCTGGATGGGAACAAATTCGACAAGGAGCAGCTTGCGGCCAAGCGGCTTGAGCTTGAAAACCAAAAGACCACGGCGTTTCAGGCGATGAGCGACCGGTTGCTGAAGGCCCAGGAAAACCTGGCCGATCTCGAGGACACGCTCGACAGCGGCGGAAAGGTGCTCTCGGACATGGCCGGACAGGTCATTGCAGTCGACGCCAGCATCGGCTCCTTTGTCCAGCCGGGATCGCCCATCGTGACGGTCCAGCCCGTCAACACCGACATCGAAGGGGTGTTTTTCGCCAATCCGCTGCACGGCAAGAAAGTTCTGGCGGGCATGGAGGTCAATGTTTCGCCCTCGACCGTCGAGGCGTCCCGTTTCGGCACCATCCGCGGAAAGGTCGTCTGGGTCAGCGAAGATCCGCAGAGCGACACCGCCGTCGCGCGTCAGCTTGGCAACGAAACGCTGGCAAAGGCGCTGGCAGGCAGCGAACCTCCGATCGCCTTCGGCGTTCAGCTTGAGAAGGACGCGGCCTCGCCCTCCGGCTTGAAATGGACCTCGGGGCACGGTCCGAATATGGAGGTCCGGACCGGCACTCTGGCCGATGCCGATGTCGCCGTGGAGCAGGTTCCGCCGATCGTTCTGGTGATCCCGGCTATCCGCCGAGTGCTCGGTCTCGATCAATGATCGGCGGAGCACGCGCATGACGAAACTGTTTTCGGCGCTGAGACCGGGAAGGATCTTTCGCAGCGCAAAGACGCCGACCATCCTGCAGATGGAAGCGGTCGAATGCGGCGCTGCCTGTCTCGCGATGGTGCTGGCCCATCACGGCCGATGGGTCCCTCTTGAAAGGTTGAGGCTCGAATGCGGCGTGTCGCGAAACGGCTCGAACGCCTGGAGCCTGATCGAGGCCGCCAGACGCTTCGGCTGTGAGGCCAAGGGGTTCAAGGTCGGACTGGAGCGACTGCGCGAGGTGACGCTGCCGGCCATCATCTTCTGGCGTTTCAATCACTTCGTCGTGCTGGAAAAGATCGACCGCAAGGGCGCCCAGATCAATGACCCGGCGCAGGGGCGCAGGCGCGTCGCATGGTCGGAAATGGATCGGGATTTCACGGGCATCGTGGTGACCATCAAGCCCGGGCCAGAATTCGAAACCGGCGGCGAGAAACCATCGGTGCTGCGCGAACTGAGGCAGCTCTCGCGCGGGACGGCAGGACCGTTCGCCTTCATATTGCTGGTGACGCTCCTGATGGTCATTCCCGGCATCGTGATACCGGCGCTCAGCAAGATCTATGTCGACGGCTTCCTTGTCGGCGGACAGGAGGACTGGGTCAGACCGCTGCTTGCGGCCTATGTCGTGGCCGGCGGGTTGAGCCTGCTTTTGAGTTGGCTGCAGAAGCACTACCTGATGCGGTTTTCCGCCAGAGTCAGCATCGACATGACGCGCAAGGTGCTGTGGCGCCTGCTGCATTTGCCGATGGACTTCTTCAGCCAGCGCTTTGCCGGCGACATTTCGAGCCGGCTTGGTTCCGCCAGCCGGGTCGCGTCGATGATCTCCGGCCCGCTGGCGTTCAGCATCGTCGGCATGATCTCGATCGTCGTCTATGGCGCTCTGATGTTTTCCTACAGCGTGCCGCTGGCCTCGCTCGTCGTCGCCATGGCCGTCATCAACCTGATTATGGCGCGGGTCGTCTGGCTGCGGCTGGAAAACGCGCGCCATCTACTGGCCAAAAACGGGGCGGAGCAGGCGTCCGCGATCATGAGCGGCCTGTCGGCGATCGAGACGGTCAAGGCCGCCGGGCTCGAGGATGATCTGTTTTCCCGCTGGGGCGGCCTTCAGGCCCAGCTCGTCTCGCTGTCGCAGACCATCGGGCGGCAGAACAACCTGCTCGGCCTGCTGCCGGGAACCCTTTCGGCGCTTGGGCATATCGCGATTCTCAGCCTCGGCGCGCTGTTCGTTCTGGACGGTCGGCTGACCGTGGGTGACCTCGTCGCGTTTCAGGTTCTGGTTGGCAGTTTCAACGGACCGATTTCGGGACTCGTGGGACTGGGTTCGTCATTGCAGACGACGCAGGTTGATCTCAACCGTCTCGATGACGTCATCAATTACGGTTCCGCCGAGCCGGCAGCGACAGCGGCTCGGCCGCAGGCCGTCACCGCCGCGGTAAGGCTCGTCGGCAAGGTCGAGCTTCGCAATGTCACCTTCGGATACAGCCGGCTTGAAAAGCCGCTGCTCGATGATTTCTCGCTGCTGTTGCAACCGGGCATGCGGATCGCGCTCGTCGGCGCCAGCGGCTCGGGAAAATCGACCGTCGGCAAGCTGGTCGCCGGGCTCTACCGACCATGGCAGGGCGAGATTTTCTTCGACGACATCCCCCTGCAACAGATCGACCGTCTGACGCTGACCTCGTCGCTCGGCGTGGTCAGTCAGGATATCAATGTCTTCAGCGGGACATTGCGGGACAATATCACGCTCTGGGATACATCGATCCCCGAACCCGCGATCAGCCGCGCGGTCGTCGATGCCTGCCTCGACCAATTGCCGCTGGTGCGCGAGCAGGGCATCGATGCCGCCTTGTCGGAAGCAGGACGCAATCTCAGCGGCGGCGAGCGCCAACGGCTCGAGATTGCCCGCGCTCTCGCGCGCGACCCCTCCGTGCTGATCATGGACGAGGCGACGTCGGCGCTCGACCCCGTCACCGAGCAGACCGTCGACATGAACCTGAGACGGCGCGGCTGCGCCTGCCTGATCGTCGCCCAGCGGCTCTCGACCATCCGCGACAGCGACGAGATCATCGTTCTCGATCAGGGCCGGATCGTCCAGCGCGGCACGCACGATAGATTGATAGCTGAGCCGGACGGGCACTATGCTCGCCTTGTGGCCGCTCACTGAGAAGCAGACCGGATGACCGACAGCCCGCAAACATACCTGCCACCGGCGCTTCGCAAGGCCCGCGACGCCGCCCGGATGCCGCGTGCCATTCCGCTCAATGAGGTTGATGGCGTCTTCGTTGTCCAAGAGGGCGCTGCCGATGTGTTCGCGGTCGATCCCAATACGCAGATCTACGGGCCGCTGCATCATCTCATGCGCCTTGCCGGCGGCGACGCATTCACCGGGCTGGCCGATGTCGTCTGGGACGGAGGCGCGCCCGATATCATCGTTGTCCCGGCGCCCGGTTGCCGCCTCGCCGCCACTGAAGAGGGGCCGTCCGGCGCGGGCGTCGATGCCTGGATCGGCCGCCTGCTGGCAGCCTGCCCATCCGCCCTGCCGCCGCGCGGCATCGCGCCATTACGCACCGGGCAGCATGTCTCGATACCGGCAGGGGCCGCGGTCTGCGCCGCCGGCACATTACTCTGGCTCGAGACGGGCGGCGTTCTCAAGTCAGGCGACGGGCGCGAGCTCGGGCCGGGTCTGGCGCCGTTGACGGCGGAATTCTGGGTCCAGGCGCAGGCCCCGGTCACGGCGCGGGTGTACGACAGCGCCGCGCTTGCCGAGGCAGGATGGCTGCAACGCGGGCGGGCGGAAGCGCTGCGCGTCGCGCTTTCAGGCATCGCAACGACGCTGGCCACAACTCGCCTTGACGGCGGGGACGACGTCTCGCGTCGCGACCAGACGGCGGAGTTGCGATTGAAGGCCGCCTCCGGCGAGGTGGCGGCGCTTCTTAATCGCAGGGCGAAACAGCCCGCCGGCACGCTCGCGCCCGATGCGCTGGCGCGCTGTGCGGCCCGCGTGGCGGCGGCGGATGGTATCCGGCTGAAGACCCAACGATCTCTTGTTAAAGGGGAGCGCGGCGAGGCGATCGCGGCAATCGCCCGGGCCAACCATGTGCGCTCCAGGCGCGCCCGGCTGCCGGAGGAATGGTGGCGCGGCGATCACGGCGCGTTTCTAGCCTTTACCGAAAGCGGCGAACCCGCCTGCCTCATTCCCGGCCGCTTCGGTTATCGTCATATCGATCCCGAGGGCCGCGAGCGCAAGGTCGGCAGGCAGTTTGCCGAAACGCTCGCGCCGGAAGCCTATATCTTCTATCGCCCGCTGCCGGACGGCAAGGTGACGTCGCGCATGCTGCTGGGCTTCGTGTTCCGCAACAATGTCCGGGCCTTCGCCACCATCCTGATCGCGTCGGCCTGCGCGTCGTTGCTGGCGCTGCTCACGCCGCTGGTATCCGGCCATATCTTCGATACGATCATCCCGAAAGCCGAATACGACCAGTTGCGCCAGGTCACCATCGTTCTGGTGGCGGCGGCGTTCGCCACGCTCGGCTTCGGCACGGCGCGGGCGCTGACGCAATTGCGCATGCGCGGCCGGATCGACGCAGTGGTGCAGAGCGCGGTCTGGGACCGGCTGCTGCGCCTGCCGGCCTCCTTCTTCCAGCAATACGAGGTCGGCGATCTCGCGAACCGCGCATCGGGGATCAACGCGCTCAGCCGGGCGCTCAGCGGCTCAACCCTTTCGGTCCTGTTCAGCGGTTTGTTCTCCACCGTCAGCCTGGCGATGATGCTCTATTATCAGCCCATGCTCGCCGGCATTGCCGTGGGCTTCGTGCTATTCGTCATTCTGATCAGTTCGGCTCTCGCGTATCTGCAACTGCTATACCAGCGCGAACAATACGAACTACGCGGAAAACTGTCCGCCAGAACCTTCCAGTTCGTATCCGGCATCGCCACGCTGAAGGTCAACGGAGCCGAAAGGCTGGCCTTTGCCGACTGGACCGAGCGCTTCGCCCGCGACATGCATTTCCGGCTGCGCTCCAACGTGCTGTCCTACAGCGAGGGGCTGCTGACAAGCGGGGTCCTCATCGTCTTCCATATCGTCGCGCTGGCGGTGTTCGCCTTTTATGTCGAGGACGTGTCGACCGGTACCTTCATCGCCTTCAATACGGCCTTCGGGCAGTTTTACGGCGGGCTTTCCGGCTTTGCCGGCGCGTTCGTCACGCTGATGTCGCTGAAGCCGCTCTATGAACGCACCGAACCCATTCTGGCGGGCGAGCCGGAGGTTTCGGGCGCGAAAATCGACCCCGGCGAGTTGAGCGGCCGGATCGTCGTCGCCCATGCCAGCTTCGCCTATGAGGCGGCCGGCCGGCCGATCCTCGACGATGTGAGCCTGGATATCCGGCCCGGCGAGTTCGTGGCAATCGTTGGCCCGTCGGGCAGCGGCAAGTCGACGCTGCTGCGCTTGCTGCTGGGCTTCGCGACGCCTCAAAAAGGCGGCGTCGCCTATGACGGTCACGACCTTGAAAAGCTCGATCCCGCCGCGCTGCGCCGGCAGATCGGCGTGGTTCTTCAGGATGGCAAGCTCCTGACCGGCAGCATTCGCGACAACATCACGGCCAACGGCATCTACACCGAGGCCGATATCGTGCAGGCCGTCAGGGATGCCGGTCTCGAGCGGGATATCAGAGCGATGCCGATGGGCCTGCAGACGCCGGTCGGCGAAGGCGCGGCAACCTTCTCGGGCGGGCAGAAGCAACGGCTGCTGATCGCGCGCGCCCTGGTGCGCAAGCCGCGCATCGTTCTGTTCGACGAGGCGACCAGCGCGCTCGACAATGTCACCCAGGCAGAGGTCAGCGCCGCGCTTGAACGCATGAAGGCGACGCGCATCATCATAGCGCATCGGCTTTCAACAATCCGCCATGCCGACCGCATTTATGTTCTCGAAAACGGCCGGATCGTCGAGAGCGGGAGCTATGACGAACTGCTCGCGCAGGATGGCGCTTTCACCGCGCTGGCCAACCGTCAGCTGGTTTGACTAGCGCCAAGTGGATTTCTTTTGTTGTGCGTCTGAACACTGGATCGTTTGGTATTGGTCTTTTCCGCTGTGATTCCCGGCTGGGAGCAGGAGAGGAAGAAGTTAAGACAACGGAGATTTTTGATCGACTAGAAAGCGTTTATTCTGAAGCAGGGCGATCACGGCGTGCCGTGGCCGAGATCTGCTGCAGTGTTGGAGATCAGTCAGGCGGCGTATATTAACTGGAAAGAATGTGCGGTCTTCAAGGGATTTGAACCTGCGATCCCGTCGTCACGGCAACTTTCTGCTTAGAATTCAAACTGCCCCTACATGAACTTGGCCTTCGCAGGGTGACAGAAAAGGTGGAGGCACTCACCGACTGCCCGGTACAGCTGACGGGCGCGTTCGGCTATTCGCCGGTCAGGTCTATGGCTCCCAAACTTTGCCGATTATCTCTAAAAGCCCATCATCCTCGGCAGCCAGAGATAGATCTGGGGAACGAAGGTGACGAGAAGGAGGATCATGGCCATCGCGACCAGATAGGGCATTGCCGTGGCAAACACCCTGTGGATCGGGACATTGGCAATGCCGCCTGCGATATAGAGGCAGAGGCCTACCGGCGGGGTCACCAGACCGAGCGCGAGCGCCAGGCACGTGACCAGCCCGAAATGGACGGGATCGACGCCGTAGCTTGCGGCGAGCGGCGCGAAGATCGGCACCAGCATGACCATGGCCGCCGCCTGCTCGATGAACAGGCCGATGACGAGGTAAATCACAAGCATCAGCGCCATGAACACAACCGGGCTGCTGGTGAAATCCGAGAGGAAGTTGGAGATGCCGCGCGGCACGCCCTCGATCGTCAGCCACCATGTCGAGACATTGCCGAAGGCGATGATGATCATGACCACGGCCGTGACGATGATGGTCCGCATCATCGCGCGGTGAACCAGAACCCAGTTCAGCTCACGGGTCACGAAGAAGCCAACCGCCAGCGCATAGACGATCGCTATACAGCCGGCCTCGGTCGGCGTCGCGATGCCGCCGACAACGCCGCCGACCATGATCAGCGGCAGGATCGCCGCAATCATGAAGCGACCGGTGATCCTGAGAACCTCACCGAAGCTGTAGCGCTGGCGGGAGACCGGATAGTTCTTCTTACGAACCAGAAACGCCGTCACGACCATCATCGAAAGCCCGAGCAGAACGCCCGGCACGACGCCGGCGAGAAAAAGCGCGGCAATCGAGACATTGCCGGCGGCAAAGGCGTAGATCAGCATCGGCAGGCTCGGCGGTATGACCGGGCCGACCACGGAACTGACCGCGGTCACGGAAGCGGCAAGGTCGGCCTCGCCATATTCATCCTTGGTGGCCTTGATCATCATCGCGCCGACGGCGCTGGTATCGGCAATCGCGGAACCGTTGATGCCGCCGAAGAACATGCTGACAAGGACATTGATCTGCAGCAGGCTGCCCTTGAAGCGGCCCACCAGAAGGCGGGAGAAATCGAGAAGCCGGCTCAAAATGCCGGAACCGCCCATCAGTTCGCCGGCCAGAATGAACAGCGGAATGGCGACCAGGGTGAACTTGTCGAGACCGGTCCATAGCCGCTGCGTGAACAGTTGCACCGGCTGATCCGTGAGCACGAACACGAAAAGGGTCGACAGGCCGAGCGCGAAGGCGATCGGAACCGCTGCGGCGATCAGCGCGATAAAGGCGATAAAATAAAGGGCAAGCGCGCTCATGTCGTCACCTCGCTCGGCTGAAACCGGATTTCGGGGTCCTGAAGTCTGATCCAGGTGGTGAGGTTGGTCTGGATAAGCGCGTAAAGCGCGCCGACGGCGACCGAGAAATAGGGGATCGCCATCGAGATGCCGAAGACGAAGGGATCATGGGAGTTGAGCCCGCTCAGCGCATTGAGCGTCCCGTAATAGGCAACCGTCGCGAACAGTACCGAAACCAGAACATTGATCCCGACAAGCAACGCCCTGGCGCTGCGCTGCGAGAATTTGATGACCAGCATATCAACGAGAACATGCTCGCCCCCCCGGATCGCAAGGCCAACGCCGAGAAAAGCCATCCATTGCAGGAAATACTTGGCGAGCGCATCGGCGAAATTCAGCGGATGGAACACCACGAAGCGCGAGAATACCGAAGCGCTGATGGTCACGACGATCGCGCCGAGCAGGGCGACGCAAAGGCCGCTCACGATACCCGCAAGCCACTTGTCGACCAGACGGACCGCGTTGGAGAAGCGGGATTGAGACATGATCAGGCCCCTGTTGATGATCCGGGCCGCCAGCGCGGCCCGGACGTCATATGGATTTTGAAAGAAAGATCAGCGGGTGTAGCCCCAGCCGCCATCGCCGACCGGACCGGCCTCCTGCTTGATGAGGTCGATCTTTTCCTGCGACATGCCTTCCTTGCCGACGAATTGCGGCCAGACCTTCTCGATGGTCATGTCGCGCACCTTGGCATATTCGGCATCCGGCAGGGCGTAGATTTCGACGCCCTCGGCCTTCATCTCCTCGATATTCTTGGTGATGTAGTCGGAAACGAAATCGACATGCCAGGCCTGAGCCTCGGCGGCGGCATCTTCGAGAACATCGCGCACCTCATCCGGCAGGGCTTCATACTTGTCCCGGTTAACCACCAGCACCGAGGCATAATTCTGGAAGTTGAGGTCCAGAATGTAGTTGATCAGATTGCCCTCGTGGAACTTGGCGGAGTAGAAGCTCGCATAGGGCACTGTCAGGCCGTCGACCATGCCGAGACGGACGGCCTCGGGCGTTTCCGGCCAGTCGACCGTGACGCCGGCAGCGCCCCAGGATTCATGCGAGGCGATCTCCAGCGGCGAGCGCGAGGCGCGGAATTTCATGCCGGCGAGATCGTCGGCGGTTTCGATCTTCTTCTTCGACGTGCCGACT
This sequence comes from Martelella sp. FLE1502, assembly GCF_053484255.1. Taxonomy (NCBI): domain Bacteria; kingdom Pseudomonadati; phylum Pseudomonadota; class Alphaproteobacteria; order Hyphomicrobiales; family Aurantimonadaceae; genus Martelella; species Martelella sp. FLE1502. The sequence goes on from NZ_JBAKFQ010000008.1 coordinate 184,555, forward strand.
TCGCGCGGGCCGCCGATCTCGAACGTCGCAAACCATTCCAGATTGACGGGTTCGAGTTCTTCGTTGACCTCTTCCTGAACGGCGTCGCTGCCCATGGCGTTGAGAAGCTGGTCGCGCGATTCGAACAGGAACGGGAAATGGAAGACCTCGAACGCCGGCGTGATCGACGCCAGGTTGGCGAAGGAATCCGCGGCAAAATCGATATGGCCGTTCTTCACCGCCTCGAAGGTCTCCACGCCCGAGCCAAGCTGGCCGCCATGGAACACCTCGATGGTGATCTTGCCGTCCGATTTCTCGTTCGCGAGTTCGGCGAACTTGTCGATGCCGAAGGCCGTGACATCGCTCGGCGACAGGACATTGGCCAGACGGAACGTATAGTCCTCCGTGATCTCCGCATGGGCTGGCGCAACGCCCGCCATCAGCAGGACCGACAAGGCCAGAAGGCCTGCCGGACGCATGGATTTAGTGGTGATGTTCCTCATGATTTCCTCCCAGGTTGGAACGTTTACGTCATTAAGTCTGTCGGTGCGCCGGGCCCTTCCTCCGGGTCCCGTCGCGGTTTCAGATTGCGCGGGGTCCTTGACCGCCGCGTCAGGCGTCTTCGTCTTCCCAGAACGCCGGTTCGCCGGCGTCCTTCATGATTTCCAGCACTTTCTCGCGCGGAATGACCCCGCAACGCGCGGCCCATTCGTCATACATGGCAGCCATGTCGCGCACCCGATCGGGGTGAAGGGCGGCCAGATCATTGAGCTCGGTGCGGTCGGCATTCATGTCGTAGAGCTCCCACTCCGCCGGGTAGTTGCGCACCAGCTTCCATTTGCCGTCACGCACCGCCGCATTGCCTTCATGCTCGAAGAACAGCGGTTTGCGGGTGGCCGTCGGATCGGTGAACGAAGGTACGAGGCTCGCCCCCTCGCAGGGCGGAACCGCGGCGCCGTTGCGCGTCTCGGGATAGGACGCGCCTGTGATCTCAAGGATCGTCGCCATCAGGTCCGGAAGCTGTCCGGGCGTGTGGCGGATGCCGCCCTTGTCGGCGATGCCTTCCGGCCAGTGAACGATCAGCGGGGTCGCGATGCCGCCTTCATGGGTCCAGTGTTTGTAATAGCGGAACGGCGCATTCGAGAGATTGGCCCAGGCCGTGCCGTAGCTCTGATAGGTATCCTCCGGGCCCGGCATGATCGACGTGTCGTTGCCGATCCGCACATCGCGGCCGTCGCGGGTCTTGTACTGTGCGATCATCAGCTGCTCGACAAGCTGCTTCGGATCGACATTTTCGGGAATATCCTCGGCGCAGCCGCCATTGTCGGACAGGAAGATCACAACCGTGTTGTCGGCCTGGCCGGTTTCTTCCAGCGCCTTCAGTATCCGCCCGATGCCCTGGTCCATCCGGTCGATCTGGGCGGCGTAGACCTCCATGCAGCGGATCAGCCATTCGCGGTCTTCGGCCTCTTCGAAGGGCGGTTGCGTCTCGTCGCGCGGGCTCAGCTTCCAGGAGGCATCAAGGATGCCGGCCTTGACAAGACGGTCGAGCCGCTCCTGGCGCAACGTGTCCCAGCCGGCATCGAAACGACCTTTGTATTTGGCGATATCCTCCGGATGCGCGTGCAGCGGCCAGTGCGGCGCGGTGTAAGCGACATACATGAAGAACGGCTGATCCGCATGCTCATCCTTATGTTCGTGCACATAGCGCGCGGCCTGATCGCTGATTGCGTCGGTGTAGAAGAATGCGGGATCTTCCACCGCCTCGTGCTCGATATTCTCATCGCCGCGCGTCAGCGTATTGGGATGATAGAAGCTGCCCGCCCCGATGATCGTGCCGTAAAACTTGTCGAAACCGCGCTGCATCGGCCAGGCGCCATTGGGCTTCTTCAGGTCCGAGGCGATGTGCCACTTCCCGCTCATATAGGAGCGATAATTGCTGCCCTTCAGCGCTTCCGGAATGGTGACGCAATCCTCGCTCAGATTGCCGGCATAGCCTTCCGGACCCATATCATAGGTCAGGACGCCGATGCCGGTCTGGTGCGGGTGCAGGCCGGTCATCAGCGAGGCGCGCGACGGGCTGCAGCGGGCGGTGTTATAGAACTGGGAATAGCGCAGGCCGTTCTGCGCGAGCCGGTCAAGGTTGGGGGTCTCGACCTCGCCGCCATAGCAGCCGATATCGGAATACCCCATATCGTCGTTGAGAATGATGATGACGTTCGGCTTGCTCATCGCGTGACATTACCTGTGCTGTTGAAACTGGGCCGGGCGGCTCAGAAGCCTCTCCGGCTCAAATTGATGGTTAACTGGAAGAAATCCGGGCGGTAGACGGCCCTCAGCAGTTCGAGCACCCGGCCCTCGGGGCCAAAAGTGGTCCGCTGCATTTCGATCAGGGCGGATGCCTGTTCGAGCTCCAGCGCCGCCTCGTCCTCGGCCGTGGAAATACGGGCGCTGATAGTCTGGACGGCGTCCTTGATCTCGAGACCGAGCTCTTCCTCGAACACCTGATACATCTTGATGGTAATGAGCTCGCGCTTGCTGAGCTCGATCCCGATATCCGGCGGATAGAAGGCGTGCTCGATCGCGATCGGCGTGTCGTCGGCATAGCGGATGCGCTTCAGCTCGTAGACCGCCCGCTCCTTCAGCAGCTCGCGCACTTCATCATCATGCTGGTGGGTCATGCCGTTCTGCAGGATCGCGGCGCCCGGGCGATAGCCGGCCTCCGCCATGATTTCCTGGAACCCCATCAGCCGGCCGACCCATCGCTCGGCGTAGTTGGGCCGCAAAAACGTGCCGCGCTTGGGGCTGCGGTCGAACATCCCGTCCTCGACAAGCGGCGCCAGCGCGTTGCGCACCGTGACCCGGCTAACGCCGAACCGCTCGACCAGTGCCGCCTCCGTCATCAACCGCCCGTTTTCATCAACGATCTCGCCGCTGATCGCCTGCTGGCGGATCAACTCGCGCACCTGTACATGCAGGGGCATATCGCTCGAAAATTGCGGCACTGTAGTCATGTGAACTCCTCCATGGGTATTTGTAGCTACATTTTAACCAATGTCAATATTTGTATTTTATTTTGTATTAAACGAAGTTGAACTACGTCAAAAGCACATGCCTCCCGACAGGCTTGATGCGTTCAAAACACAGGCGTCTTCTCAAAGATGGCAGAACCGAATGGAGAGAGGGGTTGCAGCTCTAACCACGATCGTGTCCCGCAGCGTGGTGTAGCTTCGGCGATTGCCGTGCCTTCCGGACGG